>JBGPDC010000066.1:0-25569 GCA_041482115.1 Terriglobia bacterium | reverse complement strand
CAAGCAGGGCGATTTCCTGGCCGTGACGCTGCCGGCGCTGTTCGAGGTGGCCGCCGGCGGCCCGGGTCTCGAGAAGGCGCTCGATGCCCTGTGCCAAAGGGCGAACGATGCCGCGCGCGGTGGGTACCCGGTTCTCATCCTCTCCGACCGCGGCGGGAACCAGGACCTTGCGCCGATCCCCTGCCTGCTGGCGCTCTCAGCCGTGCACCATTACCTGATCCGCGAAAAGCTGCGCACGCAGGTGGCTCTGATCGTCGAGAGCGGCGAGCCCCGCGAGGTGATGCACTTCGCCCTGCTGATCGGCTATGGGGCGAGCGCCATCAATCCCTACCTGGCTTTCGAAACCCTGGCGAAGATGCAGCAGGACGGACTGTTGCCCGCCGACCTGACCGCCGAAAAGGTCCAGGCCAACTACCTGAAGTCCATTAAGAAGGGCCTGCTCAAGACCATTTCGAAGATGGGCATCTCGACCATTCAGAGCTATTGCGGGGCGCAGATTTTCGAGGCCGTCGGGCTCGATCGGGACATGGTCGAGAAGTATTTCACCGGCACGCCCTCGCGGATCAGCGGCGTGGGGCTCGACGTGATCGCTCGCGAAGCGGCCATGCGTCACGACTTTGCCATGACGCCGCGCACCGACACCGACCCCGATCTCGACGTCGGCGGCCAGTATCAGTTCCGGGTGCGGGGCGAGCGGCATCTCTTCAATCCGCACACTATAAGTAAATTGCAGCAGGCCGTCCGCGAGCAGAACTTTGCCAGCTTCCGGGAATATTCGGACTGGATCAACGACCAGTCGGAACGGCTCTGCACGCTGCGCGGCCTATTCCGGTTCCGCTTTGACGAACACGAGCCGATTCCGGTCGAGGAGGTCGAGCCGGCCAAGGAAATCGTCAAGCGCTTCAAGACCGGCGCCATGTCGTTCGGGTCCATTAGCAAGGAGGCCCACGAGACGCTGGCCATTGCGATGAACCGCATTGGCGGGAAGTCGAATACCGGCGAGGGCGGAGAAGACGAGGTCCGCTTCGAGCGGGACCCCAACGGCGACTGGCGGCGGAGCGCCATCAAGCAAGTGGCCTCGGCGCGCTTCGGCGTCACCGCCCACTACCTGGTCAATTGCGACGAACTACAGATCAAGATGGCGCAGGGCGCCAAGCCTGGCGAGGGTGGCCAGCTCCCCGGCCGCAAGGTCGATGCGACCATCGCGCGGATTCGTCACTCTATCCCTGGCGTGGGCCTGATCTCGCCCCCGCCGCACCATGACATTTACTCGATCGAGGATCTGGCGCAGCTCATCCACGACCTCAAGAACGTGAACTCGCAGGCCCGCATTTCGGTCAAGCTGGTGGCCGAGGTGGGCGTCGGGACCGTCGCCGCCGGCGTCGCGAAGGCGCACGCCGACGTGGTCCTCATCAGCGGCCACGACGGCGGCACGGGCGCTTCGCCCGTCTCCTCGATCAAGCATGCCGGCATCCCGTGGGAGATCGGCCTGGCCGAAGCCCAGCAGGTGCTGGTGAAGAACGACCTGCGCGGCCGCATTGTGGTGGAAACCGACGGCCAGCTCAAGACCGGACGCGACGTGGCCATCGCCTGCCTGCTCGGCGCCGAAGAGTTCGGCTTCTCCAGTGCGCCGCTGGTTTCGATGGGCTGCATCATGATGCGCAAGTGCCACCTCAACACCTGCCCGGTGGGCGTGGCGACTCAGGACCCGGCGCTGCGCGCCAAATTCACCGGCCAGCCTGAGCACGTGATCAACTTCTTCTTCTTCATCGCGGAAGAGTTGCGCGAGATCATGGCGAAGCTCGGCTTCCGCACGCTCAACGAAATGGTCGGCCGCTCCGACCTGCTCGACGTCAACCAGGCGATCCACCACTGGAAGGCGCGGGGCCTCGACTTTTCGGAGATCTTCCACCGGCCGGAAGTGCCCGAGCGCGTCGCCCGCTACCATTGCCAGTCCCAGGACCACGGTCTCGGAGGCGCTCTCGACTGGACGCTGATCCAGCAGTCGGAGGCGGCGCTCGAGCGGCGCGAGCGGGTGGACATCAACCTGCCGATCCGCAACGTGAACCGCACGGTGGGCGCCATGCTTTCGGGCCAGGTGGCGCGCCGCTACGGCAGCGCCGGCCTTTCCCAGGACACCATCTATTGCCGCTTCAACGGCTCGGCGGGGCAGAGCTTCGGGGCGTTTCTCGCCAAGGGCATCACCTTCGAGCTCGAAGGCGATACCTGCGACTACATGGGTAAGGGACTCTCGGGCGGCAAGCTGATCATTTACCCGCCGCACAGCGCGACGTTCGTGCCGGAGGAGAACATTATCGTCGGGAACGTCTGTCTCTACGGGGCGACGGGCGGCGAGGTCTACCTGCACGGCATGGCGGGCGAGCGGTTTGCGGTCCGCAACTCGGGCGCCTACGCGGTGGTGGAAGGCGTGGGCGACCATGGCTGCGAATACATGACCAAGGGCGTGGTGGTGGTGCTCGGGCGCACGGGCCGCAACTTCGCGGCCGGCATGTCGAGCGGCGTGGCCTTTGTCCTCGACGAACAGGGCGACTTCGGCACGAAGCGCTGCAACCTTGACATGGTCGGGCTCGAGCCGGTGCAAACCGACGCCGACCTGAAGCTGCTGCGGACGCTCGTCGAGAATCACCACCAGTACACCAACAGCCCCCGGGCCGAGTGGGTGCTGGAGCACTGGGACACGCTGCTGCCGAAATTCGTGAAGGTCATGCCGAAGGAATACCGCGAGGTGCTCGAGAAGTCCGACAAGTCGGGGCTGTTCCTGCCGGCGCCTCCACCGCCTGTGGCGGCGCATCATCTGGGCAGCGGCGACGCGGGAGTGCACGCCATCCATGGGTAAAGTTACCGGTTTCATGGAGTACACCCGGGAGACGCCCGCGCGGCGTCCGGTGGAGGCGCGCGTCCACGACTGGTTCGAGGTGTATCAACCGTTTCCCGAGGAGAAGCTGAAGACCCAGGCCGCCCGGTGCATGGATTGCGGCATCCCGTTCTGCCACACCGGCTGCCCGCTGAACAACATCATCCCGGACTGGAACGACCTGGTCTATCGCGGCCGCTGGCAGGACGCCCTGCAGATGCTGCACGCGACCAATAACTTTCCGGATTTTACCGGCCGCATCTGCCCCGCGCCGTGCGAAGCTGCCTGCGTCCTGGGTATCAATGATGACCCGGTGACGATCAAGAACATCGAGAAAACCATCGCCGAGCGCGGCTTCGAGGCCGGCTTGATCCGGCCGGAGCCGCCGCAGGTGCGCACCGGCAAGAAGGTGGCGGTGATCGGGTCCGGTCCGGCGGGCCTCGCGGCGGCCCAGCAGTTGAACCGTGCGGGCCACACGGTGACGGTCTTCGAGAAGTCCGACCGTCCCGGGGGGCTGCTGATGTACGGCATCCCCGATTTCAAACTGGAGAAATGGGTAGTCCAGCGGCGCCTCGACCAAATGACGGCGGAGGGTGTCGAGTTCCGCTGCGGCGTGGTCGCGGGCGTCGATGTTCCCGCGGACAAGCTGCGGGCCGAGTTCGACGCGATCTGCATCTGCACCGGCTCGACCCGCCCGCGCGACCTCCCCGTTCCCGGCCGCGAGCTAAGAGGTATCGAGTTCGCGATGGACTTCCTGCCGCAGCAGAACCGCCGCGTCTCGAACCTGCCGGTGGATACGGCCGCCGAGATCAAGGCCACCGGGAAGCGCGTGGTGATCATCGGCGGCGGCGACACCGGCGCCGACTGCCTCGGCACGTCCCATCGCCAGGAGGCTCGCAGCATCCACCAGTTCGAGCTGCTGCCGCAACCGCCGCCCACGCGCAGCTCCACGACCCCCTGGCCGCTCTGGCCGATGCAGCTCCGCACGGAGAGCTCGCACGAGGAGGGCGGCATCCGCGAGTGGAGCGTCAACACCAGGCGCTTTATCGGCGATGAGCGGGGGAATCTGAAGGCGCTCGAGGGTGTGCGCCTGGAGTGGACCGGCGGCAAGTTTAAGGAAATCCCCGGCTCGGAATTTGTGCTCGAGACGGAGTTGGTCCTGCTCGCCATGGGCTTCCTCGGCCCGGTGCAGGAAGGTCTCGTGAAAGACCTCGGCCTCGCGCTCGACGAACGCCAGAACATCAAGGCCGACCAGAAGACCTACATGTCGAGCGTCCCGGGCGTGTTTGCCGCCGGCGACGCCCGCCGCGGCCAGTCGCTTGTGGTCTGGGCGCTCGCGGAGGGCCGCAAGGCGGCGCGCGCCGTCGATCAGTACCTGATGGGGTCCAGCAAGCTGCCGGGGTAGGGCTAGCGACCGCTGTGTCGTCCTCGGGGCTAGCTGAATGAGGCGTGATAAGATCTCAGTCGTTGGCAGTAGGCTCGGGCTGCGGCGACCGCCATGGATCTCTGGAGTATTGATCGGCTAACTCTTTTCTTTTTGTTTTTTCTGCCTGGCTTTGTCTCGTTGAAGGTCTACGACCTCCTTGTTCCGGGCGAAATGCGAGACTTTTCTCGGGCCTTCTTTGATGCCCTTTCTTACAGTGCCCTCAACTTTTTCGTACATCTTTCCACAGTCGAACCGGCGGCGATGGCGCAAGCTCGCCAGTATTTTACGCAAGGGCACGAAGTGAACTTTCTCGATATCCAGGAGTGGATTCTTATGTTGCTTGCCACAATGGGACGGCGTGGCCGCGACGCCTTCAACCGTCATCTGGCTGGCCTGGTAGACGCCCCTGACGTACCCCGATCCATCAAGGTCGCGTGGAATGGACAACTGACTGCCCTCGTTTCGATACCATCACCGCAGATTTAGACCACTACCGGTTGCTCCCGCGAGCGGTTCCGTCCTAAAATAACCCTATGATCCGTGCTGCGTTGATTCTCACTCTCAGCAGTTTTTCTCTTCTCGCCGCCGATGCCGATGCGGTGGCCCGGATTCACGAGGCCGCCCGCGTGTTCGACGAGGTGATGGGCACCCCGGACAAAGGCGTGCCGCAGGAGTTGCTGGACAAGTCCTATTGCGTCGGCATCGTGCCATCGGTCAAGAAGGCCGGGTTCATCGTCGGCGCCCGGTATGGGAAGGGCGTCATCCAGTGCCGCGGCAAAGAGGGCCACGGCTGGACCGGGCCTTCCACCATCCGCATTGAGGGTGGCAGCTTCGGCCTGCAGATCGGCGCCACGGCCATCGACCTGATTTTCCTGATCATGAACGACCGCGGCGTGGACAAGCTGATTGAGAGCAAGTTCACCGTCGGGGCGGACGCCACCGCCGCTGCCGGGCCGGTGGGGCGCGACGCGCAAGCGCAAACCGACGCCCAGATGCACGCCGAGATTCTCTCGTATTCCCGGTCGCGCGGCTTGTTTGCGGGGCTGTCGCTGCAAGGCGCGACGCTGCGGGCCGACGACGCCGACAACCGGCAGATCTACGGCAAGAACGTCAAGCCGGCGGAAATCCTGAAGGGTGAAATCCCGGCGCCCGATGCGGCCAAGGATCTGCTTTCGACCCTGAGCAAGTTTTCCTCGAGCCGCCACCCGTAAGGGCGAACGGCCGGGTTCCGTTGTAACCTTGGGGGGATGACCCGCCGATCCTTGCTCTGGATTTTTGGGGGCGCGCTTGCCCCGCCCCAGTTCGCCGCCGCCACGCCCGAAGAGACCGCGCTGCGCGGCAAAGACCGGCTCATTCTCCACTCGCCGCGCCCGCTCGACCTCGAGACGCCACCGGCGCTGCTCGATTCCTGGATTACCCCGCTCAACCATTTCTTCGTCCGGACGCACTTCTACATCCCGCAGGTGGAAGTCGGCCGCTGGCAGTTGTCGGTCGAGGGACTGGTTGGCAAGCCCTACACCCTGACCCTGGCCCAGCTCGAGCGGATGCCGCAGCTCGAGCGGGTGGTCACGATCGAGTGCGCCGGCAACGGGCGCGCCTACTTCGAGCCGCACGTGGCGGGCATCCAGTGGCGCAAAGGCTCGATCGGCACGGCGCGCTGGAAGGGCGTGCGGCTGCGCGACGTCCTGGGCCGCGCGGTCCTGAAGCCCGAGGCCAAACATCTCGCCTGCGACGGCGCCGACACCGGCATGGGCGCCGCGCCGGATTTCGTGCGCAGCATCCCGGTTGAAAAGGCGCTGCATCCCGAGACGCTGCTGGCCACGCACATGAACGGCGTTCCGATACCGCTCGAGCACGGGTTTCCACTGCGGCTCATCACGCCTGGCTGGGAAGGCGCGGCCTGCGTGAAGTGGCTTACCAAGATCACGGCGATTCCGGAAGAGTTCGACGGCTTCTTCATGAAGACCGCCTACCGCTACCCGACGCGTGCGGTGAAGCCCGGCGAAGCGGTGGATGCCAAGGATCTCGCCGCGGTCAGTTCGATGGGCGTCAAGACTCTCATCACGCAGGCGGCTGGTCCGGTGGCGGGCGTGGCCTCGGCCGGCGAGAACCAGATTGCGCGTGTGGAGGTCTCGACCGACGGCGGCCAGACGTGGCACGACGCCCGCCTCGGCTCCGAGAAGGCGCCGTTTGCGTGGCGGCGGTTTTCTTACGACTGGCGGCCGGCGTCGGGCGCTACGGCCACCGTGATGGCGCGCGCTACCGATGACCGCGGCCGTACCCAGCCCGAGACGCCGGCCTGGAACCCTTCGGGATATCTCTACAACGTCCCGGACCGGGTGCAGGCGGGGAAGCTGGAGGCTTATCCGGAGCTGGCGAAGACGCTGCCGCCCGGCGAGGGCCAGAAGATCGCGGCCGAGAAATGCGCCGCGTGCCACGATGAGACTCTGATCGTGGGGCAGCGCCTCGACCCCGTCCGCTGGACCCGCGAGGTCGAAAAGATGATGCGCTGGGGCTCGCCGGTGACGGAGCAGGAGAAAGACGTCCTGGCCCGCTACCTGGCCGAGCATTTCCGGTAGGCAGATCCGGCCCGGCACGAGAGTTCAAATAAATTGCGGAATCTGCCGATGGTTCGATGGTTGTGATTGGCAACAGCGATGCTTTGCCAGGACGGCAAGCTCTTCGGGAGGGGCTCGATGGACGAAGCTGCGGTTGCAGAGGGACGCCGAAACTGGATCCGCCTGTTGCTGGGGAGCGGGTTCACGGCGTCCGTGATGTCGTTTCTCTATCCGGCGGTGAAGTTCATGATGCCGCCGCCGGTGGCCGAGTCGGCGGTGAACCAGGTCTCGGCCGGCAAGGCGGACCTCGTCCCCAACAGCGCCCGGATTTTCCGCTTCGGAAGCCGGCCGGCCCTGCTGGTGCGCACCGCGGCCGGCGAGTTCAGGGCCTTCACGGCGGTCTGCACGCACCTGAACTGCACCGTCCAGTACAACCAGCAAACGCAACTGATCTGGTGCGCCTGCCACAACGGCCAGTTTGACCTGAACGGCAAGGTGGCCGGAGGGCCGCCCCCGCGGCCGCTCGAGCAATACAGCGCCCACGTGCAAGGCGATGAAGTCGTGGTGACGCGGGGCTGAGCCATGCTGAAACGCGCCCGCCTGTGGCTGGCCGATCGCACCGGATGGGAGACCGTGAGCCACTTCCTGGCGCACAAGACCGTTCCGGTCCACTCCGGGACGCTGTGGTATTACTTCGGCGGCATCACGCTTTTCCTTTTTGTGATCCAGGTGCTCACCGGCGTCCTGCTGCTGCTCTACTACCGGCCGACGCCGACGGAGGCCTTCGAGAGCGTGCAGTTCATCGTCACGCAGGTGCAATTCGGCTGGCTGGTGCGCTCGGTGCATAGTTGGTCGGCGAACCTCATGGTGCTGGCGGCGCTGATCCACATGTTCAGCGTGTTTTTCCTGAAGGCTTACCGGCAGCCCCGGGAACTCACCTGGCTGAGCGGGATGGCGCTGCTGTTCCTGGCGCTGATGTTCGGTTTCAGCGGCTACCTGCTGCCGTGGAATACGCTGTCGCTGTTTGCGACTAAGGTCGGCACCGACATGGCGGCCGCCGTGCCCGTGGTCGGCGAGTTCGTGCGGCGGTTCCTGCGGGGCGGGGAGGAGGTCTCGGGCGCCACCCTCACGCGCTTCTTCGGCTTCCACGTGGCCGTGCTGCCCGGTCTGACGACCATGCTGCTGCTGGTGCACCTAGCCTTAGTTCAAAAGTGGGGCATGAGCTCGCCCAAGGGATCGACCGAGCCGGTTCCGGTGATGCCGTTCTTTCCCGATTTTGCGGTGCGCGAGCTGATCGGCTGGTACGGGGCGCTCGCGCTGCTGGGGACTCTGGCGGCGCTCTTCCCGTGGGAGCTGGGGACCAAGGCCGATCCCTTCGCCTCGGCCCCGCCGGGGATCCGGCCGGAATGGTATTTCCTGGCCGTCTTCTACACGCTGAAGCTGATCCCGAGCAAGATCCTGATCTTCGATGGGGAGACCGTGGGCATCCTTCTGTTTGGCCTGGGGGCGGTCGGCTGGATGCTGATGCCTTTCTGGGATCAGCGCGGGCCGCACGAAGAGCGCCACCGGCTCCTGACGGGCCTGGGGGTGTTTGTGGTGGCGTACTTGCTCGTGTTCTCCGCGTTGGGGTACTGGCGATGAGCGCCCTTCGCAAGCTGCTGCCGCTGCTGGTTCTCGCGCTGCCGGTGCAGGCGCAGCCGGCCGCGCAGAATACCTGCCTCGACTGCCATGCGGCGCTCGAAGGCGACTTGAAGCGTCCCGCCGAGCTGTTCCCGCGCGACGTGCACGCCGCCCTCGGCTTCACTTGCGCTTCCTGCCACGGCGGGGACCCCGCGAGTCTCGACCCGCAGCAGTCCATGAGCCGGCCGCAGGGCTTTGTGGGCAAGGTGGACCGGCGGGCGGTGCCGGCGTTGTGCGCGCGCTGCCACAGCGATGCCACGCTCATTCACCGCTACGCCCCGCAAGAGCGCGTGGACCAGCTCACCCTGTATCGCACCAGCGTGCACGGCCAGCGTCTCGCCGCGGGGGATACGAAGGTCGCGAACTGCGTGGATTGCCACAGCGTGCACGACATCCGCCCCGTGAAGGACGCCGAGTCGCCGGTGCATCCGCTGCGTCTCCCGCAGACCTGTGCTCGCTGCCACGCCGACGCGGAGCACATGAAGGGATACCGGATCCCCACCGACCAGTTCGCTAAATACCGCGACAGCGTGCACTGGGAGGCGGTGTCGAAGAGGGGCGATCTTTCGGCGCCGACCTGCGCCACCTGCCATGGCAACCACGGCGCGGCCCCGCCCGGCGTCTCGAGCATCGCGCGGGTCTGCGGCACCTGCCATGTGGTGTTTGAGAATCTGTTCGCGAAGAGCCCGCACCAGGCCGCCTTCGACAAGATGGGACTGGCGGGGTGCGTAGTCTGCCACAGCAACCACGACGTGAAAGCACCTCCGCCTCCCGAGGTCGGCGTGCAGGCGGGAGCCGTGTGCGTGACCTGCCACCAGCAAGGCGACCGGGGTTACGAGGCGGCGGCGCGCATCCGCTCGCGCCTGGAGGGGCTGTCGGCCGCGCTCGAACAGGCCGACGGTATCTTGAAGCGCGCCGAAAGCTCCGGCATGGAGGTGTCGGCGGCGCGCGTGGAGCTGGCGAACGGTCAAGAGACCTTCATCAAGGCGCGGGTGGACTTGCACAGTTTCGATCCGGCCGTGGTAGACGGGGAGGCCGATAAGGGGCTTGCCATCGCCCGGACCACGTATCAGGCCGGGCAGAAGGCGCTCGCCGAACGCGACTACCGGCGGAAGGGCCTGGCGCTCTCGCTGCTCACCATCGTGGTGACGATGGCCGGGCTGGGGCTGGTAGTGCGAGAGTTGGACCGCCGGCGCCGGAACCGCTAACCGGGAACAACGGGTTATGGAATGGTCGAAGTGGTCCCCTTTTGCTAGGGCTTCGACTTTCCGTGGCTTGATCCTGGAATGTGTTCTTCACCAACTCCTCTACTCGGAAGGCGTCTTTCTCGCCTTCCAGGTTCCTGTACGCGGCCTGGAGCTTCTTCTCCCAGTCTGTCGCCCGATCCCGAAGATCCTGCAGGTCAGCGTCCGTTGGGTTCTTCAGCTTACTCGCGATGGCGAAGGCCGCCAGCAGTGGCGGCGTCACCTGGTTCAACTCGCCGAGATCCTGCTCTAGCTGCGCCTCCAGCGATCCCTTATTCCCCGACGCCAACTTCTTGACCTTCGGCTCGAGGATGTTCTTCACCCATTCCGCCAGCTTCTTCACGTGGGGCGCCGCTTTCTTGAGGTCGTCCGCATTACTCGCGTTCTTCAGCTCGAGCACGCCGTCAACCGACTTCGAGTTCTTCATGAGGAAAGTCAGCAACTCGTTATGCTCGCCATACATCACCGCGAACATGCGGGTGGCATGCTCCACTTGCACTTGGTCCAGCGGAGTCTTGAACTTCGTCGCCTTCACCGCCTTGACGATCGGCGCGGGGATCTTGGTCTCCTGGCCGATCTGCTTCTCCGGTTTCTTCTGGTCCAGCAGCACCCGGAGGAGCAGCACGTCCTGGTCAATATGACGCGACTCATGGTACAGCGTCCCCACGACCTCTTGGACCTCGTCCAGCGTCAGATCCGCAAGCTTCGCAATTGTGACTCCCCGCGCGCTGAAGGCGTCGGGGTCGATCTTCACGACCCAGTGCTCCGAGTCGGCCATACCGCTGACTCCGAGCCCCGGGCTCCTCCGCCACGGGAACTTGGGCACACCCTGGCTCAGCAGATCGGCCTGGATTACCTTCATCAGGGCGTCGACGAAGTCCCAAATCTTCATCGACTTTTGCGTGGTCCACAACCGGATCGCCTCGGCGACGTACTTGTTTCGGCTGCCCTCGCGAGCCAGTCCATAGTCGGTTCCGGAGCCGGTGGCGGGCTGGCGTTGGATAGTAGGTCCTCGCCTGGCCCCGTCGAGCCCGCCGGGTGTGCCTCCATTTTGTTGAATGACGTGGGTCAATTCATGTGCCAGCAATCTCTTGCCGGCCTCCGTTCCCGGGGCGTATTGCCCGGCTGCAAAGGCCACCTCCCTCCCCACTGTAAAAGCCTTCGCATTTATTTTCTGCGCGGCCTCTGCGGCCTGGGACCCGGTGTGCAGCCGAACGCCACTGAAGTCATGTCCAAAGCGTGTCTCGAAATGAGCCCGGAGGGATTCCGGCATTTGCTGGCCCCCGCCTCTCAGACTTTCGATCTGCGCTTGGATTCCCTCCGAAACTTGAAGCCCTTGGTCAGCGTCGGCTTTCCCCGGAAGCATACCTTTGCGCTTTTCGTCTACGCACTGGGTGTTAAGCGCTTCCTCTGCAGCCGGCGGAGCAGAATATTTCCGGTTAAAGCTGGAAATCTGAGTTCTATTCGAACCGGTCACTTCCGAGGCGCCTTGAAGATCCGGCGCGCGCATCACCGTGGCCGCCACGCGGTCTGCTTCCTGCTCCAACTCATCGTCCGGCTCGCCGACTTGCAGTTTCGCCTGAAGGTGGCGGGAGCGCATAAGACGTTGTACAGCCTGGTTGCCGATGGACCGTTGCAGGTGCAGCAGGGGATGTTCGGCAGACTGCGACCTTCGAGACGGGCTTTGAACAGGATCACTGTCAGACGATGTCCTTTGAACCTCTGTCAGGGTCGGGCGGAACATCGATAAACCTCCAGCCGGTGCTCTAACCCGGAATCTTCGTCTGAGGTGCCCGGACAGTTGGCAGTATACATCAGGCCGCCCAGGGTGGGCAGTTGAAGCCCGCTGTCTTGGAGCATGATTCCCCCCTCCGGCTGCGGCAGGCTGCCTCGACCATTTTTCAGACACGTCGCCCTCGCGGGCCTCCGTTCTGACCGACTTTCTGTATTGCCGCTGCTTGGTCGCCTCGCCGGCACGGCCGCGCCCAGATCCGCCGCGTCAGATGTCCCTCGGCCAACACGAGCCAATAGTACCGTTATCGAAGTGTTCAGGTGGAGGCGCCGTCGGCCTCGTCGAACAACGAGGAGATTAGCCAGCCGGGAATGGACTGGCGCAGCAGAAACCGCCGGGTGTCCTCCGGATCGCGCTCCAGCATCCGGCAGCAGAAGACGAAGCTGAACTGCTCGTCGCTGTCGCTTTCGATCCAGCGGGTCGCCTCCTCGCGGCGCCGGCTGACGCCGCAGCGCAGGTCATCGATGGCCTGTACCAGCACGGCGCCGGCCAGCCGCTGGATGCCTCGCACCCCGAGCGCTTCGGCACTATGCACCGCTGAGACCTTGGTTCCCGGCATGACCTGTCTTCAGTTATACAGGACCGCAGGCGGGATGAGAATAGAACAACCGTACCGAATCCTTAGGCTATCTTGAGATACGCCGGGGTAGGGATTCACCTTACGACTACCGCATGGAACGGGTCCCGAGCGGCGCCACCCGGCCTTTCTTAACTTGCGGCGGCGTGCGGCTGGTACACGCAGAAGGGCTCTTCCGCCAGGTAGTTATTGGTAATGCCGTAAGCCCGGGCCCGGCATCCGAGGCACACGCGCTTGAATTCGCAGACCCCGCATTTGCCCTCGAGCCGGTCCGGATCGCGCAGGTTTTCGAAGACCTCGGCGTGGTCCCAGATGTCGCGGAAAGCGGTGTGCCGCACGCTCCCCGCCGATACCGGCAGATACCCGCAGGGGTAGACCTCGCCGCGGTGTGAGAGGAAGCAGACCCCGCTGCCGGCGAGACACCCCCGCGTCATGGCGTTCATCTCGTGGCCCGCGCGCCCCGTGCCCGCCATCTCGGGGACCTCCTGTCCCGCGCGCCGCGCCTCGGCGCGCCGCTGCCGCACAATGCGGAAGTAGTGCGGGGCGCAGGTGGCCTTCAGCTCGATCCGTCCCTCGAGCGAGCGGTCGTAAAACCAGTTCAGGATGTCCTCGTAGTGCTGCGCGCTGACCATCTGTTCATCTTTGATCGTCAGGCCGCAGCCCACCGGCACCAGCAGGAAGATGTGGAAGGCCTCGGCCCCGAGCGCCATAGCCAGGTCCAGGATCTGGGGCAACTGGCGCTCGTTGTGGCGCGATACGGTGGTGTTGACCTGCATCGACATCCCCCGCGCCTTCAGGCGGCGGAAGCCGGCGAGGGCCGCCTCGAAGGCTCCCGGCTGGCCGCGGAAACTGTCGTGGGTGGCAGCGTCGGCGCCGTCCAGGCTGATGGCCACCCGCCGGATGCCGGCGGCGACGATTTTGTCCGCCGTGGCTTCGTCCACCAGCGTGCCATTGGTGGCCAGGGCCACCCGGATGTTCCGCGCCCGGGCGCGCTCCGCCAGGTCGAACACATCCCGGCGCCACAGCGGCTCGCCCCCGCTCAACACCAGGATGAAAGGGGCGTACTCGGCGATCTGGTCGATTACGTCGCAGGATTCCTGGTAGCTCAGGTCGTCCGGCGACATCAGGTCGGTGGCGCTCGCCCGGCAGTGGATACACCGCAGGTTGCATCCGGTCGTCAGCTCCCAGAAGATAAGCCGGGGCCGGTACTCCGTCGGGATCATCATGCTCCTGTTAGGTGCATTTCCCATGCCATTCCCCCGGACGGCTATATAGGACGATTGGAATCCGAAATGCCTGAATGCCTGCCGTGACCGCCACCGACCTCCTGACCGGCAGTAGGGCTGCCCGTGCGGCCCATCTCCCAGGCCCCTGGCTCGTGCCCCGCGAACACGGGGCCTGGGCCATGCTGCTATTCCCGTTCTGCTCCGCGCTGGTTCTGGCCCGCGCCTGGAGCTGGAGAGCGCTGCCCGCGGTGGTGGCAGCGGTGGGTGTCTTCGTTCTCAAGGAGCCGTTGCTGGTCCTGGCGCGCCAGGCGTGGATCTGGAAGGAGCCTCGTCCCGAGGCCGCCGCGGCGCGCCGCTTCCTGCTGGCGTATGGCGCGCTGACGCTGTTGGCCGGCGCCTGGCTGTGCTTCGCCATCCGGCCCCTCGTGTTGCTGGGGTTGGGCGCGGCGGCGATCGCCCTGACCGGGCTCGCCGTTTACCTGGCCCTCGAAAACCGCCCCCGCGCGGTGCTCCTGCAACTCGGAAGCGCTCTCGGTCTGAGCGGCTCGGCGCTGCTGGCCTGGCTCGCCTTGCGCCCCGCGCTCACTCCGGCGGTCTGGTGGCTGTGGGCCGCCCACGCCGGCCATAGCACTGCCAGTTTACTCGCGGTGCGGGCACGCCTCGCAGCTCTCGCCGGTCTCCGCTCCGGCGGCGCTCCCCCGGCCTTCCGTGTCGCCGCCCTCCTCGCCCAGGCCGTTCTGCTGGCCACGGCTTTCGCACTCCCCGGACTGGGCCGGCCGGCGCTGGCGGCGCCGCTGCTGTTCTCGGCGGGCGTCCACCTGCTGGACCTGGCCCGGCTGCGGAACGCGGCGTTCCTGCGGGTTCCCCTGCGCCGGGTTGGCCGGCGCGAGTTGGCCGTTTCGGCGCTGTTCTCGGTTCTAGTCCTGACCGCTCTTTGGTAGTGCGGAACGACAGGTGGGTCCCCAGCCAGTGGCAAGAGCCCCCAGGCTGGGGCAAATCCCCCAAAGCCGCTCCAGTTTGCGGCCTTCGGTGGCCGGCCTCGAGGCCCCGCCGGAGCGCGCCTGGCGCACAAATCAGAGAATCCCAGTCCTTTGGCATCGATTTTGCTCATCCCATCAGGTAGGGCTGCTGCGGTGGGCGCTGCTAATGGCAGTTTCCGAAAAGAGCCGCTCGCGCCCAGTGAGGCTGTCGCAGGAGGCATCTTATGCAATTCACCCGCGCGTCTGACTACGCCGTGCGAGTCTTGAGCTACCTCGCCAACGCCAACGGCGCGGTGTCCCGGGCGCAATCGATCGCCGCGGCCACCGATATTCCGGAGAGTTTCCTGGCCAAAATTCTAGGCCAGCTCAGTCACGCCGGCATCGTGCGGTCGCACCGGGGGGCTCGCGGCGGCTTCTCGCTCGCTGCCGATCCCGCCGCCTTGACGCTGCTCGATGTCGTGGAGGCGATGGAAGGCCCGCTGCGTCTGAATCTATGCGCCACGCCCGAACCCTGCGTCTATCTGGGAACCTGCCCGATTCAGAAGGTCTGGCACCAGGCCGAAGAGAGCCTGCGAGACTCGCTTCGCTCGCAAAAGGTGCTGGATCTGGCGGCGCAGTGCAGTGACGTCCATCTGTTTCAGAAGCAGGAGTCGGTCGCCTGATCCCGGGCTGGCCCGCCGGCGCCGGCCGGCCCCTTCGCGCCGGTGGTTCGTCGAAAAGGTAAGCGCCCGCCACGGGGTTGCCGGGGCGGGCGCAGAGAGACTACTTCCCCTGTAATGTTTCGATGTGATGGGCGAGATTGTTCACCCGCAAGTCCACTAAGCTCGGATTGGTGCTGCTGAGCTTTTGAAAAATCTCTCCCCACATCGGCATATCACGGGCGCCGTGAGCTTCCACCATGTCGGCCCCCTCGATAAACCGTTTCACTCTGACCATGGGGAACTTGCCCCCGGCGCTCTGCGACAGTTTCGTCAGGTCGGCGGGAGCCTTTTTCAGCGCTGCTGCCGCCGGCCCGCTGCCGTGTCCATTCATGCCATGGCACACGGCGCAGAAATCCTTGTAGAGCGTCGGGCCATCGAACTCATGGGACTTTTCTCCTGAAACCGGCACCGTGCGGATTTTAGTCTGTGTCTGCCCAAACGAGACCACGGCAAACACTCCCACCACGGCCAGGACCAGAAGTCCCGGCCTCATGCGACGTCTGAATGAAATAGCTCTGACGTCTGAATGAAATAGCTCTGACGTCTGCATGACATAGCTTTGACGTCTGAATGACATAGCTCTCTCCTTCCACATGCTTAGCCTACTGGCTCAAATCCTCTGCACTTCAGCTTCCAGTCTTTCTTTCGGCAGTCGGAGGCCGAAACTGGTCCTTCGGACGCGCCAAAAGAGCCGCCGTTTTGATTGGAAGCCGGATTGCAGCCCATCCGACACCAGGAGGGTGCTATGCACTGCCGAACACTGCTGTGTCCGATGTTGATCTTGGGAGTTGGCGCGCTGGCGTACGCCCAACAGAAGCCAAAGATCAACTACTCCCCTCCTGAGCGCGTCTCCCCAGCCTCCGGGCCAGAGATGTTTCGGGCTTATTGCGCCGTCTGCCACGGTATCGACGGCAAGGGCACGGGGCCGGCGGCGCCCGCTCTAAAGAAAGAGCCCGCCGATCTGACCCAGCTCAGCAAGAACAACGGAGGGAAGTTCCCGGCGGTAAGGGTCGCGGGTGTGATTGAGGGCGCTGATGTTGTCTTCTCCCACGGTTCACGGGATATGCCGGTGTGGGGAGCCGTGTTTCGGTCCATGGGAGACGACTGGATGGTCGTCCGGCTCCGGGTGACAAATCTGGCCACCCATGTTGAGTCGCTGCAGGAACGCTAGCGTCGGCCAGGTGAGATTCGCGCGCCGGCCATCCTTGTGGCGGGAGTGCTTCTTCCGTCTTGGAATCGCCGTCGCGGCCGCAGGACGAGCGTATACTTAGGCTAGCTAAGATGGCGCGGAAACCACCAGGGTGCGCCCTGCCCTGACGCGCACCAGAGGCGTGGATCGGCGCGCGGTCGATGATCGAAAGAAGCGTCATGAGCATAGCCTTCTCTCCGTTGCTTCCCTACTGCTGAAATTCTCTGCACTTTAGTTTCCAGTCAACTTTTCATCGGCAGTCGGAGGCCAACCTGGTCCGCGGACGCGCCAAATGAGCCGGTGTTTCGATTGGAAGCCGGATTGCATCCAAACCGCACACAAGGAGGCAGCTATGCACTGCCGAACATTGCTTGTTCCACTGATGATCTTGGGAGTTGGCGCCCTTGCGTACGCCCAACAGAAGCCAAAAATCAACTACTCCTCTCCCGAGCGCATCTCCCCAGCTTCCGGGCCGGAGATGTTTCGGGCTTATTGCGCCGTGTGCCACGGTATCGATGGCAAGGGCACGGGGCCGGCCGCGCCTGCTCTAAAGAAAGAGCCAGCCGATCTGACCCAGCTCAGCAAGAAAAACGGAGGGAAGTTCCCCGCCGTCAGGGTCGCCGGCGTGATTGAGGGCGCTGATGTGATGTTAGCCCACGGTTCGCGGGATATGCCGGTGTGGGGAGCTGTGTTTCGGTCCATGGGAGACGACAGGATGGACCTCAAGCTCCGGGTAACAAATCTGACCAACCATGTTGAGTCGCTTCAGCAATAGTAACGCGGGTTAGGTGAGATTCGCGCACCGGCTGGTTGAGATACCCTCCTTGGCGTGGGGTGTTTCTCCTGTCTTGGAATCGCTCCCCGGGGTCGGAGGATGAATGTATACTTGGGCCAGACGGTAGTCCCGATGGACATGCGAGGCAGGTGGGCGCCGAAACCTCAGGTCGAGTGGCGCGCAGTTCAAGCAGCGAGGGAAGGTCCCGCATCACGTCGCCCAAGCGTGCGGGGTCTTCTCGTTCGGCTAGGCCGGGAAACAAACGGGACAACGGCGTCATGAGCATAGCCCTCCGGCACGGTCTGAAGACGCTGCTCCTGCTGGCGGCTTGGCCGGGGGCGGCGCAGGTCCCTCTGTTCACGGCTCCGCTCGACGACCCGGCGATCCAGTACCAATCCGGTGAGTTGCGGGATGCGGTGTCGTCGCTGCAGCAGCGGATCGACCGGGGCGAGGCACGGCTGGAGTTCAGCCCGAAGTACGGCTACCTGGAAGCGGTGCTGCAGCAACTGCACGTGCCGGTTTCCTCCCAGGGCCTGGTGTTCTCAAAGACCAGCTTTCAGGTGAAGCGCATTTCGCCGGAAAGGCCCCGGGCGATTTATTTCAACGACAACGTGTATGTCGGATTCGTCCAGCATGGCGACGTGGAGGTTTCGGCGGTCGATCCCGAGAAGGGAGTCATCTTCTACACCCTCGCTCAGCGGCGTGTGGAAAAGCCGAAATTCGTGCGCCGGAAGGAGTGCCTGGAGTGCCATGTAACCGTGAATACGATGAAGGTGCCGGGGTCCCTGGTGCGCTCGGTGTTTCCCGACTCGACCGGGGAGCCGCGCCTCGAGGCCGGCTCGTTCCTGACCGATCACAATAGCCCGCTCAACCAGCGGTGGGGCGGGTGGTACGTGACCGGAACGCACGGGGACGAGCGCCACATGGGGAACGTGGTGGCCAAGAGCCAGCGGTATCCGGAACGGCTGGACCGGGAGGCCGGGGCGAACGTCACCGACCTGAAGGGCCGCGTCAATACGACGCCGTACCTGAGTCCGCACAGCGACGTGGTGGCGTTGATGGTGCTGGAGCATCAGACTCGGATGCACACGTTGATAACGCGGGTGGGCTACGAAGCGCGGCTCGCGATGAAAAATCAAAAGTCACCGGAAGAGACGACGCGGCAAGTCGCCTCGCTGGTGGAGGCGTTGCTGCGCTACCTGCTGTTTGCAGACGAGGCGCCGCTGCGTGATCCCGTCCAGGGCACTTCGAACTTTCGGGCGGAGTTCGAGGCGCGGGGTCCCCCGGATCGGCAGGGCCGCTCGCTACGGCAGATGGACCTCACGCGCCGCATGTTCCAATACCCGTGCAGCTTCTTGATCTATTCGGAGGCCTTTGACGCGCTGCCCGCGGCGGCCAAGGAACTGCTGTACCGCCGGCTGTGGGAAGTGCTGAGCGGAGCCGATCAGAACCGGCAGTTCGCGGGGCTTTCCGCGGCGGACCGGCAAGCGGTGCTGGAAATCCTCGTTGACACCAAGCCCGGCCTGCCGGACTACTTTCGGGCGGGCCAAGATGTGGCGGCCCTGGGACGCCAATAAGAGTAGGGACAGTCCTCTGGTTTCTGAAGCAGGAGGGATCCTTCGTCTGACCGGAGGCTCTCCGGATCTCATAGGGGCCTGGCTGGTCTTCATCTTGCCCCGCCCCTCGGCGCGGCGTCCTCAGGTAGAATGGTCCGGTCATGCAAGCCATTCGAGTTCATCAGCACGGCGGGGCCGAGGTCCTGCAGTTGGAAGAGATTCCCGTGCCCACGCCCGGCAAGGGCGAGGCGCTCGTCAAGATCGAAGCCTCCGGCGTGAATTTTATCGACACCTACTTTCGCCAGGGACTTTACAAGGCTCCCCTCCCCCTCACTCTGGGACAGGAAGCGGCCGGTGTCGTCGAAAAGATCGGCGAGGGCGTAACGGGCCTCGCGCCCGGTGACCGCGTCGCTTACGCGGGCGTGCAGGGATCCTACGCGCAATACGCCGTCGTTCCGGCGGCCCGCCTGGTGCCCGTGCCCGCCGGTATCGACTCCCGCTCCGCCGCCGGTGTCATGCTGCAGGGCATGACGGCGCACTACCTGGCCACCGGGACCTTCCCGCTCGAGCGCGGCCACACCGCGCTCGTCCACGCCGCGGCGGGAGGCGTCGGCCTGCTGCTGATCCAGATGGCCAAGATGCGCGGCGCGCGCGTCTTCGGCACCGTCGGTACGCCTGCCAAAGCGGAACTGGCCCGCCAGGCCGGCGCGGACGAAGTCATCCTCTACGCCACCCAGGATTTCGAGGCCGAGGCCAAGCGCCTCACCGGCGGCGCCGGCGTGGACGTGGTCTACGATTCGGTGGCCCGCGATACCTGGGAGAAAAGCCTGAACTCGCTGCGCCCCCGCGGCATGCTGGTGTTGTTCGGCAACTCGAGCGGCCCCGCCCCCGCCATCGATCCTTTGATGCTTACCGCGCGCGGCTCGCTTTACCTCACGCGGCCCAAGCTCGGTGACTACACCATCACCCGCGAAGACCTACTCGCGCGCGCGGGCGAGGTGTTGGGTTGGGTCGCCTCCGGCAAGCTCCGCGTGCGCCTCGAGCATACTTACCCGCTCGCCCAAGCGGCCGACGCCCACCGCGCCCTCGAAGGACGCCAGACCACCGGCAAGATCTTACTGATACCTTAGGGCTAAAATAGAGACAACAAAGGGTCAGACTAGCAATTGGGTTCGTTTTGCAAAGACGTTAAACGGTCGCAGCAGGCCCGGCGGGCCAGGAAGTTCCAGATATGACCGTCCTCGGTCATATGACCGTATATGGTTCCTAGCCGAGGGCCTTTCAAAGCATCGTGACGCCTCAGGGCGCCTCCGCCAGGGGGCTGGAATGCAATGAAAGGACCATTCTAAGGCGATTTCTGCCGTCCAGAAGAAGTTGGTCTGTCTCGTGCGTTACGAAGGTGAACCTATGTGACATCAAAGGAAAAATATGAATCTGAACAAAGTATTTGAACTTTTCCCCGGCGCGAAGCTTGGTATCGCCCGGGTCAGACCGATCCGAGCCGGCGTTCCGGTGCCAACCAGCCACCCGGCAGGGTCCCTGACGAAACTCGGCGCATTGCTTCTCTGCGCGGCGTTCACTCTTTGCACGGCGGTTGCGGCGCCCAAGCCCAAGCCAGGGACCCTGCAGCCTGTGAACCTCGGAGCGGCCGCGCCGTTCGCGGTTCTGGCCGGCACCGGGGTTACCAACGCCGGCAGCAGCTCTACCGTTATTAACGGGGATCTGGGGCTTTTTCCAGCCGACGGCACTGCAATCACGGGGTTTACTGGCGAGAATGCTCCCTCAAATTGTTGCGGAATCGTGAACGGAACGATAGAAGACACCGGATTTGGTGAACCTGGCAAAGAAACTCTTGCCGCAGCACACGGCGCAGCCTCGTTGGTCATCGCCATTAATGACGCCAAAGGACGGCCATGCCCCGCGGGCCAAGTAATCCAATGCTTGCTCCCAAGCGCAGAGTTGGGCGGGAAAACCTTCACCTCTGGAGTGTATACATTCGCCGACGTTGCTACCTTATCGGGGATTCTCACTTTGAGTGGCAATGGCGTCTATATCTTCCAGCTTGGGGCACTGACTGTAAACCCTGGCGGCACGGTTGTCCTGGCTGGCGCCCAGGCGGCCAAAGTCTTTTGGGTAACCACTCAAGCTACGCTGGATTCGAGCCTTGCATTCGCAGGAAACATCTTGTCTACTACCAGCATTACGTTTACCGGAGCGGGGGGCACAACGCTGACCGGCAGAGCGCTGGCGCAAACCCTCGTTTCATTCTCTGGCCCCGACACTGTTACACGACCTTGACCACCGTTCCACCTACGCCGCCGGTCAGAACCGCGAATTTCCCGGTTGTGGCCGGCGCTGTGGTTACTAACACCGATCCCTAAATCTAAAGCAGCTTTGTCGAAAGACTTCGCCGGGCGACTTCGTGCCTGCCCCCTTCACCGGCTCAGGATGTCGTATCGAGCGAACTCTCTTTCAAGGTTAAGGCTGGCTGGGCCTGCCGGCGGCCGGCTCCATCGGCGCTTCGAGGATCTTGTGCTTCTCGACCGCGTTCGAGACCGGTTTCACGGTCTGCAGATAGGCGTAGATGGCCGACAGGTCCTCGTCGCTCATCTGCGAAAAGGCGAGCCACGGCATCAGCGTGAAGCTCTCCTTTCCGACGGCCGGGCTTTCACCCTCCGCATACGGCTGGTACGACCGGAATTTGTGGATGAAATACTCTTCGGTCCACGTCCCGAGCCCGGTGTCCTGGTCGGGTGTGAGGTTGGCGCTCGAGACCGTGCCTGCCGGCATGGCGAAGATCCGGCCCCCGGCATAGAGTTTGTCCCGCACGAGTTCCCCCTTCACCATCGGGGTGTGGCATTCCTCGCAGTTCGCCACCGTTACCAGGTATCGCCCGTACGCCAGCTTGTCGGCGTGGTTCGGCGGCGGCACGCTCCCGGCGGGCTGCGGCGCGCTCTTGATGAGCAGGCTCACCGGAAAGTCGATCTTCGTCTTCGGCCAGGCGGTCTTGACCGGCGGGAGCGTTCGCAGGTAGGCCACAATCGCCTGCACGTCCTCATCGCTCATCTCCCGGTAACCCGGATACGGCATCAGCGGAAACAACGTCTCGCCGTCCTTGTTGACTCCCTCGCGAATGGCGCGGATGATTTCTCCATCGGTCCACCTTCCGATCCCGGTGTCGGGGTCCGGGGTTATGTTCGGCACCACTACTCTTCCGGGGAGCCCCTCGAGGGGCATCACGCCCATCCCTTTTCCTTCGGTGCCCTTGACCACCGGACCCCCGAAGCGGCTGAAGTCACGCTCGGAATGGCAGCCAAAGCAGTCCATCACGTGCCTCACCAGGTAGCGCCCGCGCTCGATTCGCTCGGGCGTCACTTCCACCCGAATCGCGCTGGGCGGCGCCATTTTCGGCGGCTTCAGGGTCAGATACAGCACCGCCCCTCCGGCCAGGAGCGCCAACGCCGCCACCGCCCCCAGCACCCCCCGAAATATGACTCTGCCTGCGCTCATTGCTTGCCTCCGGCGCCCGGCGCGATCAGCTCCACCGGCTGTCCCCCGCCTTCGCAGAACCCTTGCCACTCGAGGCCCGCGAGCGACAGCAGCGTCGCCGCGATGTCCCGCTGGCGATACGTCTCGCCCGCTCCCGCCTCGCCTCGCGCCGGCGTATCCGGCCCCAGGGCCGCCAGCCAGATGTACGCCGCCCCCTCGACTCTTGTGCTGTGGCTCGTCCAGTCGGCCAGTTGCGACCCGCGCCCGTGGTCGCTCGACACTACCAGCGAGGTTTTCCCGCGGTACGCCGGCAACGACTGCGCCGTCTCCCATAGCCGCCGCACTGCCTGATCGAAATATTGAGTCGTCTCGAGCACCCGGTCGTACCGCTTGGCGTGCGCCCAGTCGTCGGTCTCGTCGAGCGCGACATAGAGAAACCGCGGCTGGAAGCGGCGCAGGTATTCGACCGCCATCTCGACCGTCACGTAATCGTGCCGCGCCTCGGCCCACGGCGTCAGAGCTTCGTGCTGCAAGCGGCTTAGTTCCTCGAGCCTCGCGCTACCCCGGACGTCCCGGTAACCGGCATTGACGAAGACCGTCCCCTCCCGGCTCTCCCCGATGAACCGGAAGGTATCCCACGAGGCGAAGAGCGCCACCTGGCCGGTGCGGAGCTTCCAGGCGCGCTTGACATATTCGAGCACCGTCTCGCGCGGATTGCGGATCGGGTCGTTGCCGCGGATCTGGTCATTCTGCGCGCGGCACGTCAGGATTTCCGAGTAACCCGGGTAGGACACGCGATAGGCGTTGGTGACCTCGACCGTGCTCCCCTGGTCGCGGTTCCCCAGCACGACTCCCCGTGCCGCCATCGTCTGCCACAGGAAGGGCAGCAGTTTCTCCCGCCGCTCGCGGGGCGTCTCGGCCCACAGCTTTTGACGCAGCGCCTCCGCGCCGGGCTCGGCCATGCCGGCTTCTTTCTCGGTGCGTAGCAGCGGGTCGAGGCCGCGGAACACTTCCTGCCACCGCAGGCCATCGGCCGTCACCAGTATGAGGTTCCGGGTCTGGCGTTCGGCGCCCGACAGCCCGCCAGCCGCCGCCAGCACGCACAGAATTCGAAGGAGAGCTTTCACTGTTGATCGGCGCACCGCAACCGGGCCGGCACTCAATGCCGCAAAGACGCCTGGATGCCAGGCTTCTTCTTCGGCGACCGCGGCGTCCGGTGAATCGGGCCGCCCTTGTCAAACCACTCCGTACTCTCGACCGCATACCGTACCACGAAGGCCTGGAGCGCCTCGTGCATGAACTCGGCCTCTTCGGTCGTGAAGGGCAGCTTCTTGCCGTCGCATTCCATCATCGGGTTGTCGAAGGTCCCGCCCGGGTGGAAGTCGATCTTGCACTTGCGCGCCCGGCTGGCCTTGAACTTGTCGCCTTCCATCTGTCCGTACTCGACGCTCCAACTCAGGGTATGGTCATACGGGTCGTAGCTCAACAGGCCCAGCCTTTGGACCTCTTCGCTCCGGGCGACGCCCGCGACCAGCAACAGCAAGCATAAGGCTCTCATCATGGATTCAATCCTTGCCAGCTCCGTGGCGCAATCTTGGAATCGACCCAGGAACGCTCGCCTCATTCTCTCAGAGCCGCCCGGCCACCGCGTTAAAAAAAATGTGAATAGCGATGAAAAGCTGCACTAGCGGCTTCCCCCGGCCGTCGCCGCGACCAACCCCAGCAACCGGCTCACTCCGGCTTCAAAAGCCTCTTCCGGCACGATCAGACTCCACACCAGGTAGCCCTCCGTGCGGAACCCGAAGAAGTGCCCCGGGTGCACCAGCAGGCCCTCTTCTTCCAGCAGCTCAAGCGCCCACTCCTCATCGCTGCGAATGCTCGGGACCCGCAGCACCACCGACCAGCCGCCCTCTACCTCGAGCCGGCTCGACACCTGCTGCCGGCCGAGACATTTGTCCAGGGCTTGCAAGTTCCGCGTCGCCCGCTCCAGGATCTGCCGCTGGATCGCCCCACACGCCGCCAGCAGCCGCCCCGCCGCCCACTGCACCGGCGCCCCCACGCTGAGGTAGGTATCCAGGATCACTTCGAGGCGAGCCTTGGCGGCCTCCGTCACACTGTCCGGGCCGCTGACCACTATCCACCCCAGTTTCATTTGCGGCAGCGCGGCGGTCTTCGAGAGACCGTTGAGCGTGAACGTCAGCGCTTTCCGGCGGCCGGAGAAGGTCCCCGCGCGCCCGCCCGCCTCCGGGAAGCAATAATCCAGGAACACCTCGTCCGCGATCAGCGCGAGACCCCGCGCGGCGCAGAATTCCTCGATCCATTCCCGGTCCTCCGGCCCCACGAGCGACCCGGTAGGATTGTTCGGATTCACCACGACCACCGCTCGGGTGCGCTCGTTGCAAGCCCCTTCGAGGGACGCGCGATCGGTCTCCCAGCGGCCCTGGTATTCGAGGCGATAGCTCGCCACTTCGATGTCGTTTAACCCGGCGAGAAATTCGAAAAGCGGATAGCTTGGCGCGGGCGCGAGTACGTTGTCGCCCGGATCGGCCAGGAGGCGAAACAAGTGCCCGTAGGCTTCGCTCGACCCCGCGGTCAGCAGCACCTGCTCTGGTTCGATCGCCGTCCCGCGCCCGGCGTAATACTCCGCGACGGCCCGGCGCGCCTCCGCCAAACCGAACGGCTGCGGATCATAGACCAGCCCGCGCCGATCGCCCAGAGCCTCCCGGATGCCGCCCTCGTCATACTGGAACCCGCACCGCGTCGGGTTCGACGCGGTCAGGTCCAGCACCGGCCGGCCTTCCTGATGCCGCCGCTCGACGGCGAGCGATAGGCGGTTGGGCGCCAGGTTCCACGCCGTCCGGCGGGAGAAGCGGGGGTCGCGCGGGGCCATCTGTTAAGATCGGGAAAATGGCTGACGTCGCCTTCCTGCAAGTATGGCAGAAGATCGAAGCCCTGGAAGGCGCCGCCTTCCGCACCGCCCGCGCCGTGGAGTTCACCTACACTTTCCACAAGACCTACGTGGTGGTCAGCCCCGGAAACGTCTCGGCGCCGCGCACTTTTTTCCAGAAAATCTGGGAGCGCCTCCACGCCGGCTCGGTCGAGAGTTCGCCCTCGCTCCAGGGCCAGACCTATATGGTCGCGATTCTGGGCGACCCCCGGGTGGCCGGCTGAGCCTGCCCTGCTGAAAATTTAGCATTGACAGCCGCGCCCGTTAGTGCTAAATTTTTAGCACATGCTGCGACCTCCCGCTTCCGCTCTCAGCCGCCGCGAGCGCCAGATGATGGACGTGCTCTACCGCCTCGGGCGCGCCACCGCGGCCCAGGTCCGGGAGAACCTCCCCGACCCGCCCAGCTACTCCGCCGTGCGCGCCACCCTGCGTATTCTCGAAGACGAAGTGAGTGCCGTCCTGCCGCAATCCGACACGGCGATCGTTGAACTGAAAAATGGTGTCGTGCTGCATGCGGCGCTCGTCGCCGGCGCTGACGGCCGCCGATCTCTTTG
>JBGPDC010000065.1:0-25759 GCA_041482115.1 Terriglobia bacterium | reverse complement strand
GTGGCGTACGGCTTCACCAACGACGAGGAACAGAACCTGGTGAGGCTGGCCGAGGATACCGGCGGACGAGTGGAGCGGCCGCTGCTGAAGATCCACGACAAGGCCCCGGGGTATCTGGGGATCCCGTCTGACGACGGCAACTACGTCTACAAGGTCGGGACCGGGCAGTACGCCTCGGAGCTGGCGAGCAAGCTCTACAAGGCGATCCTGGACATCACGGGCGACATCACCCACCAGTACGTGCTCGGCTACACGCCGCCGAAGCCTTACACCGACGTGAAGTTCCGCGAGATCAAGGTGGAGGCCAACCTCAAGAACGTCGAGTTCAAGCTACGGTCCCGGAAGGGCTACTTCCCGCCCCTGCCCGTTACGCCGTAGGTAGAGGCGCGAACCGGCAGTCTCACCTATCAATACATAGCGTTCCAGCAGGGGGGCCAATTCCGCGTAGCGATCGAGCGCCAGCGCGGGATTGTAGCGGCCGAGTCCGTCGACGATCAGCGCGGGCGGGTCTTGCTCGAGCTCGGCGGCCAGCTCGCGGCGGTGAGCCTCGGCCCAATCGGGGCGGAATGGATCGGCGCGCTCGAGGTGGCGGTCGGCGAGTACGCCGGTGAGCGGCTGGGATTCGAGAAACCGCGACGCGCTGAGGCGGCGGGCGTAGTAGTAGATCTCCGGCCGGAATCCCCAGACGAAGATGCGGTCACCGGGCGCCGTAACGCGTGCGAGGCGGGCGGCGACCAGACGGCTGTCGCGGTCGATGGCGGTGTCGGTCCAGTCCCAGGTGCGGTTGAGCGCGAGCCAGAGGTTCGTGCGTCCGAAGCGCACCGCGGGCACGGCGAGCGAGACCGCCAGCACGGCGAAGAGAGCCCGCCTATCGAGCGCGGCGGTCCAGCCGGCTCCGGCCGCAAGAGCCAGGACGGGCAGAATCTGGAAGTAGTAGCGCGGGAAGAAACGGGCCCCGAGCACGACTCCGATAAAGCTGACCACGAACCACAGGGCTAACTGCCGGCGACGGTCGGGGCCTTCCGGGGGGCTCCAGAAGAAGAGGGCGGCGCCGATCAGGAGAGCGGCGTGAAAGCCGAAGTAGTTGGCAGTGCGCTCGACGCCGAGCGTCCAGGGATGAGCGGTGAAGGGCGCTCCGGCGTAGGCGGAGCCCCAGCGCCACACTTCGTCGAGGTAGCCGTGCCAGCCGCCGGTTGTCGCTACGAGTCCCAGGCCGGCGACGGCAGCGGCTGCGAAACCCCCGGCGAGCGCCGGAAGGCGGCGTGCTTCCTTCTCGAGCAGCAGCCAGCCGGCCGCGGCCGCGAGCACGAGCACGGCCTTGGAGTTGAGATGCAGCGCGAAGCCGGCCAGGACTCCGGCCCACCACGGGCGTCCCGAGGCAAGCAGCCAGAACACCAGCAAATGAGGCAGGACCAGCAGCAGATCGGCGGCCAGCGCGACGGTGGCGGCCGGCTGGTAGAAGGTCAGGAAAAAGCCCAGCAGGAGCGCGGTGGACCACGCCTCCACCTCACCCCAGAGCTGGCGGGCCAGTCCATAGCCCGCCATACCAATGGCCACTACATAGACCGCTCCGAGGAGGCGTAACCCGTAGCCGCTGTGACCAGTCACAGCGAGTACGGCCACGTAGAACCAGGCCAGCAGCGGGGGCTTATCGAACCAGACGTCGCGGTAGAGGACCTTCCCCGCCAGCAGGTGCTGGGCGGTCGCGAGCGGCAGCGTCTCCTCGGGCCACAGGACGGCGGTCTGGTAGATGCGTCCGAACAGGGCCAGCGCGGCCACCAGCAGCCACAGCCGGGCGGTCGCTCTCATTCGATGTCCCGCACCTCGACGCCGAGGCGGCCTTCGTGCAGGCGCACGCGGAGGGACTGGCCGGGCGCGGCTTCCGAGGCCCGCCGCAGGAGCCGCCCGTGCTCGTCCTGAACCAGAGCGTAGCCGCGCTCGAGCACCTTCACCGGGCTAAGCTGGCCCAACTGGGCGGCGAGCGAATCGAGGCGCCCCCGCAGGAGCGCCAGGCGCTGCGGGAGACCCGTCGCGAGGGCGGCGCTGAGCTGCTCGAGCCGCGCGCGGCGCTCGGCGAGCCGGCGCCGGGGATCCTGGGCGCGCAGGTGCGCCAGCGTGTCCCGCAGGCGGCGCTCGGCCTCCAGCAGCCGCCGCCGCAGGCGGTCGCGGAGCCGGTAGTCCAACTCGTCGGTGCGCTGGGCGGCGCGGCCGAGGCGGCGGCGCAGCACCCCCAGAGGCCGTTCGACGCCGACCTCCGTTAGCCGCTGGAGCGCCATCGCGAGGCGGTAGCGCGCCGCGCGGCCGAGGCGGTCCTGGAGATTCCCGATCGCTTCAGAGAAATCGGCGCGGGTCCGTACGGCCAGCTCGGCGGCGGCGGAAGGCGTGGGAGCGCGCAGATCGGCGACGAAGTCCGCGATGGTGAAATCGGTTTCGTGACCGACGGCCGAAATCACCGGGAGGGTGCTCGCGGCGATGGCGCGCGCGACGACCTCGGTGTTAAAAGGCCACAAGTCTTCGAGCGAGCCGCCGCCGCGTCCGACTATCAGCAGGTCGGCCGCCGCGGCGCGATTGAAGTAGCGGATCGCCTCGGCGATTTCCTCGGCGGCGCCGTCGCCCTGCACCCGCACCGGATAGAGGCGCAGGTGCAGTCCTGGAAAGCGCCGCTTCAGAATACGGATCATGTCCGCGATGACCGCGCCGGTGGGCGAGGTCACGAGGCCCAGGCGGCGCGGCAGCAGCGGCAGCGGGCGCTTGCGGTCCGCGTCGAAGAGGCCCTCTTCGGCGAGCTTCTTCTTGAGCTGCTCGAAGGCGAGTTGCAAGGCGCCCGCGCCCAGCGGCTCGAGCAACTGGACCAGAAGTTGATAGTCCCCACGGGATTCGTAAACGGTCAGACGGCCGCGGGCGCGAACCGCGAGTCCATCGTCGGGTTGGAAGCGGAGCAGACGCGCGTCCTGCCGGAAGAAGACGCAGCGCAACTGCGCGTCGGCATCCTTGAGGATGAAGTAGAGATGGCCGCTCGCCGCGCGGCGGAAGTTGGAAATCTCGCCTTCGATCCACACGTCCGAGAAGGTGGATTCGAGCGCGTCCCGAATCGCAGCGGTGATTTCGCTGACCGAGTAGACCTGCCGTTCGGGCAGGAAGCTAAGGCTGAATTGGGACATCGGCGCCCGGCCCCTTGAAGATAGCGCGGGCGCCGGGCAGATGCCAACCGCAGATCGTTATTGGGAAGGCGCCCGGGAGGGGCAATGCGAGCCGGCGGGAAGAGTCTGCTGGCCGGCGGCCAGAACCATCGAGAAGACGAAGGCTCCGGTCGATTTCCCTTCGCGCAGGCCGCGATAGAAGGTACGGGCGGCCGGCTGCGCGGCCCACAAAGCCACCAGCACCGCCGCGATCATGAGAATTCGCCACCGCATATTGAGCCTCATAGTGCATAGACGAGGACCCGCCGCCAAAGGTTAGCGGACGCCGTGGATTGGCAGTATCCCGGTCATTCTGCGACAATCGAAAAAAGGCAAAAATATTATGGAACTGGTAACCCTGCAAGGCCGTGTTACGACGGACAATCCTTTGCTGCGGCTGAGCGCTCGCGACAACATCGCGATTGCCCGCGCCAGCGTGAACGCAGGCGACGCCGTCACCTTCGAGGGCGCGGAGCTGCGCCTGCTGAGCAACGTCCCGATGGGCCACAAGGTGGCGCTCGCGGACATCGCCGCCGGCGGGATCGTCTACCGTTATGGAGAAGACATCGGCACCGCCAAGCAGCCTATTCGGCGGGGCGAGTGGGTCCATACGCACAATCTGAAGTTCGACGTGAAGGACCGCGACTGGGCCTTCGCGACCAACGTCAGCGATCTGCACGACATTCCGCTGGCCGAGCCCGCTACGTTTCTCGGATATCCGCGCGCGGACGGCCGGGTAGGTACTCGGAATTACATCGCGGTCGCGGGCGTGTCCAACTGCGCCGCGCACGCCGTGAGCGAGATCGAGGAAGCCTTCCGCTGGGAGAGCTTCGCCGGGACGAACATCGACGGCGTGATGTGCTTCCCGCACGGCGACGGCTGCGGGCAGAACGAGGGCGCCGACTTGGCGCAGTTGCGCCGGACGATCGAAGGCGTCATGGACCATCCCAACGTCGCTGCCGCGATCGTGGTGGGTCTCGGCTGCGAGGTGAACCAGATCAGCTACTACGTCCCGGAGGGCGGCGGTACCGGCTTCCGGCGCGGGCTGACCTTGCAGGAGAGCGGCGGGACGCGCAACGTAGTCCGCGACGGGACGAAAGCGGTGCGTGAGCTGATCGACCGCGTGGGGCGGCTTGAGCGCGCCACGGCCCCGGTCTCGAAGATCGTGCTGGGGACCAACTGCGGCGGCTCCGACGGCTTTTCCGGGGTGACGGCGAATCCGGCCCTCGGCTACTGCTCCGATCTGCTGGTGAAGCGCGGCGGCACGAGCATCCTGGCGGAGACGCCGGAGATCTACGGCGCCGAGCACCTGCTGACGCGCCGGGCGGTGAGCCGCGAGGTGGGGGAAAAGCTGCTGCGGCAGATCGAGTGGTATAAGCAATATGTAGCCGGGTTCGGCGGCACCTTCGACGACAATCCCTCGCCGGGAAACAAGGCGGGCGGTCTGACCAACATCGCCGAGAAGTCGCTGGGGGCCGCGATCAAGAGCGGCACCTCGCCGCTGGCCGACGTCCTCGAATTCGCCGAGCGCGTGAAGAAGCCGGGCTTCGTCTTCATGAACACGCCGGGGCACGATCCGGTTTCGCTCACGGGACTGGCCGCCGGCGGGTCCAACATCATGATCTTCACCACCGGCCGCGGCAGCGCGATCGGCTTCCCGACCATACCGGTGATCAAGGTCGCGACCAACTCCCGCACCGCGCGCAACATGGAAAACAACATGGACCTCAACGCCGGAACCATCGCCGACGGCGAAGAGGACATCCGGCAGGTGGGCGAGCGGATGTACCAGATGCTCATCGAGGTCGCCTCGGGCCGGCGCACGTTCGCGGAGCAGCTCGGGCACCGGGAGTTCGTCCCGTGGCGCATCGGGCCGGTGATGTAGAATCGGGATATGACGCTCGAAGCGCGCGTCGAAATGCACGAACAGTGGTTGATCTCGATGGAGAGCCACCACGCCCAACTCGCCGCAGACCTGGGCCGATCGAACGAAAGACTAACCCGTCTTGAGCAGAGCCTCGTCAACCACCAGAAGGTATTTGCCGAGCACATGGCGACGGTCGCCATGCAGATGGGGATGTTCATGACTGCCCTGGCGCGGATGACAACGGAATCCGATGAGAGACACCGCAAGCTGCAGGAAGAGCACCTAGAGTTCGAGCAGGGCCTCAAAGACCTGCGCGAGCTGGTCGAACGCTACATCCGCTACCGCGGCAACGGCAACACGCCCGCCAATTGAGGACGATGAATGTGCCCCTCCGCCGCCGGCGCCCGTTCGCCGAGCAGCTCGGCCACCGGGAGTTCGTCCCGTGGCGCATCGGGCCGGTGATGTAGAATCGGGATATGACGCTCGAAGAGCGCGTTGAAATGCACGAACAGTGGTTGAGCTCGATGGAGAGCCACCACGCCCAACTCGCCGAAGATCTGGGCCGCTTGGAACAGAACCTTGTCAACCACCAGAAGGTATTTGCCGAGCACATGGCGACGGTCACCATGCAAATGGGGGTGTTTGCCACCGCATTGGCGCGGATGACCACGGAATCCGAAGAGCGGCATCGCGAGATGCAACAGGGCCTCAAAGAGCTGCGCGAGCTGGTCGACCGCTACATCCGCTATCGCGGCAACGGTAACGCTCCCGCCAACTAGAGGCGATGAAGGCTCCCCTTTACCGTCTCGCCCACGCCCGTTCCGGCGACAAGGGCGATACCGCTAACATTGGCCTCCTCGCGCGCGAGCCACGCTACTACCCGGTCCTGGTGCGGGAGGTCACGGCCGACCGCGTGAAGGCTCACTTCGGGTCCCTTTGCGAGGGCGAGGTCGAGCGCTTCGAGCTGCCGAACCTCGGCGCCTTGAATTTCCTGCTGCACCGTTCGCTCGGCGGCGGCGGGACCGTCTCCCTGCGCCTCGATGCCCAGGGCAAGACATACAGCGCCGCCCTGCTGCGCCTCGAAATCGAGGTGGACGCCGCGGAGCTGTAGGGCGTACAATCGGGACGTACTTGAATCTTTCGCGGAGCAGTCCCCATGAAGAAGCTGGTTTTTTTCATGGTGACGGTTCTCCTAGCGAATGCCATTTCGCCGGCTCTGCTGGGCGGCGTTCCCAGCGACCGGGCGCAATATCGCGGCGGGACCATCGCCGCATTGCCCGGGGATACCGAAGGAGCCATCACCACCACCGACGAGCGTCTGTTTATCTTCGCTTATAAGAAGCAGCGCTACACCATTCCCTACGAGCGCATCAACCTGCTGGAGTTTGGCGAGAAAGTGGGCCGCCGGCTGGGCCTGGCGCTGGCCATCTCGCCGCTGCTATTGCTTTCGAAAAAGCGGCGGCATTTCCTGACCATTCACTTCCACGACGACAGCGGCCAGCAGCAGGCGATCGTGCTCGAGTTGGGCAAGAACATCGTCCGGACGACGCTCGCTGGCCTCGAGGCCCGCACCGGCCTGAAGATCGATTACCAGGATGAGGAGGCCCGCCACACCGGGCGGGGTTGAGCATGCGTTACTTGCTTGGCCTCATCCTCGCGGGTGTGGCGTTCGCCCAGGCGCCAACTCCGGCGCCTGCCGCGCCGCAGCCTTCCGAGATCGAGCGGGAACAGCTTGGCCAGATGCTGGCCCTCAAGCGGGTCTACGTGGACCACCTCGGATCCGACTCGGCCGCCCTCCAGCTTCGCGACATGATCATCGCAGCACTCTTGCGAGCCCGGCTGTTCCTGGTGACCGAGGACGAGACCCAGGCCGATGCTTTCCTGCGGGGCTCGGCCGCGGAGCTGATGTTCACCGAGATCCACTCCTCGCGGGAAGGCCTGACGGTGCGGGCTTCGAGTTCCCTCCGGCAGCGGGGTACGACCGCCAGCAATTCCGACGGCGCCGCAGCCAGCCTGGGTGTCGGCGATACCGAGAGCCGGTACGCCAACGAACACAAGCGCGAGGCGGCGGCCGCGCTGCGCCTGGTGGCCCGGACCGGCGACGTGCTGTGGTCGACAGCGCAGGAGAGCGCCGGGAGCAAGTACAAAGGGTCCAGCCGGGATGTGGCCGAAAAGATCGTCAAGGAGCTGGAAGTCACCTACGCCCGGGCGCGTCAACTGCGGGCGACCCCCGGGGGGCCCTAGTCCCGGCCGCCTTGCCTTTTGCCATCCCTATGTTGTGAGATAGCGTTGATGGGCTGGAGATGGCTAGGCGCCCGGCTGGCGCTCGGGGTGGTGGTGTCCGTGTCCGCCCCGGCGGCGATCGACCTGCGCGTCGAACCGGGCCGGGAGCGCCTCCGTCCGTTTGAGAGCGCCCGCATCGAGTTGCGCTTCAGCGGCAATGACCACCTGACGTCCGGGCCACCCGAGGGACCACGCTTCCATGTCCGGGAGGCTGATGGCGGCTGGCTCTCGCGTCCGTTCCGGCTGGCCAGCGCCGAAACGGTCGGCGTTCTCTATACCGCGCCGCGGACTCCCGGGCGATATGCCATCGAAGGCCGCCTGGGATTGATCCGGCTGCAGGTCGAGATCGAGGTGACGCCGTCGGCGCCGCCGCACCGTCCCCCGGAGTCCGTCTCGTTCGGCCCGGAAGGCTCCGCCCGCGACTTCTACCGCGACCTCGCCGAGCATTACGCGCCGCTGGTGGCCCAGGAAACGTGGTTCGAGCCCAAGGCCGATTACCTGGCCCGCTTCGATTTCGACGGCGACTGGCGGGGCGACAACAACTGGGACAACCTGGGGACCGGCAGCTCGCAGGCCTACGTCTACTATGCCGCGATGGAGACGGCTACCCACTACTTCCTGCACTACAACCTCTTTCACCCGCGCCGGTACGCCGAGCCGTGCACCCCGGCCGACTGTTACGAGAACAGCAATGGGGGCCTGCTGGTCGTGGTGCGCAAAGACGGGTCGCGCTACGGCCGGCCCGAGGTGATGGAGACTTTGGCCCAGAATAACGTCTACTCTTACGCCTCCGACGGGCGGATCCGGGAAGGGGCGCACCGGCTGAATGGCTCTCTGCCGTTTTGGAAGGATTCGCACCCCGTCGTGTTTGTGGAGGCCGGCAGCCACGCGGTCTTCGGCGCCGCCGATACGGCGCGGTCGCGCTTTTCACCGGAGCGCATGGACTTCATCGGCGCCACCGGCGTGCTCTACCACTTCGGCGGGGAGGCGGCCCGGCCGGCGCACCCGAACGACCGCAACGTTTCCTACGCGCTGCTCTCGATCACCGAGCAATGGTGGTCGCGGGCGGTCTCGAAAGAGGGCCAGGCGGAGCGGACCTTTGACGACTATTTCGCCTATGCACCGCTGGGGAGCCGTCCGCGGGCGGTGGCGGACCAGATCGGAAGCACTTTCTTCAGCCGTCCGGGCGCCGCGGCGAAAGGCCGGCCCTTCTGGGGCTGGCAGGACGCCCTGGCGGCCAGCCGCAAGCTGCTCTCGCCGGGCCAGTGGGGGCTCGATCCGGCCTACGCCCTCTCGATCGCGCTCCGCTTCCCCGCTGGCACACCTTACTCGCTCGACTACGTCTATAACCCGTTCCTCGAAAAGCCGCTGCGGAGCGACCCCATTCCGGTCGCTGCCAATCCGCCGGCCGGCAACGGCGGGAACCTGGCCAGCGGGGGAAATAGCGTTGGCCCGGGGCCGCTGCGTCCCCCTGGCAATCGCCAGCCTCTTTCGGCGCCGGCCGAGCGGCCGAACTACAACTTGAAGAGCCGCGAAGGCACCCTGGAGTTTCGCGCCCGTGTCGACGGCGCCCTGTACCTCTACCTCCACCGCGACCAGATCGAGGCCGAATACTTCAGCGGACGGCCGATGGACGAAATCCGGTACCGCTTCTCACAGCCGCTGCCCGCCGCCGAAATGGAGGACGTGAAACTCGAAAAGGTCGAGGGAAGAGGGGCCGTCCGGCTGCTCGAATGGCCGAACGAGGGCAACCAGTTCACAGCCAAAATCCGCATTCAGGACGACAAGGCCGGCGCTGCCAGTTACCGCTTCAAACTGGTGTGGCGGCGCGCGGCGGCCCGGTAACCGAGCCGCGACCAGAGGGAGCGGTCTTCGCCCCCGTCTTAAGCCGAGCGGAGCGAGAAGATCTGGCGGAGCTTCGAAGGGGGAACCGGCTCGGCCTCCGCGGGGCGCGCTCGGGCCAGGATCGTGGCGAGCTGGGCGAACTGCGAGCCCAGCTTGGAGTTTTCCGGGATGAACGTCCCATCGCGGAAGGCCTTCACGACGACCCCGTAGAAATTTCCGAAGCTGGCCAGCACCGGCAGGTTCAGGAATTTCTCAACTTCTTCGGGTTTCACATCTAGCGGGGAGCAGCGGTTCAGAAGCAGCCGGATGCTATCGCGCGGAATGCCGTGGCTGACGAGCTGCGCTATCTTCCGGCGGGCCAGGTAGAGGCTGCTCATCTCGGGGGTAGAGACCAGCAGCACTTGACGGGCGCGATCCAGAACCTCCCAGCACGAGGTGTAAATAGCGTCCGGCAAGTCGATCAGGATGTGCCCATAATTCTGGCGGGCGAAATCGAGCACGGCGCTGGTTTCGGCGCCAGTGAAGACCAGCGGCGCCGCGCTATGAGGAGAGGTGAGGATACCCAGACCGCCCACCGGATGGACCAGGTTCTTCCACAAGGTGGCGTCGAGCCAATGGGCGCGCTCGAGCGCCTCCTGAAAGCCATGCTTGGGGTCGAGCTTGAGCCAGAAGGCGATGACGCTGTTGTGAAAGTCGAAATCGGCCAGCAGCACGGGCCCTTGGAGTTTCTGCAAGGCGGCGGCCGTATTAAGGGCAATGGTCGTGGTCCCGCAACCGCCCCGCGCGGGCAGAAAGGCCACGAAGCTTCCCAGCGGCCTGCCCCCTGGCGGGGGCGCGTTCTTGACTTCCAGGAGCCGGTTGATGGAGGCCTGCATTTGCGCCACGTCGAGGGGGGGGAACCACAGTTCGCGGACCCCGAGCTGCATCAAATCCAGCAGCAGGCGCCCATCACACTCCGTATGCAAGGCGATAACCGGCAATTGAGGCTTTTCCTCGGCCACCCGGCCCAGAGTTCGCATCAATTCCTGGTAGTCGAAAACGTTGACCACCACGGCGTCGGGCGCATATTCCTCGAGCAAACGGAGCATCTCGGGCGCCGACGGGCAATGCGTAACCTGATGGCGTAAATAGACACCCGTCAGCTCCGACAGCTTCGCCTTCCAGTCCCGAACCAGGCCGTCCTCCGGCCCGATCAAGAGGACACTCAGCATGGGCGCTATACCTCTACTGCACTAATCGGCTAAGGGCGGTCCCGACTAGAGTTTTTTTTGGCCCTGAAAAAGCTTGCGCCGGCCGGGCCACGGGGCTAATACTAGGGACAGCAGCGTTTCCTGCCCTTCCGCCGGGGAGGCCGTTCTCCGGCGCCGGTTCCTTCCCACTTATGCCACCATACCGCTACAGCGCCCTGGGCCTGGTCTTGTTCCTGGCCTGGCAGGCCCCGCCCGCCGGCGTACCGCCGGGAGCGGCCTACTACGTAAGCCTCGCCGGAGAGGACCGCAACCCCGGCACCGCCGACCAGCCCTGGCGGCACCTGGAGTGGGCCATGACGCGGCCTTTCCTGCGCGGTGGGGATACCATCCACATCCTGGGTGGGACCTACCGCCCGGAGCCGGGAACGGCGGCCGGACGCGAGGTCCAGACGGACGACGCTCTCCTCCGCCCGGTGGCGAGCGGCGAAGCCGGCCGTCCCATCACCGTTATGGCCGAGCCAGGGGAGGCCGTCGTCTTGAGCGGGAGGCGCCTGGCGACCACGTGGCAGCCGGGGGAGGGCTCCGTCTATTACTACGACTATGAAACCCCGGCCACCTTCCCCTACGATCACCCGTTCCAGGTGGTGGAAGACGGGAAGCTGCTGTTCCGCGTGTCGGCTCTCGACGCCCTAGACGCGCCGGGGCGCACCTTCGTCGACACCGCCGCGCGCCGGATCTATGTGCGGACCAGCGACGGCGCGCCCCCCAGCGGGCACTTCCTGGAATATGCCGTCGTGGTGTCGGGCATAGAGTTTCGCGGCGTCTCGGGCTGGCGGCTGACCGGCTTCGCTCTGACCGGCTTCCGCTCGGTTGGAATCCTGATCGCCAACGGCGCCGGGCAGATCGAGGCGGATCAGATGGACATCAGCTACATCGGCGCCCACCGCCCCGGCGCCGACCCGACCAACGGGTATGCGGTGGCGGTCTACGACACTTCGGGCGGCAATCGTTTCCACGATAGCCGCTTCCACAACACGTTTGCCGAGGCCGTGCATGTCGGGCAAACCGGTGCGGGCGGTGACGTCTGGGAGCGCAACGAGATCCGCGACGCGGGCGGCCCCGAGTGGTTCCGCCAGGACCATCCCGGCCTCTACCTGACCGGCCCCGGCCTGATCCTGCGGGGCTCCCGAGTGACGGTGCGCAACAACCGGTTCCTCGGCAACGGTTACCACGGACTGATCCTCGAATCGGACCTGCTGGGCGAAGAGGGGCCCGCGCAGCCCAGCGAGAACGTGATCGAGGGCAACGTTTTTTCGCGGAATGCCGGGAACGGCATCTACGCCGATGGCAAAAACGGCGCGGCGCCTTCGCGCGATAACGTCCTCCGGTTCAACCTGCTCTGCCGCAACAACCAGGCCCGTCCCGGCAGCCTCGCGGACGCCGAGCTGCGCCTGACGGGCAACTTCCGCGGCACGCGGATCTACAACAACACCGTCTACGCGGACAAAAGCAACGGTGTGCTGCTGGCCGCCGCCGGCGCCGTGCCCCAAGCGACGCGCCTGGTGAACAACATCGTGGTCCACGCCGCGCGCGGCTCGGGGACCCGCCCGCTGCTGGTCACCGGAGGCGCGGCCGGCCTCGAGATGGACGCGAACGACTGGTACCGGATCGACCCCGGCGTCGTCATCGACTGGGAGGGCACGAAATACGATTCGCTCGAAGCCTTCGCGAGCCGGACCGGGCTCGAGCGCCGCGGTTTCTCGATCGATCCGCAGTTCATCGCGATAGAGAATAACTTGTTCGGGCTGCGCGCCAGCTCTCCGCTGCTCGGCCGGGGGCTGCCGGTCGTGGAGGAGAGCGGCGAGCGGCGTCCTTTCCGGCGGCGTCAGTTACCGGTGGATCTCGGCGCCTATCCCTACCGGCCGTAGCCGGCGGTCAGCGCGCTGCTGGATTGCGTTCGATCGTCATCAACGTGAACGATCCCGGCAGCACGGGTCCTCGGCCCTTGCCTTGCTTCCCGGCGGGCGCCGGCCCAAACTTCGCCGAAACGATGAACACGCGGTGATTGGTGGGGTCGAGCCCCATATTGCGCGAAGCCGGCGGAGTCTGTATGGTTTCGACGACGTGATACTGGTCTGGAGCGTCCTGATGAATCACAGTGAGCGTGCCGTCCGCATTCGAGGCAAAGGCGTCGCCGGAGGCCGCATCGAACCCGGCGCCGTCGACGCCCCCGCCGATCGGGACCGTGGCCACCACCTTGCCGGCCTGGTAGTCGGAGACCGCCAGCACTCCGCTGCGGCAGCCGCTGAACAGCCGGTGGTGGGCCGTGTCGAGGGCCATGGCGACCGGCTGCTGGCACGGGGCGGTGGACCAGCGCCGGGTCACGGTCGCGGTCTTGGCGTCGATCTCCACCACCTCGCTCGTGTCGGTCAGGTTCGCGTACACCTTGCCGTCGCCGGCGGAAGCGCCGTATTCCGGTTTGCCGCCGAGCGGAAGGTTGGTGATTAGGGTCCCCGCCCGCGGGTCGATCACCGTCGAGGAATGCGCGTCGCCATTGAATGTGAAGACGCGGTTCGACGCGCTGTCGTAGATGATGGCGTCGGCGTCTTCGGCGGCCGGGATCCGGCCGAGCACCTGGAAGGTCTTCAGATCGAACATGAGCACGGACTGGTCGCTGCCCGCGGTGGCGAATCCATGGCCCGTGGCTTCCGCCACCGCAGTTCCGTGCGCGCCCCGGATGCCGGTGACTTCGCCGAGCAGCTTCCCGCTGTCTTCATCGACGACCATGACGCGATTCTGCCGGGCGATAAACAGACGGTGATGGGGAGGATCGGGCACGATGTAGTCCCAGCTCCCGTCCCCGCCGAGCGTGTAGGTGTGGGTCACGCGGTAAGACGAGGAGGACTGCGCGAGCAGTGGCGTCATGGCAGCCAGGGTAAGGACGAGCGCGAGGTGGCGCATAGTGGCTCCTTTTCTGCCTGAAGTATATCGGAGTCGGCGATCGTTCGCGCCCAGGGCGCAAAACGAACTGGGTGAGTAGCTACGACTTCGACGGGGGCCTGCTGCGTCGGCGGCACCTGCCGGCGCTCTGGTCCACTGCCTGACTCCGCTGCAAATCTGCAGCGCTAAGTTATTGATTTTGATAGCTCTGATTCGGACTAACCATGTATACTGATAGAGGTATACTGATAATTCTACCACCTGCCAGTTCACCGCGACGGTGATGGGAGGGCTGCTCGGGGAGATCAGATTGTCGCTGAAGCCATGCTTTATGGCCGCGAGCGTCTTCACCGAACACGGCGCGACCACCATACCGCCGGTCGAGAAGGACCCGCTCGATAGCGCCGCCCCGATGTCCCCCGCCGGGTAGCGCGTGGTGGCCAGCTTGCCGACGTCGTCGACGGTTTCTCGGCGATCCGCAGTTCGTAGGCGTGGAGAACAGCCTGTTCGGGCTGCGCGGCACTTCTCCGCTGCTCGGCCGGGGACTGCCTGTCGTTGAGGAGAGCGGCGAGCGGCGTTCTTTCCGGCGGTGTCAGTTACCGGTGGATCTCGGCGCTTATCCCTACCGATCGTAACTGGCGGCGGGTGGTGGGTCAGCCATGGCTTCCGAAATCACAGCTACGAAGGTCCGGTCATTTGGGATTCACCAGTCGTATGGTGCAGCCGTATTTGGGAACACGTTTCTTCGGACCGAGGCCATCGATCATGATACGGCCATCCTTCCGTCCCTGCGCGAGGATCTTGTTCAAGTCAGTGTTGCAAACGAGCGGCAGTTCCAGGATGAGGGGCTGGAGTGTCTCGTATTTGAGCGGTCCCTTTTGGAGGAGTCTGAACAACTTTGTTTCTGCTTTCTGGAGCTGCTGCGTTTGTTCGTCCAGGCGGGCACCGGAGAACACGTCCGATCCTAAGTCTATTTCGATTTGGCCAGTCCGTTCTTCACGGTGCTCGCGTTGGGCTGTTGCACGGACCCCCTTTTGAGCGGTGAAGACTTTCTTTTCGACGTCGCGGAACTTCTCGAGGCCTTTCGCGCTTTTCGTCGCGTAAATGAGGTAGAAATACGTTCGGTCGCGCAGCGGATTGAGGATGCGCGTTGACGTCACGTAAGGGAGGCTGCCAGTAGCGCGTACCTGCTCCATGTAGAGGCTTACGGTAGCCGATTCTCGATCCCGTGCCTCCCGAATCATCCGCCAATCTCCGGTGCCAAAGCAGCGGTCGAGTGAAGCTTCATTGGCCGTGTCTTCGTAGTTAATGAATCGGTTGATAAAGTCGTACATGAGGTTAATCATCACCTCGCCGGGAAGGCGATTGAGGATCGGTCGGAGGTTGTCCATTGCGACCGTCCCGGTGGGGTCAACGAAGAAAAATGTGAAGGTCGTCCCGACTTCCTTTACGATGCGGTCGACGTTGTCCTCGAAGGTCCCTGGGAATGCGATTGTGGCAACGTCGCCACGATGTCGCTCAAGCATCTGCTGGAGCGTCTCGAACGCGCTAGGGGATTTCTCCACGAAGATTGCGCGGATCTTCGGGTACCTCTGTTGCTGCGCGAGCCCGTTGTGGACTGAGTTGAGGCGTTCCAGAGCAATGCGTATCGATGTATCACTGAGCTCCTCATCTGCCGCACGCCAGGGTCCGGAGAAGCAATCGACATATACGAATTCCTTCTGAGAGTAGCCGATGTGATAGGCAACGGTCTCGAGATATTGCTCCAAAAAAAAGTGCTTTAGATATGTCTGTTCTCTCTTTCGATAGTACTCGGTGGGCTTCATGAGCCGTGGTTCTGCAGGGTTAGGCGACCACCTGCCGTGACTCGAGGCGAACCAGCGGCGCTGCTGTCCACCCGTCGGTGAGGCGTGCGAGTGAGAGGGCGAGTTCCTGGCGATCGGTTCGCGAAGGGATGGATGTAGCCGTCTGCGGTGGCATGTCGTCGTACGTTCGACCGTTGAGAGTCCGGCCGTATTTCCCCTTCTGAACACCACCCCATTGCTTGAAGAAAAAAAGCGCGTTCGCCGCCCGGCAGTACTCTCTGATGGCTTCCACCCATTCCCTCCGCATAGGCCTGGCACCGGGGCCGCTTTCGCCGCCGACGATGACCCAGTCAATGCCGGAGAGGTCGATTGGGCCAAGATCTTCGAGGAGGGGCTCAACGCTCAGAAACCGTAAACCAGCCGGGGCGTTGCGCAGATGATCGATACGGGGCACTCCGTATCTCTTGTTTTCCACGCTAACGCCCCACCAGATGTGGCGTGCTGCGGCCACGGCGCGGAGCTTGTTGCTGAGGAGCGTTTGCAGCCGTGCTGCCCGTTTCGTAAGAACTTGATACGTATGCCAGGGGGTGTGGAGCATGACTTCTGCAACAGCGAGAATGTATGCGTCCGGGACGGCGTCCTGGAAGAGGTCACTCATGCTGTTTACAAACACCGTTTTCGGTGAGGCCCATGACAGCGGTTCGAGTAGCTTGTCCGGAACGAGACGCGGGTCAAACCCCTGCTCGTAGGGATGTCCAGGAACGTCGCGGAAGCGCTCCGCGAAGGTTTCGGCGTAACAGTGCTCACATCCCGGACTAATTTTCAGGCATCCGCGAACCGGATTCCACGTCGCCTCAGTCCACTCTATCTTGGAATGCTCACTCATACGCACTCCTTAGCGGACGGTCTCCAAAGCACAATACATTATGGCTCACAATTGTTCTGGATGAACCGTCTCAACCGCGGGTACTCGCCAGCGTCGGGAATTCGTAACCTAGGTTTCCTATCCTATCTTGTCCCGCGCCGCCATCCCCTGCCACCGTTCCACCAGCCCCGCGTCGAGCGAGAAGAGATCGAGCACCCGCCCGACCGTATGATTCACGATGTCGTCAATGGTCTTCGGATGGTTGTAGAAGGCCGGCACCGGTGGGACTATTACAGCGCCCATCTCGGCGCACGCCGCCATGTTCTTGAGGTGCGCGATCGTCAGCGGCGCCTCGCGCACCAGCAGCACCAGCCGCCGCTGCTCCTTGAGGGTGACGTCGGCCGCGCGGGAGATCAGATTGTCGCTGAAGCCATGCGCGATGGCCGCGAGCGTCTTCACCGAACACGGCGCCACCACCATACCGCCGGTCGAGAAGGACCCGCTCGATAGCGCCGCCCCGATGTCCCCCGCCGGGTAGCGCGTGGTGGCCAGCTTGCCGACGTCGTCGACGGTGTAGGAGGTCTCCCACGGGATGGTTCGCTCGGCGGCCTTGGAGATAACCAGGTGGGTCTCGACGTCCGGCTGGTCCCGCAACACTTCGAGCAACCGAATGCCGTAAACGGCGCCCGTCGCGCCGCAGATGCCCACTACCAGGCGCACACCGTTACTCCCTCTCGAGCACTTTCGCGCCCAGCGCCCCGCCCGCCATGGCGAGTGAGATCATGGCGCAGAATCCGAGCCCCAGGTAGGTGATCAGCGTGATCGCCAGCCCCGCCGGCGAGGCGAGAAACGCAATTACCTGCCGGGTGGTTTCATCCTGGCCGGAGAAGCGCTTCATCGACTCCTGCAGCGCGTTCCGGATGCCGCCCCCCGCTCCGCCTTCCACGGCCAGGCTCAAGGCGATCAGCACCATGGTGATGACGAAACTGAGCAGTCCGGTCATACCGCCCAGGCGCGCCCCCTGCCGCACCGCCAGCAGCAGACCGGTCCGGCGGCCATACAGGTAGACGGCCAGGAACCCGGCGCCAATCATCCACAGGCAGCACCCGAGCCCCACTACCGGCAGCGAATTCAGCATGGCGCTCAGCGAGGCGCAAAGCAGCGACACGCGCAACGCAATGGGATTTCCGAAGCTCACCGGGGGGGCCGCGGGAGCCTCGCTCGGGACGGCGGGCGGAGGCGCCTCGGGCTCGGGTGCGGCCTCCCGCAACAGATCGTGTTCGCGTTGCGGCTTCCCGCAGTTCAGACAGAAGCGCGCGTTATCGGGCAGTTGTGCCCCGCAGCTACAAACCAGGGCCATGTAGAGTGGGTCCGGTCCCCCAGGCAGCTTGCCAGCAGGGCGACTGCTTCAGTTTCCCTCAGGCTCGCCGATATTGGCAAGCGCAATGCGGGTCTTGCCCTGGCGCTCGGCGATGCCGATCACCTTCTTTTGACCGCCCTTCTGCCACAGCAGCTCCACCTTGCCACCCGCTTTCTCGCTGAAGGAGAAGTCCGGCGCCGCCTGCCGGTAGAAGGCGACGACCTTGTCGAAGGCGTCCGGCGTCTCCATTTCGACCGCCAGGATGCGGAACGCCTTATCGGCGAAGTCGAGGTCGAGATCGACGCGGGCGCTATGGCCTTCGTTGACCACTTTGGCCTCCGGATAAAGGGGCATATCGAGCAGTTCCGGGTCCACCTCGCTGTTCTTCTCGACCCGCACCCGGCCGAAGGGAGTATCGACCCGCACGGTCTGATCCCCGCCATGTGCTCCACTCCTGGTGACGTGGACGCGCGAGGAGAAGAAATAGGCGGCAAACACGAGGCCCCCCACTGCCAGGAGTCCCAGCACGAGAACGGCGCCGACGATCGCGGCCACCACGCGGTGGGCGCTCATACTCGTACCTCCCTCTTCACCTCCCAGATACGTGCGGCGAAGCCCTTTTGTTCCCGCCAGATTCCCGGGACGAGGAAGAACCCCGCAGCCAGCCCGGCCGCAAACCGCACGCCCTCGAGGGATCCTGCCAGGCCCGCCACCTCGGCGGACCACTCGCCCGCCAACAGGGCCGCCGCCGCGAACGCCCAGCGCCGGGCGAACGGCCGCCCCGCGAGCGCCCCGGCCAGCGCCCCGAGGTACAGCCCCAGGCACCGGACACAGACGGCGAGCGGATATCCGGCCAGATGCCACGACCGCTCCGGCCGCTGATGGCAAATCCACGAGAATGCCGCATAGAGCGGCCAAGCCGCCGGGCCCCAACCCGCCGCCACCAGCGGCGCGGCTACGGCCGCCCCGACCGCCGCCACGAGCAATCCGATCACGACGGAGCGTCTCATGTGTACGCCGCCACGCCCGTCACCCGCTCCCCAATTATCAGGGTGTGGATGTTGTGGGTCCCCTCGTAGGTCTTCACGGTTTCAAGGTTGCACATGTGGCGGAAAATCGGATACTCGTCGGTGATGCCGTTCGCGCCCAGCAGGTCGCGGCTGCGCCGGGCCGTCTCGAGCGCCATCCACACGTTGTTGCGCTTGAGCATCGAGATGTGGGCGAAGTCGGCCTTCTCGCGGTCCTTCAGCCGCCCGATGTGCAGGGCCAGAAGCTGTGCCTTGGTGATCTCGCTGATCATCCAGGCCAGCTCCTGCTGCACCAATTGATGCGACGCGATGGGCCGGTCGCCGAACTGTTTCCTAATCTGCGAATACTGTCGCGCCGTCTCGTAGCACGACATGGCCGCCCCGATGGTCCCCCACCCGATGCCGTAGCGGGCCTGGCTCAGGCAGCCGAGGGCGCTCTTGAGTCCCGCCGTGCCCGGCAGCAGGTTACCCGCTGGGATCCGGCAGTCGGTGAAGGACAGGCTCGAGGTCACCGAGGCCCGCAGCGACCACTTGCCGTGGATGTCCGACGTCGCCAAACCCGGCGTTCCCTTCTCCACCAGAAACCCGCGGATCTTGCCGTCGAGCTTCGCCCACACCACCGCGACGTCGGCGATCGAGCCGTTGGTGATCCAGGTCTTTTCCCCGTTGAGGACGAAGCTCCCGCCGTCCGCCGCCGCCGTGGTCCGCATGCCCGAGGGATTCGACCCAGAGTCCGGCTCCGTCAGGCCGAAGCAGCCGATGGCGGTCCCGTTCTGCAGGCGCGGCAGCCAGCGCTGCTTCTGCTCGTCGCTGCCGTAAGTCAGGATCGGGTACATCACGAGCGCCCCCTGCACCGAGCAGAAGCTCCGTAAGGCGCTATCGCCCCGCTCCAGCTCCTGCATGAGAAGCCCGTAGGCGACGTTGCTCAGGCCGGCGCAGCCGTACCCGCTGAGGTTCGCGCCGAAGAAGCCGAGCTCCGCCATCTGGGGCACCAGGTGCCGGGGGAAAGTCGCGTCGCGGTTGTGCTGCTCGATGATGGGAACGACCTGCTCCTCGACGAAGCGCCGCGTGGTCTGGCGGACGAGCAACTCTTCTTCGTTGAACTGGGAGTCGATGTCGAGGAAGTCCACGCCGCGAAAGGGCAACATACGACTCATTGTACCGGCAGCGGGCCTCTCTTATGGAAGGCAGGCAGACTGCTTCACGCCGCCCGGCGTGGCCGCACTTCGTTTTCGATTCTGGCGGCGAGCTCGTCCTCCGCGATCTCCAGGTCGTACTTTGCCTGCAGGTTCAGCCAGAATTGCGCGCTGGTTCCGAGGTATCGCGCCAGGCGCAGCGCCGTATCGGCCGTGATGGACCGACGGCTGTTGACGATTTCGCTCATGCGGGTTACCGGCACATGCAGGTCCATCGCCAGCCGATTCACGCTGAGACCCAAGGGCTTCAGCACGTCCTCGCGGATCGTCTCTCCCGGATGCATCGGCGGGATCTTCTTCGCCTTCCTGCTGGCCATATATTCCCCTCCCCTTCCGTGGTAAACGACAATTTCCACGTCGTCCGCCTTCCCGTCTTTCCAACGAAAGCAAATGCGCCACTGCTCGTTGACCCTTATGCTGTACTGCCCCATCCGATCCCCGGCCAGTGCCTCCAGGCGATTGCCCGGCAGCGCAGCCAGGTCCCGCAATGATGTGGCGCTGTCGAGTTGATCGAGCTTCCGCTTGGCTACGCCGGCCACGGCCTGGAACCGGCGGCTGCGCTGGTGCCGAAAAATCTGCTCGGTCTCGGGGCCGCGGAAGGACCGAATCACTGCCCCAGCATATCAATGGCATTCGTTTAACGTCAAGCGTGTAACGCTCACCGGAAGTTCTCCACCAGCATCAGGTCGTCCACGGAGGAGTCCACCCGGGAATAGAGAATCGTACGGCCGTCGCGAGAGGCGGTGAGGACGTTCCGAATGTCGCCGAGATTGCGGGCCACGGTCGTGGACCTGCCGGTGGCGAATTCGAAGAACTGAAGCCGGAACTCGCCCGAGGGCCGGTCGATATAGTAGATGCCTCGCTCAAGCACCACGAAGGCCTGCCAAACGACTCCCTCCAGGACCTTGACAGGCTGGCCGCCGGAGACCGGCAGACGCCACAGGGCGCTCGGCGCTAAGGGAGTCTGCGTGTAGTAGACGTAAGCGCCATCTGGTGACTCAAAGGCCACAAACCCAACGTTGTGGGTGACCTGGACGGCCTCTCCGCCTGACGCCGGGATCTTCCAGATCTGATAGTCCCCGGTCCTGTCCGAGCTGAAGTAGATCCAGTGGCCGTCCCGTGAAAAGCTGGGGACGTGGTCGTTGGCCGAATGGTAGGTAAGGCGACGAGGTTTGCCGCCAGACGCTGGAATCACGTAGATCTCGTAATGGCCTTCCAGATTGGAGTCGAACGCAATCAGTTGGCCGTCCGGAGACCAGCGGGGCGTGGCTGAGCGGCCCATGGATGTGAGCTGAACGGCGTTGGACCCGTCGCGGTCCGACACCCAGATCTCCGAATCTCCAGACCGGTTCGAGGTGAAGACGACGCGGCGACCGTCGGGGGAAAACTGAGGAGTGGCATCCACTCGCGTGGAAGAGATGGCGACGACAGGCGGCGTCGCAGATGGCGCGCCGGGAGCGGGGGTCTCGACGCGCCAGATATTCGTGTCGTTGAAGCTGCGCACGTAGACCAGCCGCGGCGGGCTGCCCGGCTGGGGGCGTGAGATCACCGGCATCCGCCCGTCCTCGCCCACGAAGGGGAGCCGCGCTGGCGGGCTTTCACCGGAAGCAGCCAGCCTCCAAAGACTTCCCCGCGCGGAATAGAGAATCTCTTTGCTGTCGGGCATCCACGTTAGGTACTCGGCATCCCGCGTGGCGAGCGCGAGGCGTCTGGGTTCGCCGTCTGGGGTGAGACGCTCTCCCAAAGGAAGCCTGTAAAGCTCACCGCTGGCGAAGGCGAGGTTCCGGCGAAAGACCAGGGAACGGCCGTCGGGGGAGACCGCCGGGTTGGTATCGCCCAGCACAGGGAGTTGCGGATTGGTTAACTGTCTTTTCTCTCCTGTTTCGAGTGAAATCACGAACAAGGCCTCCGGCTTTCCCTCGCCCTGCGAATCCGTAACGACCAGACAGTTGCTATCCGGACACCAAGCCAGGTACACGGGTTTGGCGACCAAGGCCCCGCGTACCCAGATATCGGCCAGTTTGCGCTCCGGCCCGCCCAGAGGCGGAATCAATCGCAATTCGGCGTTACCGCCTTGCGATTGCTCGCGCAGGAACGCGATCCAGCGGCCGTCGGGCGACCACACCGGGTTGTAGTCATTGCGCGGGTCGGTGGTCAGCCGCAAAGGAGAGCCGGCGCCGATCTGTTGCACGTAGATGGCGGAATTATCCTGCTTGGGCCCGTTCCACGTGAACGCCACATGATTGCCGTCGGGGGAAAACGAGGGATACAGTACCGCGCCGGGAAATGTTGTCAGCGCGATGGCTCGCAGCGGCTCTGCGTTCTGCGGCGCGCGCCACCCCCGCCATGCGAAGTAACCTGCGACTAGCAGTACCGGCAGCAATGCGGCCCAGGCCCAGCGCCACCGGGACTGTGCCTGCGCCGGCACGGGCTGCACTTGCGAGCCGGAAGCCGACTCCTCCTCCACGTCCTCCAGCGCCACTTTCAAATCCGCCATGGTTTGGTAGCGCCGCGCCGGATCCTTCCGCAAGCATCGCAGAACGATCTTATCCAATTCCGGCGGGATCGAAGCGGCAAGCTGCCCAGGCGGCTTTGGATCTTCGTTCAGAATCTTACTCAGCACCGACAGCCGCGAATCGCCGGTAAACGGTCTCCGGCCAGTGACCATCTCATAGAGAACCGCACCGAAACTAAAAATGTCGGACCGCCCGTCGAGCTTCCGTCCCTCCGCCTGCTCAGGCGACATGTAGGCGGCCGTGCCTAGCACGGCCCCCTCCTCGGTTAGCCCTCTCGCGGTGCGCGTCGCGGCCTCGGGCGAGTCGTCGGCCGGCTCCAGCAGCTTGGCCAGCCCAAAGTCCAGAATCTTGACGCGCCCCTCCTCGGTGATCATGATGTTCGACGGCTTCAGGTCCCGATGCAGAATGCCCGCGCCGTGCGCCTTGGCCACCGCATCGGAGATCTGCACCGCGTACTTCAGCACCTGCGCCGTTCGCATCCCCCCGGAAGCAATCGCCTCCTCGATCGTCCGGCCCGCGATGTACTCCATCACGATGAAGTCCACCCCGCCCTCGGAGCGGATGTCGTAAATCGTGACGATGTTGGGGTGGTTCAAGGCGCTGGCCGCCTTGGCCTCTTGGACGAAGCGCTGCTTGCGGCCGGGATCGGCCACCTTATCGGGGGGCAGAACCTTGATCGCCACCAGCCGGTCCAGATGGGTGTCGCGGGCCTGGTAGACGACGCCCATGCCACCTTCGCCGAGCTTCACTTCGATCCGGTAGTGGTCGATCATTTGACCGATCATCAGGAAGCGGCCGTCCTTGGCCGTCCATGTTAGGCCGTGGGCAGAGGCAAGTCAATTCGAGTCGAAAGGATCATGCTAGACTGGCTCCGGAACGTGAAATGAGAGCTGAGACCCCGGTCCAGTCCGGTCGACTGGCGATTGAGATCGAGTGGGACCCTGCAGAACACGTGTGGACGGCCCAAGTTCCAGCACTCAACAATCTCTCGACCTATGGGGATACGTACCAAGAGGCGGCGGATAAATGCAGAGAGGCGATCCTGGGTTTCCTGGAAGCCTCCGAGAAAGAGGGTTTGCCCTTTCCCATCGCTCCGACCGAAGCGCGAATCCTGCTGGCATCTCTGACCGACGATTCGAAAGCCTCGTGAGCCGGCTGCCCCGGGTCAGTGGAAAAGACCTCTTACGCGCCTGTTGCGAGCCGGCTATGCGGAGGCCCACGTAAGAGGAAGCCATCATTACCTGAGAAGGCCGGGCGCGCCGAGCCTCGTCACAGTCCCGGTGCACGGCAACCGCACTCTACCGTCAAAAACCCTCCAGTCGATTCTGCGGCAGGCTGGCCTGAACACAGACGAGCTCTCCGCGTTCCTAGAGCGATCCCGAGCGGCAACACCTGTCTCCGCGTAGCCCGCCCCTCTACTTCGCCGACACGTTGCGGGGCGCGTGCTTCGTCAGCGCCTGGATGAAGGGCGCGGCGGGAGCCGGGATACGGCCGCCCTTGGTGAGCAACTCCTGCGCCTCTACCGCGTGTCCGTAGAGCCGCTGGTTGGCGTCCTTGTCGGGACGCACGCTCGCGCCATCGAGCGAGACACCCGCGAACAGGCCGCGAGCGCGCGAGTACGTCAGGATCTCGGCGCGCATCATCACGTCGGTCGCCGCCGCGGCGGTGCGGCCCTTAGGACCGGCGGCCGCCGCCGCGTCGGCGCCGAGCGTGAACTTGCTCTTCGCCAGGTGCTCCATGCCGCGCTGGTTCATCACCAGCATGATGATGTCGGCGGATTGCCCGCCCAACTGGAACCCCACGCTGCCGCCGCCGATGGTCAGCATGCTCGGCGGTCCCCACGGACCCGCTTCCTTGGCCCCGGTGCGGCAGGAAACAGCGCCTCGTCCGAAGCGTCCGCCGACGATGAACGCCCCCTTCTTGAGAGACGGTATTACCGCGACACATTCGGCGCGGGCCAGCAATTCCCCCGGGATCGAGTCGTCAGGCGCCTTCATGATCTCGTCCAGCACCAGGGCGCTTTCCTTCAGCCGCTCGGCTTCCTGCTTCTGGGCCGCCAGGGTTCCGGCCAGAGCCAGGGCCAGCAGCGCTGCTGCGATTTGCGTCTTCATAGTGCCTCCTCTGCGCAGTCGTCGTTCGGTTGGACGAATGCCAAGGGCGAGTCGTTACCACGCCACCAGGGCTTCCTCAAACATTCGAGCCAGGTCCTCTTCGCTCGCCGGGCGAGGGGAAAGCTTCGTCACCCGATGCTGCGGCAGCGTACCCTTCACCAGCGCCGGTATATCACTGCTGTCATATCCCACCGCGCGGAGTCCGTTGGGAACTTGCAGGCGCTGCATGAAGCAGACCAGGTGATCGGCGAGGATCTTGCCGGCGTCGGCAGGCTGGGCGCGCGAAACGTCGGCGCCGAGAGCTGCGGCCGCTTGCAGGTGGCGCTCGGGGCAGGCCGGAGCGGTGAAGCGAAAAACCGCCGGCGCGTTGAGGATCACCGACAGCCCGTGGGGCAGCAGCGGATGCTCGCTCCGATAGCCGGCGGCACGGAAGTCGCGGATCATCCCGGAGACCGGATACGACATCCCGTGCGGCAGGTGGACGCCGGCGTTGCCGAAGCCGACCCCCGCATAGGAGGCCGCCAGCAGCATCGCCGCGCGCGCCTCGTCGTCGGCGGGATTCTCGACGGCGCGCCGCAGATACTTCGCTACCATCCGCATCGCTTCGAGCGACCACAGATCGCTGATCGGATTCGAGCCCTGGTAGGCCGGGCGCAGCAGCGGGCGCTCCGGCCGTGGCCGCTGCTGATAGGGAATCGCGGTGAAAGACTCCACCGCGTGGCTCAGCACGTCGAGGCCGGTAGAGGCCGCGACCTGCGGCGGCTGGGTCCGCGTATTCTCGGGATCGAGCAGGCCCAGCAGCGGCTTGAGACGCCGGTGGGCGATGCCGGTCTTGGCGTGCATCGCGACGAGGTCGAAGATCGCGACGCCGGTGGTTTCGCTCCCGGTCCCCGCGGTGGTCGGGATCGCAATCAGCGGCTTGAGCTGGCCGGGCACCGGAAGTCCCTTGCCGATGGGCGGGTTGACGTAGTCGAGGAAGTCGGCCGGCGGATAGGTCGAGTAGAGGTTCGCGGCCTTGGCGGTGTCTATCGTCGAGCCTCCGCCGACGGCGACAAAAGCGTCGAAGCCGCCGGCTGTCCCGAATCCGGATGTTGCGAAGGCGATGGCGTCCTGGAAAGAAGCATCGGTCGGCTCGACGCGCACGCGGTCATAGAGTGCGAACGGGATCTTGTGCGCCTCGAGCGACTCGAGCACCGCGGCCACCGGCGCGAGCTGGCTGACCACCGGGTCGGTCAGGACCATCACCCTGCGGGGCCGCAGGTCGGCAAGGTCCAGGCCGACCTCGCGCGTCACCCCGAATCCGAAGCGGATGCTCGAGGTGGCCATCTCGAAAGCGATTTCGTGATCCATCAGTGGCTCATGCCGCAAGAATTACATGCTCCCACGAGCGATCCGAGCTGAACAAGTGCTTGTATTTACGAACATTATCTGTTTGGCGCGTCACATGCTCAAGAAAGCACCGTAAGTAGGATAACTCCCTGCTCCCCCACCCCCACCCCGGGGCGGGGGGGGGGGGGGGCCCCCCCCCCCCCCCCCCAAAGAAAAAAACAAACCCCCCCCCCCCCCCCCCCCCC
>JBGPDC010000064.1:0-26605 GCA_041482115.1 Terriglobia bacterium | reverse complement strand
CGCGTGCGCGCGGACTGGCTTTCGCTTGCCCTGGTGCTCTTCTGCGGCGTGCTGCTGATGAGCGTGCCGCTGGCGGCTCTCTATTCCGGGCCGCAGATCGCCGCGGGCAGCCTGGCACGTGTAGGCTTGTTCGGCATTTCTCTTTACGTGTTCTTCTACCTCGCCCACGGTCCGGGCCGGCCGCTCGAGCCGGAGCGGCTGATCCGGGTGTTGTTCTGGGCCGGGCTTTTCTCCGGTCTCTTCTCCTGCCTGGACTTCTATTTTCAGTTTCCAGCGCCCGCCCGCTTTGCCGAACAGTTCGTGTGGCTCCCGGGGGGCGTCTACCGCCGCGCCCAAGGTTTGTTTTACGAAGCCAGCACTCTCGCTACCCTGTGCGTGTTCTTGCTGGTGATGGTGGCCGCGGTCGTCTCACAGAAGATGACGCGCCGGCTAGGGCTCCGGGCCGGAGGGCTGGCGGCCGCGACCGTGGTGTGGCTCGCGGCGCTGGTCCTGTCGTTCTCCCGGGCGCCGCTCATCAGCCTCGGGACGTCGCTCGCGGCTCTCGGGTGGCTCGAGCGCCGCCGGTTGCTTCCGCTGCTGCGGCCGCGCGCCTGGATGGCGGTTCTGGCCGGTCTGCTCTCGGCGGGAGCGGTGGCGATGTACCGGCTGGTTCCCGATTTTCTCGACCTTTACCTGCTGCGCCTGCGGTCGAGCGGCGAATTCTTTCTGGAGGCTCCGAACCTGATCCTGTCGCGGCGTCTCGAGAGCTGGACCTTCCTGCTCGAGTACCTGCGCGACCACCCTTGGCGCTCCCTGTTTGGTATTGGCTACAAGACCCTGCCCTATTCCGAGGCCGCCGGGCGTCCCGTCGTCGCAGACAATATGTACCTCAGTTTGCTCGTCGAGACCGGCTGGCTGGGCCTCGCCGCCTTGCTTCTGCTCCATATCGCCATTCTGGCAACGTGTTACCGCTGGGCCACCCGCGCAAGTTCGGACCTCCAACGCCTCGCGGGCGTTTGGATGTTCTGCGTGTGGTGTGGCCAGACGGTCCAGATGGCGAGTGGGGACACGCTAACTTACTGGCGCTTGGTGCCGGCTTTTTTTGCCGTGCTGGCGCTCGGGGACCGAGATGAAGATTCTTTTCCTTGAACAGTACGCCGAGCCTGGAGGTGCGCAACGCTGCCTGCTCGACCTGCTGCCGGGCGTGCAGGCAGCGGGCTGGGAGGCGCACGTCGCGCTCCCGGATGACGGGCCTTTGACGCCGCTGCTCCGAGAGCGGGGCGCCGACGTGCACTTCCTCTCGCTCGGCCGTTATCCTTCCGGACGCAAGAGCGTCGCCGACGGCATCCGGTTTGTCGCGAGCTTGCCGGTTCTGGCCGGCGAAATTCGCAAACTGGCGGACCGGCTCGGGGTGGGGCTGATTTATGTGAATGGACCTCGTCTGCTGCCGGCCGTGACGGCGGCGCGAGGTCCTATCTTGTTCCACGCGCATAGCGCCGTGCCCGCGGCGAGTGGTGGAACCCTGGCGCGGACGGCGCTGCGCCGGTCGCGAGCCGGCGTCATCGCGGCGAGCCGCTTTCTGGCCGAACGCTGGCGACGGCCGGCCCAGGGGCCGGTGCGGGTCATTTATGCGGGTGTCGACGGACCGCCCACGCCGCTCGTGGGGCGCACCGCAGGCGGCCCGCGTGTCGGGCTGATCGGCCGGATGCACCCGCAGAAGGGCCAACTGGAGTTGGTCCTCGCGGCCCGCGAACTGGCCTCCGCCTGGCCGAGGCCGAATTCGTCCTGTGCGGCGCGGCGCTGTTCGGCGATCCGCGCGCGGAGCGGTACCAGCAAGAAGTGCTGGCCCTCGCGCCGCCGTCGGTGCGCCACCTCGGCTGGCGCGACGACGTCTACGGCGTGCTGGCGGATCTGGACTTGCTGGTGGTCCCCTCGGCCGAGGAAGGCGGCGTGCCCCGCGTCGTACTGGAGGCCTTCGCGGCAGGGGTTCCGGTGCTGGCGCTGGCTTCCGGAGCCATTCCGGAGGCCGTCGTCGAGGGCGAAAGAGGTTTCCTGCTGGCCTCCGCCACCGCCGCGGACCTAGCCGCCCGTCTCAACGAATTGCTGCCGCAGAGGGATCGCCTTCGAAGAGTCGCGGCAGCGGCGCAGCGAATCTGGCGCGAGCGCTTCACCGCCGATCGTTATCGCGCGGAAGTCTCGGCGGCGATTTCCGAGGCAGTCTCGCCGAGTGACTTCCGGAAGACCCCGGCCGAGAGGAGCCCTAACAAGCTGACGGCCAGGAGTGGGCGCGCGTAGCCCAGCCGTGTGACGGCCGCGCCGAACGCCGTCGCCGCCACCGCGTGGGTGCTGAAGACGACGAAGAAGTTCCAGGCCGAACCGCCGCTGCGCCGCTCGGGCGCGGTACGGTTCATTAGCAGCGAGAGCCATCCCGGGTCGCTCATCCACTGGCAGGAGAGATAGCCCGCGTAGGCGACGGCGGCCGGAAGCATCCCGGCGCCCGCTCCCGGGGCCGCGGCGAGCGCCACCAGCATCGCCGCTGCTCCCACCTGCGTCACCGGAATGCCGCGGGCCAGTCCGAGCCGGGCGAACAGCCATGGGGCCAGCAGCACGGCTGCGACCTGGGCCGCTTGAGCGCCCGCAAAGACCAATCCCACCTGCGAGGTCTCGGCTCCGTAGAGCCGCGAGAAGTAGACATTGAAAAACGACGGAAACGCTCCGACGAAGAGGTTCCAGGGGAGGGCCGCCAGGAGATAGCGGCGCAGGAATGGATCGAGCGACGGCACCGGCGGCCGCTGCGGCGGCGTGGCCGGTGCGCGCTCCAGACGCAGCGCGGCGAGCGGCAGCAGGGCGCTCGCCACCACCGCGGCGCCGGCCCAGAGCGCCAATTGCTTCGGATCTCCGAGGCCGGCGAGCAGGCGGCTCGTCCACTGCGGCAGGCGGCCTCCGGCCAGCCCGGCGAGGGCGCCCATGCCGATGCCCAGCGCCATAAGCACGCTGAAGGCGCGCGGCCGGGCGGCCTCGGGAACGAGCTGCGAGATAGTGGGGGCCACCGAGACGGCCCATCCCGCGAGCGCTATACCCCCGAGGAAGGCCAAGACCAGCAGGACCGTCTGCCCGGTGGCGGCGGCCCGCGCTACGCTCACCAGTGCGCCTCCCAGGAACGTCACACCGAGCGCGGCCCGCAACCCGAACCGGGAGCCGAACCATCCGGCCGGCAGCGTCCCGCAGATGCTGCCGGCCGTTTGGATACCGGTCATGAGACCGAGGAACGATTCCTGGTAGCCCAGGTCCAGCAGGTGAAGGTTATAGAGCAGGAAGAAAACCGAGACGCCGAGGTTGTAGAGCGACGCGGCGAGGAGGAAAACGATCAGTCTCACGGCCGCCGCCACAATCCCCACAGCGTCGGCGCCACGAGGCGCGCATGGTGGACCGCGCGAGAGACTCGGAAGGCCGTGTCCCGGCGCCACACCCGGAGCCGGCGCCGCAGCGTTTTCTGCTCGGTGGTGAGATAAGCTCCGTGACCGCCGCGCGGCAGGGCGAGCGGCAGCAGCCGGCGCCGTAATACGCGCCAGCGGCTGCCCCACGAGTCGAGCAGGCTCAGGTGTAGATACAGCTCGTGCTTGTTGGGACGAAAAGCGGCTTCGACCGGCGACCAGCCGTATTGCTCCAGCCACGCCTCCACGGGCGCGGGCAGCGCCTCGGCCACGGCGGGGCGCGGCGCCCCGAACCAGATCTCCGCCAGACGAAACATCACGGTTTGCAAGCGCCGCAGCTCCGGCGGGTGGAGGCCGCGCCAGCGCGTCCAGAAGTCGTGGTCGTCCCGCCGCCGCTCGAGGAAACCGCCGATCTCGCAAACATGCAGCAGCTTCTGGCTGCCGCGCAGCAGGTGCCGAAGCGCGTGGAGCGCGGCGTAGGCGAGCTGGTCGGCGGGATCCAGGACATGGACAGGCTGTCCGGCTATGTCACGGGGCCGGCGCCGATCCCAGAACGCCTCCGTCCCAGGCGCCGGAAAGCCCTCCGTGACGTCATCCCAGAACCGGAAATGCAGATCGACCGCGCAGGGGATCTCGGCATCGAAGAAGTCGCCCCGCCACTCCCAGCCCGTTTTCCGAACCAGCGTGGGCAGGTGATCGATGGGACGGTCGTCAAAGCCGGGCAGAGGCTCGTAGCCCAGGCGCAACAGCACGTCGCGCGCCTGCGAGACCCGGCCCGGTGGCAGATAGAGGTCGAGGTCGTACTGGAGGCGCGCGCGGAGGTCCTCTACGAACTCCGGCGTCTGGGCGAGACCTTTGAGCACGACAAACTCGAGTCCGGCGTCACGAAGCTGGACGGCGACCTCTGCGAAGGTGGCTTCCAGGCGCTGCTGGCGGAGGGTGTTCGCGGCGAAATTGCGCTCGAGCCTCTCCTGGGCGGCCCCTGGAATCGTTTTCGAGCGGCAGGTCTTCAGCAGCCGCTCGCGCAGCAGCAGGGTCAGTCCGTGACGGTCGGCGAAGCCGCAGGCCTGCGCCCAGCCAGCGTCGTCGAGAGCCGCGAGAGCCGAGGGTCCCGCCCGATCGAGCCTCAAATCGAGCAGCAGAGCCTGGATCGGCGGGGGCGCTGGCGGGCTCACGGGAGGTTGACGATCAGCCGTATGGCGTCCTCCAGGCGGCTGTACCGCAGGACGTGCCCCGGGCAATCCGCCAGTTTGCGAAGCGAGGCTTCCTGCTCGCGCCACACGCGGGGCTCGTAGGAGTTGCGAGTGAAGGACAGGCGGTGCATCGTCTCCGCGGCGCTCAGTGGCTCGAGTGTCGCCTCGCCCTGGGACTGCCGCGCGAGGAACAGGATGTGGCTGGGCAGGCAGCACCGCGCCGTGGTGAGGCCCGGAATATCCGCCGTGCGGACCTCGAACGAGCGGGGGCCCTTGATCGTCTCGAGGCGAGGCAGCGTGGCGATCTCCGGGAACACGTCCAGGGCTTCGGGCCGGAAGCGCAGGCGGTGGGGCTTGCCGAAGATGACCGGCGTGCTCGAATCCCGCCGCAGCCAACTGGCGTCATCGGAGACGAAGGTCAGGCCGGCGCGGCAGAGGGCCCAGGCGAGCGAACTCTTGCCCATGCCGGAGGGGCCGGTCAGCAGGATGCCCCGGCCGTCCCGCGCGACGCACGCGGCGTGGAGGGGTGTCGCGAACCGTTGCCCCACACAGGTCAGGGCCGGCTCGAGGAAGAAGTAGCCGGTGTAGAGATGGTCGCGGGCCACTTCCGGAGTGAGCCGCGCGAAGCCCAAGCCCCGATCCAGGTCCCAGATAACGAGGTTGTGGCCATCCAAAATGGCCGTGAAGAGGTGCCCTTGAGAATGGAAAGAAGGCGTCCCGAACGGGCTGGGCGACGGCGCCGGCGTTCTTTCCTGCACTTGAACCCGCAACTGCATCGGCTCGGTCTCGAAGGCGGGGCGGTATTCTCCCCACAAGTCCTGGGCGGCGGCTACTACCTCTTGGCTGTTGGTGTAAAGATCGAGCGGAAAACCGAGGGGGAAGAGCCGCTCCTCCAGGGGCAGCGGGTGGTAGAGCCCCAGGGGGTCCCGAATTTCGCCCGGATTGGCGGCGGGGGGTTGCAACCTGTTGAGCCTCAAGACGATGGTAGCAAATGCCGGTTCTGGAACTTTGGCGCCGCGCCCGGTGTCTATTAGTAATGGGACACTTCGAGCGCGCGTGCTATTGCAATCGTTGCGGAGGGTTGATAAGGTCGTAGCGCATAGGTTGAATACTCAGTAACGGAGAGAAGGCTTTGGCGGACATCATAGCCGGCATGGCGCTGCCTGACGCCGACCAGGAACTGGTCGAAGAACTTCGGGCCGGCTCGGAAAGAGCCTTCACGTCGTTACTCTCCACCTACGAAAAGCCGATCTATAGCTTCGTGTATCGGCTGCTCGACGACTCTTCCGAGGCGCCCGACGTGACCCAGGAGGTTTTCCTGAAGGTCTTCCGCAATATCGGCGAGTTCCGCGGCGAGTGCAGCGTGAAGACCTGGATCTATCGCATCGCCGTGAACGAGGCGTCGAACCTGCGGCGGTGGTTTTCCCGTCACCGGCGCCACCAGCTATCTCTCGACGAGCAACCTATCGCGGGTGCGCCTTCCCTCGCCGAGACTCTGGCCGATCAGCAGGAGAACCAATACGACCGGCTGTTGCGCCAGGAGCGGATGCAAGTGATCGAGCGGGCGCTCGCCCAGGTGCCCGACAATTTTCGCGCGGCCGTGGTGCTGCGGGATATCGAGGGGCTCAGCTACGACGAGGTTGCGGAAGTCCTCGAGATCTCGGTGGGCACCGTGAAGTCCCGCATTTTGCGGGGCCGCGAGGCGTTGAAGCAGAAGCTGGCGGGGGCGACCGCCGGCCGCGCCATGGAAGGATTGCAGCCTGCTGCGGCGGAGCCAGCCTATGACCTGTGAGTTAGCGCGCCGGAGATTGCCGGCTTACGCGCAGGACCGGCTGAGCGCACTGGAGGCTTGGGCTTTGCGCAGCCATCTGCTGGAATGTGAGACCTGCCATCAGGCCTACGAATACCAGGAGCGCCTGGAATCGCCCTTGCGCGAGCTCGCCTCCTTGGACCCTCCGCCGGACCTGTCGACGTCCCTCCGGCTGCGGCTCTTTTCGAACGAGCGGCTGAAGTGGTGGGACCGCTGGCAGGTGCGCGTTTCGAACCTGCTGCGGCCGGTGGCGCTGCCCGCCGCGGGGGGCTTGCTGGCGGCCCTGATTCTGTTCGTTTCCTTTGTGCCCGCGCTGTCGGTCTCGCGGGCGGGCGCGCTGACGAAGGACGTGCCGACCATCCTGAGCACGGAACCCCGGTTCAAGACCGCTTCTCCATTCGAAGCGAGTGAGGATTTGATGGTGGCGGCCTGGATCGACGAGCGCGGCAACATCGCGAGCTTCGAGCTGTTGAATGACGCCCCGCAGTCGAAGCTCGCCGCCGAGCAAGCCCGCCTGCACTCGAGCAACGTATTGCTGACGACGGTCTTCGAGCCGGCCACCCGGTTTGGCCAGCCCATCGCCGGACGAGTCGTGTTTTCGATGCACCGGATCAATATCCGGCCGTAGCGTGGCCCCTGCCGCCCGGCGTCCCCGCCTGGGCCAGCATTTCCTGCGTACCGCCTCGATTCTGGACCGCATCGCCCGGCGGGTACAGGCGGCCGCGGCCGGTTCCGACCTGGTGGTTGAGATCGGCGCTGGTCCTGGAACCCTGACCCGGCGCCTGCTCGCGGCGGACCTCCGCGTGGTCGCGATTGAGATAGATCCCCGGCTGGCGGCGTCGTTGCGGGCGCGGCAGGACAGCGAGTCGCGGCTGGAGGTCGTCGAGGCCGATATTCTCCAAGTGGATCTAGCAGCTCTGATCGCCGCGCGAACCGTTCATCCCGCGGTGGTCGTGGGAAATCTGCCCTACTACATCACCTCGCCGATTGTGCGGAAGATCTTCGAGGCCGTGGAAGCGGTCTCGGAGGCGATTTTGCTGGTCCAGAAAGAGGTGGCGGCGCGGATCGCAGCGGGGGAGGGAAGCCGCGACTACGGTTTCCTCAGCGTGTTGTGCCAAGCCCACAGCCGGCCGGAGCTGTTGTTTACGGTGCCGCCTGGAGCGTTCGATCCGCCGCCCAAAGTGCTCTCGGCGGTGGTGCGCCTGCCGATCGAGCCGCGCTGGAAGAGCTGGGGCGTCGCCGACCCGGCGGCCTTTCTGGAATTCGTCCAGCTTTGCTTTAGTCACAAGCGGAAGACGCTGCGCAACAACCTAGCAGGCGCATTCGGCCGCGACCGCCTCGCGGCCATAGCGGAAGGCCGCCTGCGCGGCGAGCAACTCGCCCCCGAGCGTCTGGCGGAACTGTGGCTGCGTCTCACGGACCTGCGACCGGCGCAGTGAGCCTTCCTTGCGGGTCAGGTACGGCAGCAGCAGCTCACGCAGAGCGGACCGGGCGCGGGAGAGCCGGGTCTTGACGGCGGGCACGCTGATGCCGAGCATTTGGGCGGTCTCTTGGCCGGAAAGCTCCTCGAGGTCCCGCAGGACGAACACTTCGCGCAGGGCCGGCGACAGCTTGCCCAGGCAGCCCTCGAGCAGCTTGCGGAACTCGCCACGGCTCGCCGTGTCTTCGGGGTTTTCCCGCGGATCGACTACCCAGCGCGGCATCTCATGGTCGCCGCTCGATACCATTTCGTCGAGCGATTGCGCCCGATGCCGCCCGTTGCGCCGCAGCCGCGACAGGGCGGCGTTGATGCAGACCCTCGTCAGCCAGGTCCGGAGGGTGGAGCGCCCTTCAAAGGTCCCGAGGTGCTCGAAGGCGCTGAGGTACGTCTCTTGCAGGGCGTCCTCGGCGTCGCCGGGGCAGCCCGTGATCCGCAGGGCGGTGTTGTAGAGCAGCGGTCCATATTGGTCTACCAATTCCTGGTAGGCGTGGCAATCGCCCGCCTGCAGCCGGGAGAGCAAATCGGGCGGTCCGGCCTCGATGCCCATCTCCGCCTTCATCTGGTTCCAGCCGCCGCATGTCGTGGTCATCGGTTTCTTTCGCTCCCAATCCATTGGTTGAGACCTGGCGCAGGATTCTTCCCAGGAAGTTGTTTCCGGCGGCCGAATCTGTTACTAGTGTGGGTGTCAAACCCTGGTTGGGTTTGCCAATCCAATGATCCGGCGGGGTTTAGGGATTCTTCTCGGGCTGGGCCTGGCGGTGATGGCGGCCGCCCAGACGGCTGCGGACGCCTCGTTGGGGGAGCGCCAGCGGCTGGTCGAGGCCCTGCGCATGTCGGATGCCGGCCCGCAGTTCCTGCTAATGGCGCTGGGCGTCGCGTTCTTTCTAGGGGCCGCCCACGCCCTGACCCCGGGACACGGTAAGACACTCGTGGCAGCCTATTTAGTGGGCAGCAAGGGCACCGTTTGGGACGCCGTCTATCTGGGTTCGGTCGTGACGGTCACCCATACTTCGAGCGTCTTCGTGCTGGGCTTCCTGACCCTCTACGCCTCCCGCTACATCCTGATGGATCGCATTTATCCGTGGTTGTCGCTGGTGAGCGGGCTGCTGGTGGTGGGCATGGGGTTGTGGCTCTTGCGGTCCCGCTGGCTGGGGCACGGGCATGGGCATAGCCACGATCACGGCCACGATCACGGACACTCCCACGATCATGATCATCACGACCATAGCTACGAGCATGGCCACGACCATGCCCACGTGCATAGTCATGATCATGGCCACGAGCACCACGACCATCCCCACACGCACGAGCACAGCCACGAGCCCGAAAAAGTGTCACGGCGCCACCTGCTGTCGCTCGGTGTCTCGGGCGGGTTGGTGCCCTGTCCCGAGGCCATGGTGGTCCTGTTGATGGCGGTTTCGCTGCACCGTCTCGGACTGGGCCTGGTGCTGCTGGTGGCGTTCAGCATCGGACTGGCCGTGGTGCTGATTGTGATCGGCGTGGCGATGATCCTGTCTGGATCGCTGCTGAGCCGCGTCTCGAGCACTGGCTGGCTGACCAGCAAGGTGCTGCCCGTGGGCAGCGCGGCCGTCGTAACTCTGCTCGGCGCGGGAATCGTCTACCAGGCGGCCCGCTCGCTCACTCCTTGACGAAGTCCATCGCGTAGTAGTTGGCCGTGAGGGGCTCGCCCGTGGCGTGCCGGGTCAGCTCGTTCCAGGGATACCGTGATCCCGGTCCAAAGACCTTGGCCTTGAGGAACTCGCCTACCTCCTTGCGCCCCACGTAGGCGAAGGTGCTGGGATCTTTGACGCCCAATTCGCGGGCGAGCGCATGGTGCACTTGAGATGCGAACAGCTCGCCCATCATGTAGTTGTGGTAGTAGACGGGCGCGCTTACAAGGTGAACCTTGGAGGCGTAATCCGGCTCCGAGCGGCCCTCGGGACGCCGCAGGCCCTGGTATTTCTCCACCAGGTCCCACCACAGCTTCGAGAGGTCCTGATCGGGGTTGGCGTACATGGACTTCTCGAAATGCAGCATCACCTGGCACCAGCGGCTGAAGATCAGCGACTCCAGGCGCAACTCGCGCTGGGCCTCGGCCCCCACACGGGCGGCCTGGCGCCGGTCGAGGCCGAGACTGGCCCGCAGCCACTCTTCCCGCTTGTTCACCCGTCCGAACATCATGGCGATGCCCTCGGTGGTGAGGATGTGCGCCTCGGTCCGCAGCTCGTAGGGCAGTTGGCGGTCGATGTTCTTCTCGTAGACCGAGTGCCCCAGCTCGTGGAGGAGGGTGTTCATCCAGTAGTCGTTCGGCCGGAGGTTGGCCAGCACCCGCACGTCGCCCTCGCGGTCGATATCGGTGCAGAAGGCGTGCGGGCTCTTGCCGGGTTTCTCGTAGAGGTCGCTCCGCTGGATGACGTCGTCGATGGCCAGGCCGATGCCGTCGTAGAAGCCCGAACAGATCTTCAGGATGTCCTTCTTAGCGTAGAGGGCATCGAGGTTGATCCGCCCGAGCTGCGGGGCCTCCTGGAAGAAGGGGTCGTGGTAGTGCCAGGGACGCAGCTCCTCGACCTTGATCTTGTAAGTCTTCGCGAGAGCACGGTCGGCGCGGGCCTTGAGGTCGAGGAAAGGCTTGCGGGTGAGATCGTCCAACTGGCCGAATAGCGCCAGCAGCGCCCCCTCGTCCTGCTCGTTGAGGTAGAGGGACATGGCGTAGTAGTCCCGGAAGCCCAACTTCTTCGCCGACTTGTTCCGCAGCTTGACCAGCTCCTTGAGGATCGGCTCGATCTGGCGTCCGACGCCTTTGCTGCCCTTCCAGGCCTGCTCCCGCTCGGCCGAGCTTTTGGACTCCTTCAAGATCTTCCGGACGTCGTTTTCGGTGAGCTGCTTATCTCCCACCGGCGCCCGGTAGACGTTGAACAATCTTTCGACGGCATTGCTCTTGGCCGTGATCTGCTCGAGCAGGGCCGGGTCCACCTGCTTGCCCAGGTAGGAAAGATACAGCAGGTCGACGGAGCGCTTGACCAGCTCGTCGGTGATACCGCCCTTATCCCGGATGGCCTTGAGTTCCTGGAAGGTCGCGGGGGCGGACAGGAGCTTGTCGAGGGCGTTTTCAGCGGCTTCCTTGGCCTTGAAGTCCTCTTCTTTGCCGGTGGTGTTGGCCTTCCACCAGGCCAGGTTGGCGGTCTTCTCGAGCGGCCGGGCTTTCTCCAGGTGCCGGGCGATGAAGCCGCGCGCGGCCTGCTCGTTCGAGCCGCCCCCCCCCGATTTACCGCAAGACGCGATAGTTGCCACCAGCAAGAGCCCCCCCGTAATAGCCGATCCTAGCCCTTGAAAACGGTTCATGTCCCTCATAGTATTAGAATTGGTTACAAACGGAATAGGAAGATTTTGTTACGAGGGTGAGCGCGACCATATAAACTGGAAACTGTCCGGCCGGTAGACGGCGTCGATAAGAGTAGGAGAGCCGAGGCCTTGGGTATGGAGATCATCGGCAATCGCAAGTACGTGGAAATCCCCGGGGGACGAACCCACGAGCTGCCTCCCCTGCTGGTGCGGACCAGCCCGGAAGTCACACCGCTTGAAGAAATGGTCGGCTTGGCCGCCGGTATCGTCGAGGACGAGAACCTGGTCCCCGACCGGCCTCTGCACGACCTGGCCGTGGAGTCCCTGCTCGAGCGTCAGAAGTTCGATCTGGCGCTGAACCTGGCGGAGCAGTACCAAAGCCTGCTGGCGCACTGGTCTTGGGGCGACTCGATCCTGGAGTGGATCCGGCAGTGCGAGATCACCTTCGAGAGCCAGGCCAACTTGCGGAACCTGCTGCGTCCCGACTTGTGGCCCCACGCCGGCCGCGCGAGCTTCGTCACCCTGCTGACCGACAAGGCCGTCCCCACGCACGGGGTGGGGCTTGAGAACGCCGTCGGGCTGCGGCTCACCTTCCGGCAGCCGCCGCCGATTTCGTGCTTTTCCGATCAGTTCCTGTTCTACCTGAACAATAGCGTAGGGGTGACGGCCTACCAGACCTGGGCACACCTGAACTCCGGCCAGCCGGCGTCGTTGCCACCGGAGCGGTTCAAGTTCCAAGTGGTCAGCATGGCGCTGCATTAGGGTAAGTTCTGCACGACCGACTTTGTCTCCCTTCGCCCATTAGAGGTCACCGACGTACAATCAGTGCGGGCTCCCTGCCTCCGGGCCGTCCTTCAAGTTAGGCATCGGGCTCCGAGGAACTACAACGCTGAGAACGCGTTACGTCGGATTGGTCTCTATCCAAACACTCTCGGAGTTTCCCCAGTGTATCCCCCAGTGCTTTGGCCCCAGTAGTGCATCGCATGTAGCGTCTGATAGGAGGTCAGTTCATGCGCAGGATGCTGTGCACGATTATGTTTGGAGTGGGCGCGTTATTTCTGTGCGTTGTCCCGGTGCTGGCGTTGGAGGGGGGCCGCATGACGGGAGGCGGCAGCGTATTCGGTTTTGATCAGACCGGCAACCGCATTAGAGTGACGCACGGTTTCGAACTCCACTGTCCCGCGTCCCCCGAAAGTGTCCCGTCGATAGGCCCGAACAGTCTGGAGATAAACTGGGATGGCGGCAATCGCTTTCATCTCACCACGCTCTCTAGGGTATCCTGCTACAGCGACTTGAGCAGCCCGGCGCCTCCGCCCGGAACGGCCGAGATGTTCGATATTTACAACGGCTGCGGGGAAGGCACTTACAACGGGCAGCCGGGCTACCATGCTTGCTGGATATTCACCGATCACGGCGAGCCCGGCGACAACGACACGGCGGAATACTACGTCGAAGGGGGGGATCCCGACTTAGTGGTACTAAATGTTCCAACCACTAAGCTTACGTTCGGGAACCACCAGGTACACCGCGAGAACAAGAAGAGTCCGACGCAGTGATGCAGGCGCTCACGGCCAGCACGTTCAAGTGGCCGGAGGCGAGCAGAGGCCGCCAACCCTGGCGACGGCCTTGACCTCGCCCGGTTCCTGAGGCGATGTGACTTTTTTTAACTATGAGCGCCGGCCCGACTGCATCTTGACCAGCGCGATCCCCAGGAAGATAACGCCCATCGCCGCCGCTTCCCGCGCCCCGAAGGGCTCGCGGTAGAAGAGCCAGCCCAGCCACGCCGCTACGACCGGATTGATGTAGGAATAGAGGGTCGCGATCGAAAGCGGCAGGTGATCGAGCGCATACACAAAGGCGCTGAAGCCCAGGATCGACCCGAAGACCACCAGATAGAAGAATGCGCCGGCACTGCGCCCGGTCCACAGGATCGGGCCGTTATGCAGGGCGAGTGCCAGCGGGACGGCGGCCAGTCCGGCCCCTAGCTGTTGGAAGGCCCCGTTGACGAAAGAATGCGCCTGGCGGGGACGGTTCCGGTTGTAGACGGAGCCTAACGACCAGCCGAACGCCCCGACCTGTACCGCCAGGAACCCTTTCCAGTAATTCGAAGCAAACCCGCTGCGGAGCAACTCCGGTCCGAGCAGCAGGGCGCACCCTGTGAAGCCCACCGCGAGCCCCGCGAGCGTCGGCTTGTGGATCGGCTCGCCGCCTGGAAATAAAGACTCGATGCCGACCATCCAGAACGGCGTGGTGGCGACGAAAAGGGCCGCAATCCCGCTCGGGATGTAGTGCTCGGCGAGGATCAGGCAGCCGTTGCCGATTCCGAGTGTCATCACGCCGGCCAGCATGGTTTCGACCAGCTCGCGCCCGTGCGGCAGATAGGCCCTCCGCCAGCGACAAATGAGGACCATCACCGCGCCCGAGAGCAGGAACCGCGCGCTCAAGAAGAACGCTACCGGCAGGGTCTCGTTCGCTATTCGGATGGCCAGATACGTCGTGCCCCACAGCCAGGAAACGGCGGCGAGCGAACCGTAAGACTTCAGTCTCGAAGTGCCGGAGTAGGTGGCGGAAGAGGAAGCAGTCATGCCGGAAGGGCGGGGGCGGAGAAGGCCAGATGCTAGAATACAAGTTTGTCCCGCCGCGAGCGCGGCCGGGGGGAGACGGCATGGCTGAAGGTAAAGAAGAAAAGAAGGTCGCCTACCTGGGCAGCGGCGCTTTCAATATTTCGAAGCCCAAGCGGAATCCGGACAAGCTGCGCGCCTCGCGGGTCAAGAAGCCCCGCCGCGGCTCGCGGAAGTAGCCTGGCGGGCCTCGCTCCGCCGGTGGAGGCCTCGCAAGATGGCCGCGAGCGCGGCCCACTGCAGGCTGAGCGCGAGCAGGAACGTGAGTACCAGCGCGGAACCAACTGTCAGAATCGCCATTGTGGTGAGCCTCCGGGTCGGTTTGATGCAATTGGCAGTCCACGGCGCAGGTGCCGTGTTTTCCGGGACCCGGCAGGCGGGCGTCCGGGGCCGGGACTACGTTCTGACACGCTGGCGTGTAACGGCGGCCACGGCGGCAAGGTGACGAAGCGCCAGCCAGAGCGGGCCCGGCTGTACCAGGTCCGGGGCCGGGTGCAGGGGGTCGGATTCCGGTACTTTGTCCAGCGAGCCGCGGCCGACCTCGGTCTGACCGGCTATGTGAAAAACCTGGACGACGGCCGCGTGGAGGTTTACGCCGCCGGCTCGGAGGCGGAGTTGTCCCAGTTGGAAAGCCGGTTGTGGAAGGGACCGCCGGCCGCGGAGGTGCGCGGCGTGGACCTCCAGGAAGCTCCGGTGCATCGCTGCGATTCGTTCCGCATCGACCCGTCCTGGTAGGAGGGTGAATGATCGACTTGAAGAAACTGATCCGCGAAGTGCCGGATTTCCCCAAGCCGGGCATCTTATTCTATGACATCACGACGATTCTGAAGGACCCGTTGGGGCTGCACGCGTTGATCTGCGGCCTTGCCGACCACTACGAGGTCCGGGAAAGGCGTCCGGAAGTGGTGGTGGGGATCGAGGCCCGCGGCTTCGTCTTCGGTCCGGCGCTGGCCTACCGGCTGGGGGTCGGGTTCGTCCCGGTGCGCAAGCCGAAAAAGCTGCCCGCCGAGCACGTGAGCGTGACGTACGAACTGGAGTACGGCACCGATAGCCTGGAAATTCACAAGGACGCCATCGAGCCCGGCCAGCGCGTCCTGATCATGGACGACCTGCTGGCCACCGGCGGCACCGCGGCGGCGACTGTCAAGCTGGTGGAAGCCTTGGGGGGCAAGGTCGCAGGACTCGCCTTCATCATCGAGCTGTCGTTCCTGAAGGGCCGCGACCGGCTCCCGGGGCACGACGTCTACTCCATGCTGCAGTACGACCATTAGGTCCGGCCGTTATGCCCACTGTTACGGTCGAGGCCCTGGCCAAGGTGAATCTGGGGCTGCATGTCCTCTATCGCCGGCCGGATCAGTTTCACGAGCTGCGCACGGTTTTCCAGACCATCTCATTGGCCGACCGCCTGGAGGTGTCTTACCGGCGGGGCCGTGGCCGCGCCGTCGAACTGACCTGCAGCCGCGAGGATCTGGCCGGTCCTCAGAACCTGGCGGCCCGGGCCGCCGCGAGGCTGCTCGAGGCCACTGGCATAGGCGGCCGCGTGGAGATCCGGCTCGAGAAGCGGATTCCAGTAGGCGGCGGGCTGGGAGGCGGATCGAGCGACGCTGCGGCTGTCCTGCGGGCGCTGGCGGAGCTGCTGCGGCCGAGGCCGGTATTTCCGGTGCTGTTGCGCCTGGCGGCCGAATTGGGCAGCGACGTGCCGTTCTTCCTTTTGGGGGGGCGGGTCCTGGGGATAGGGCGCGGCACCGAGGTCTATCCGCTGCCCGACACGCCGGTCCGCTGGATGGTGCTCGCCGCCCCGGCCGTGTCTGTTTCGACCGCGGAGGCCTACCGGCGGCTTAGCCCCCATTTGACGGCGCGGCCCTGGGACGATAAAATAGATCGTTTCTACTCAAGGGTTTGTGCAGACCCGGCGAGGGAGTTCGGAAGCGTCCTGGAAAACGATTTTGAAGCAGTGGTTTTCCGGATGCATCCGGAGTTGCGAAAGCTGAAAACGCGCCTGGAAAGAGCAGGTGCGCGTCCCGCCCTGTTGTGTGGCAGCGGCGCCGCGATGTTCGGCTGGTGTGCCGACCGTCGGCAGGCCGCTCGCGTCCGCGACTCACTTGAGGTGACTGGTGGTGGGAGTTTTGCGGTGCACACGGTGACCCGCGCCGCCTGCGAGGCCCGGTGGTGCCGGTGGCTCGGGACGGCGGCCTAGGTAAGCTTCGGCGATGATACAGGACCGGCTCAAAATCTTCACCGGAAACGCCAACCCGGCGCTGGCCGAGGAGATTTGCGCCCATCTGGGCGTGCCGCTGGCCAAGAGCGAAGCGGAGACTTTTTCGGACGGTGAGATTTACTTGCAGATTCTCGAAAACGTGCGGGGCGCCGATGTATTCGTGGTGCAGCCGACGTGCACGCCGGTCGATCGGAACCTCGTGGAGCTGCTGCTGATGATGGACGCCCTGCGCCGCGCCTCGGCCAAGCGTATTACCGCCGTGCTGTCTTACTACGGCTACGCCCGCCAGGACCGCAAGGACAAGCCCCGCGTCCCCATTTCCTCGAAGCTGGTGGCCAATGTCCTGGTGACGGCGGGGGCCAACCGGGTGCTGACCCTCGACCTGCACGCGGCCCAGATCCAAGGCTTCTTTGACGTTCCGGTGGACCACCTTTACTCGACGCCCGTGATGATCGGCTACTTCCAGAGCCTGGCGCTGACCAACCTGACCGTGGTCTCCCCGGACGCCGGCGGTGTCGAGCGGGCGCGGGCCTTTGCCAAACGCCTCAAGGCGCCGCTGGCCATCATCGATAAGCGGCGCGAGCAGGTCAACGTGGCCGAGGTTATGCACATCATCGGGCGCGTGCGGCATCGCACCTGCCTGATCGTGGACGATATTGTGGATACGGCCGGCACGCTGGTGAAGGGCGTGCAAGCCTTGCTGGACCACGGCGCGGACGCGGTTTACGGCTGCGCCACCCACCCGGTGCTCTCGGGCCCGGCCGTGGAGCGGATCTGCCAGTCGCCGCTGCAGGAGCTGGTGGTAACCAACAGCATCCCGCTGAAGGCGGAGGCCAAGAATTGCGGCAAGGTGCGCCAGTTGAGCGTGGCGCCGCTGCTGGCTGGGGCGATCCAGTCGATACACGAGGAGACATCGATCAGCCGGATGTTCGTATGATCCGGCCGGGCCGGCGCCCGCCCCCTGCCGACCGCGCCGGGCGCGCGGGGCTGTGAAAGGCGCCAGGAGGTTGCGTTGCTGAAGGACATTACAGTAGAAGCCGCGCCGCGCGAGATGCGCGGCAAGAATCCCGCGCGGCGGCTGCGTCGCGAAGGGCAGATCCCGGCGGTGCTCTATGGGGGCGGCAAAGACGCCGTGCCGGTGAGCCTCAACGCCAAGCAGATCACGCAGATCCTGCACTCGGCGGCCGGTCACAACACTATTTTCCAGGTGGCCGTGGGCGGCGCCCGCGAAGCCGCCATGGTGGTGGATTGGCAGTTCGACCCGGTGCGCGGCAACCTGCTGCACACCGACCTGCGGCGCATCGACCTCACGAAGGCCCTTCGCGCCACGGTGCCGATTGTCACGGAGGGCGAAGCTAAAGGCGTTAAGACGCAGGGCGGGCTGCTTGAGCTGGTCACGCGCGAGGTGGAGCTCGAGTGTCTGCCCGCGAATATTCCCGAACACCTCGTCCTGAATGTGGCGGAACTGGAGCTGGGCCAGGCCATCCGCGCTAAGGACCTGCCGGCGAGCGAGAACTACCGGGTGCTCACCGATCCCGAGCGGGTGCTGGTGCACGTCGTGATGATGCGGGTGGAGGAAGTGAAGCCCGTCGAGGGTGCGGAGGCCGCCGTCGAGGCCGCCCCGGCTGAGCCGGAAGTAATCAAGAAGGGCAAGCAGACCGAAGAAGGCGAGGCCGAAGCCGAGGCAAAGCCAAAGGAAAAGGAGAAGGGCAAGGAAAAAGAGAAAGGCAAGGAAAAGGAGAAGGGGAAGAAGTAGCACCCTATCGCGATGTTTCTGGTGGTGGGCCTGGGCAATCCCGGACGCCAGTACGAGAATACGCCGCACAACCTGGGTTTTATGACCATCGACCGTTTGGCAGAGGACTGTGGCATTGCCGTGACGCGGCCCGAGCAGCGTTCCCTGGTGGGGCGCGGCCGGATCGAGGGCCACGAGGTCGTGCTCGCCAAGCCGCAGGCGTATATGAATCTCAGCGGCGGGCCGGTGAAGGGCCTGCTCGAGAAGTACGAGTTGGGAGTAGAAGATCTAGTGGTGGTTTACGATGAGCTGGACTTGCCGTGGAAGAGTATTCGCATCCGGATGCGCGGCTCAGACGCCGGGCACAACGGCATGAAATCGATCATCGCGGCGCTGGGTACGAAGGAATTCACGCGGGTACGGCTGGGGATCCATCCTGGCCGGCCGGTGGATGCAGCCGAGTTTGACCTGACCCCCTTCCGCCGCTCGCAACAGAAGGACCTGGAGGAATTCGTCGGCCGGGCGGCCGGCGCGGTTCGTTCCATACTTGCCGAAGGCGCCGCTCAGGCCATGACGAAATACAATCGTCGCGCCGGAGGCCAAACGACCGAGGAAAAATGAGAATTTACGAAGTGCTCTTCATCATCCGGCCCGATGTGCCGGAAGAAGAAATCGACGGCATCGTGGAGCCGTTGAAAAGCGTGGTGACCGCCGCCGGCGGCGCCATAGACAAAGTCGACAAATGGGGCAAGCGCCGGCTGGCCTATCGCGTGCAGAAATACCGCGAAGGCTACTATGTGCTGCTGCAGCTCTCCACCGAAAACACCGTCGAAACCGTGAAGGAAGTCGAGCGGCGCCTGCGGGTGAGCGACACGGTGGTCAAATTCATCACCGTGCGCATCGACCAGGATCTGAAGCGCCTGGAGAAGCTCAAAAAGAAGCGCGAGAAGCGCGCCCAGCGCAAGCCGTCGGCCCCCGCGCCCGAAGCGGCCGCGCCGGCGAACCCGATGCCCGCCGTGCCGGAGCCGGCGATAAAGAAGTGAGGACGGAGCGATCCCATGGCTGACGAACAACCTAGAAGCGAAGCACCCCGGAGATCGGAGCGGGGCCCCGGCGGCCCGGGCGGGCGGGGTGGTCCGGGCGGCGATCGCGGCGGCAAGAAGCAGTATTTCCGGCGCAAGAAAGTCTGCCGGTTCTGCGTCGAGAAGATTGACGACATCAATTATAAAGACGTGCGGCTGCTCGGCAGCTTCGTCGCCGAGCGCGGCCGGATTATCCCCAAGCGCATTTCCGGGGTCTGCACGCCCCACCAGCGCCAGTTGGCCGAGGCCATCAAGAAGGCCCGCAACATCGCCCTGCTGCCGTTTGCGGCGGAGATCTAGGAGAGACCCGTTATGGAAGTCATATTGAAGGCTGAAGTCCCCAAGCTGGGCGGGCGCGGGGACGTGGTGAAAGTGGCCGCCGGCTTCGCCCGCAACTATCTGCTGCCGCGGAAGCTGGCCATCGAGGCCACGCACGGCGCGAAGAAGTCCATCGACTCGATGAAGGCCGCCGCCCTGCGCAAGGAGACCAAGCTCCGGGGCGACGCCGAGCAACTAGCCGCGCTGATGAAGGACCTGGTCGTGACCGTCGTCGAAAAGGCCGGCGACAGCGACCAGCTCTTCGGCTCGGTCACCTCCATGCGGCTCTCGGAGGAGCTGGCCAAGCACGGCTACACCGTCGACCGCCACAAGATCGAGATTCCGAATCCCATCCGCATGCTTGGCGAGCACGAGGCCGTGATCAGCTTGCACCATGGGGTTACGGTACCGATCAAGGTTGTGGTTACGAAGGCGGAGTAGGGCTTTCCCGCGCCCTCAGCCTGCCTGATGCGGTTCAGTGAACTGGTCCGGTTCCTGGAGCAAGATGGCTTTCGGCTTGTCAGGGAGAAGGGATCTGTCCGCTATTACGGAAAGCCAGGACAGCACAAGTTGATCCGCGTGGACTTCCACGGATCTAAGGAAGTTCCGACCGGCACCTGCCATGCTATTCTCAAGGCAGCGGGCCTTGAGAAGAAGCAGCCATGATTGATCTTCGCTACTCGCTTGTTATTGAAGCCACCGAAGAACCCGATTACTTCGGTTTCTATTCCCCCGAACTGGAAGGCTTTACCGGCATCGGCCACTCGGTGGAAGACTGCCTCTACCAAGCGAAGTGGGGCATGCTTGAGCACGTGGAGGTGTTGAAGGCAGAGGGCCTGCCAGTGCCGCCGCCGAACCCCAACCCTCGCGTGGTCATTGAGAATGTGACGCGGCTACAACCCACGGGCTGATCGCCAGCCCATGCCGGTCAGATCAGCCGTTCCAGATCCGATACCTCCGAATCGTTACGCTTGCCGACGAGCGCCACCTTGAGGGTGTCGGCTTCGACCCGATAGATGATCCGGTATTCACCGATGTCCGCACGGCGGTAAGGCGCCCCTACCAGTGCGCGGCTGTCGGGTGGCGCCGGATCGTCCAGCAGCGCGAAAATCTTCGTCACGACCTGACGAAATTGTTTGGGTGGCAGCCCGGCCAGGAACTTCCTCGACCGGGCGGTCAGGTCAAGCCTTGGCATTCAGCTTGCGTCGAAGAAAGTCCGCAGAAGCCTTGGGCCCGAGATACCCCTGCTTCTCCGCCTTGGCGGCCTGCTCGGCCCACCAGGCGTCTTCGAGGGCCGACAGCCGCTCGTATTCCTTCCAATTGAGCATGACTGCCACGCGACGCCCCGTCTTGGTGATGACGACTGGCTCGCTCAGGGCTGCTTCTAGTATTTGACCGAATTGGTTCTTTGCGGTGGTGGCGTTCGCGGTCCTCATAGAGCCAGTATAGCTCAATCGCCTGAAACAGATATAATAGCTAGAATATTGCCTGGGGAATCACTGTGCTGACGGTACAATGAGCTTGCCTTCGAGCATGGCCAACGAAATCATCTCTTATCACGAAATGTGCCGCCGCGAGTCCTCGAGCCTCCAGCGGGGAATGAACTTTCGTTTGGGGGGCGCCAGGTCAGTGATCCTGATGTCCGTGCGCATAAATGCCCCTTACCGGGATGAGCTTCAGGACAACGGGACCGTTCTGATCTATGAAGGACACGATGTGCCACGCCGCATCGGAGGACCCGATCCTAAGAATGTGGATCAGCCGGAAAGATACCCCAACGGCTCCTTGACCGAGAACGGAAGGTTTCATCAGGCAGCAACTGATTACAAGGCGGGACGCTCAGGGCCGCACCTCGTGCGTGTGTACGAGAAGATTCGCGACGGTATCTGGTCGTACAACGGTCTCTTCCATCTGGTTGACGCGTGGCAAGAGCAGGATCACCAGCGAAAAGTGTTCAAGTTTCGACTGGTAGCAGTGGAAAGCGAAATGCCGCTACCGGATCTGGAGTTCTACGAAGCCGAGCGGCGGCGGATCATACCTACGGCGGTGAAGTTAGAGGTGTGGAAGCGAGACAAAGGGCGGTGTCAAGTCTGCGGCGCCTCCAATGAGCTTCATTTCGACCACGACCTGCCGTTTTCAAAAGGCGGCACTTCCATGAAGGCAGACAACGTCAGGCTGTTGTGTGCAAGGCACAACCTCTCAAAGGGTGACAAGATCCAGTAGGCTAGAACTTCCCCAGCTCTTCCACCAGCGCCTGCACGCCCTTGCTGCGGTAAATCTCGCTTAACCGCTGCTCTTCGGCCGAGACCGGCACGATCCCGAGCAGCGCGGCGTCCTGCAGGGCTTTACGGGAGGGAATCCACAAGCGGCCATCGGCGAACTCCACCTGGCTGATGTAGCCGCTCATGCCGGCGATCCCCGGCTGCGAGAAGCGGTAGGTGCGGTCCTGCGTGGCGGCGGCCGAGCGGCCGGGACGCAGGTCGAGCGACGCCGCCGTCGAGGGCAGCGAACCCGCCAGGTACTCGCGGCCGGCGTCGTCCTTGACGATCCACCCCACCTCAAAGTAGCGGACCGGGCGGTCCGAGCGGTTAGCCACCTCGATGTGCGGCGTCGAGGCCTCGGCGCCGTTGATCTGGGCCGCGCCCGACAGCAATTCGAGCGGCGCCTCGGGCAGCTTCAGCGACGCGAAGCTGACGGTGCGGCCCGTCAGGGCGCTCACCGCCGCCGAAATGGAGCGCCCTGGCGGACGGCTCACCTGCACGTCCAGCCGCGGGCGCGACTGCTGCCGGGAGAGGCTGGCCAGCATCTCCTGCTGTAATCCTGGTGCGCCGTTCTTCTCGAGCACCGCCTTCAGGTACTCGCGGTCGCGGCGCGCTTCCATCTCCCACGCCGTCAGGGTCCGGCGCGAGTTGAGCCGGTCGGGGCCGGCGAAGGAAAAATCGGCGAACAGCACCCCGTCAAGACCCACCTCGACGAGCGGCCCGGCCTGTGGCGCTGGCAGCGGCCGCAGCAGACGCAGATTGATCCGGATCGGGAAATCGCGGCCGGGCGGCACGTTCAGGCTCGGCACCGCGACCGAACCCTTCCCGCCGGGCGTCATCTCTTGCGCCATCACCTGCAGCGTGATGCCGCGAATGTTTTGGGCGCCGCTGTTCCGCAAGGTCAGGGTGGCGTGCAGGTCGACCACCATGGCCCCGCCGCGCGTCTGGACCCGCGAATCGCCCAGGTCGCTCGAAACCACCGCGACCGGCGCGCCGCCCAGCGTAACGCGGATGGCCTGCGCGGGGTCGAGGGGCTGAGCCATCTGCGCCCAAGCCGCGGGCGTCGCCAGCACCAGTGCCGCGACCGCGATGCTATTGCGCCACATAGACATTGTTGATCGTAATCTGCCCGGTCTCGCCGTCGAGATAGCGGGCGCTCGCCGTATCGGCGCTCACGCGCCAGGTTACTTGGGTCAGCTCCTGGGCGTCGTTCATCAGGGTGAACGCCTGCCCCTCGCCCAGGCGCAGCTCGAGCCCCCCGGCGGAAGCATCCAGGACCGTCCCCGGCACGGCATTCCGCTGCGCCACATAAGCCCCCGTCGCTACCAGGAGCAGCAGGGCCAGCGCCGCTCCCCAGGCCGGACGCCACATCGCCACCGGCCGCGCCGCCTCTCGCTCGCGCGCCACGCGCCGGTGGATGCCGGCCGCCAGCGCGTCCCAGTCCACGTGAGGCACGTCGCCGAGGTCCATGACCTTGCTGCGCATCTCGAAGAATTCCGCCACCGCGTGCCGGCACGGGGAGCAGCCCGTCACGTGCCCTTCGATGCGCCAGCGCGCCACCGGGCCCAGCTCGCCGCCGGCGAAGAGAGCCAGATCCGCTTCCCGGGGATGCCGCACGAACCAGATGCTCATTCCTTGCGCCCCTTGAAATACTTGCGGAACTTGGTGCGCGCGTTGGCGATATGTGACCGCACCGTGGCCATCGAACAGCCCAACTGCGCGGCCACGTCCGCCGCCGGCAGGCCTTCCACGTCCCGCAGGATCAGCGCCGCGCGCTCCTTCTCGGAGAGCAGCCGCATGCCGTCCGCCAGGTACGCCTGCTTCTCGTTACGCAACGCCATCCGCTCGGGACTCTCGTGATGCCCCGGCTCGGGGATCGAGTCGAGCTCCGTAAAGCTGACGCGCTTTCGCTGCCGGACGAAGTCGATGGCGGTGTTGTAGGCGATACGGCCCAGCCACTGCGCGGCCTTCTCGCGATCCTTGAGCTGGTCGCGGCGGCCGAGCGCCTTGACGAAGGTGTCCTGGGCGAGGTCTTGCGCGTCGGCAGCATTGCCGACGATACGGTAGATCAGCAGGAAGACGCGGCGGAGATGGGTCGAGACCAGCTCCTGTTCGAGCTCCTGCTCGCGCAGCACATCGAGCGGCGAAGGCGCCTTTTCGGCTTCCATGTAGCGCTGGCCGATCCAGGCGGGTCCGGCGATAGCGGTGGACATCCAGTCGCGCTCCTTACATAAGGAGTGACGACTTAATCCGCGAATCGTGGAGTAAGAATTTCGCCCGGCCCCACCTCGGCCGATGCGTTTTCAGTATACCCCGACTTGAGGGGTTATCTCCCGGACCGGCCGTTCCTCGGGCGGCCTGCAAGTGCTTGAAAACGGGTTGGTTCTTGAGCGAACTCGGCCACCGTGTTAATTTAGTGACTAGAGACTCTGGTGTCTACTCAAGCGAAGACCTTCCTCACGCCCGAACAGTACCTGGAGATTGAGCGCCAAGCCGAAGGCAGGAACGAATATTGGCGCGGCGAGATGTTCGCCATGGCTGGAGCCACCCGCGAGCATATCTTGCTGGTTTCGCGCCTCGTGTCCACGCTCGACCAACAGCTTCGCAGCAGGCCGTGCGAGGTATATGCGAACGAGATGCGCGTCTTCATTCCCGCCACCGGGCTCTATACTTACCCGGACGTAGCGGTGGTCTGCGGCGAGCCGCGTTTCGCCCCTGACGACTACTTGGACAACCTGCTCAATCCCACCTTCCTGGCCGAGGTCCTGTCGCCCTCCACCGAAGCCTACGACCGCGGCCGCAAGTTCGAACACTACCGCGCGATCGAATCGTTGCAGCAGTACCTGCTGGTCGCCCAGGACCGCCTTCACCTGGACCTCTACACGCGCCAGCCGGACGGAACCTGGCTGTTGCGCGAGGCCAGCCGGCCCGAGGACACCGTCGAGTTGCAGTCCATCGGCTGCCGGTTGCTGCTGTCCGACCTTTACGAAAAGGTGAACTTGCCCGCTGTTTGAAAGTCCGGGTGAAGCCATGCGGGCCGTTTCCATCATCGGAATTGGAAAGACCCCCTTCGGCGTCTTTCCCGATAAGTCCATCCTGGACCTCGCCGTCGCAGCCGGACGCAAGTGCCTGCAGAACGGAAATGCTCCGGCCCACCGGGTGGAGGCCTTTTACCTCGGCAACTTCGCCGGACCCGCCTTCGTCGGCCAGAACCACCTCGCGCCCTACATCAGCTCGGCCCTGGGACTCGAAGGTGTTCCGGCCACCCGCTTCGAGGCCGCCTGCGCGTCGAGCGGTTCGGCCTTCTTCCATGCCTGGATGGCCGTCGCGAGCGGCGTCTACGACGTGGTGCTGGTGGCGGGCGTCGAGAAGATGACTTCGCAGCCCACGGCGCGCGTCACCGACATTCTGGCCTCGGCTGGGGATCTCGGCACCGAGGTGCGCGCCGGCGCCACCTTCCCCGCCATGTTCGCCATGATCGCGCGGCGTCACATGTACCAGTTCGGCACCACGCGTGAGCATCTGGCGGCAGTAGCGGTGAAGAATCACGCTAACGGCGCGAAGAACCCGGACGCCCACATGCGCAAGCCCATCACCATGGAGCAGGCGCTCCAGGGACGCCTGATCGCCGACCCGCTGACCCTTTACGATTGCTCGCTCGTCAGCGACGGCGCCGCCGCCGTACTGCTGTGCGCGGGCGAGCGGGCGGCGGAATTTACCTCGCAGCCGGTCCGCGTGCTGGCCGTGGCCCAGGCCTCCGACCGCCTCGCTCTGGCGGAGAAGGAAGACATTACGACTTTCCGCGCGGTCCGCTGTGCCGCGGAGAAGGCTTACCAGATGGCGGGACTCTCTTCCCGCGACATCGACTTCGCGGAGCTGCACGACTGCTTCACCATCGCCGAGATCATCGCCATGGAAGACCTCGGCTTCGTGCCGCGCGGCGAAGGCGGACCCGCCGTCGCCTCCGGCTTCTCGTCCCTCACCGGCGAAAAGCCCGTGAATACCAGCGGCGGCCTCAAATCCAAGGGACATCCCGTCGGCGCCACCGGTGTGGGTCAGATTTGCGACCTCGTGATCCAGATGCGTGGCCAGGCCGGCGAGCGGCAGATCGAGCGCACCGCAACCGGTCTCGCGCAAAACCTGGGCGGCTCGGGCGCCACCTGCGTCGTGACCATTCTCGGCCGGTGACCCAGCGTATGACCCTGTCCTGTTGCTCGGCGTGCGGCCGCATGTACGTTTCGTCTCCCGGCTACTGCCGCTGCGGCAGCCAGGAGTTCCGAAGCCTCCCAGGCTCCGGCCGCGGGCAGATCTACACGTGCACCACGCTCTACGCCGCCGCCGAGCGCTTCGAGAAGGACCTCCCCTTTCAACTGGCCATCGTCGAGCTCGACGAAGGAGCGCGGATGATGGCCCGTGTTACCGGCCCTGCCGTCGGGATCGGAGATCGTGTAAGCTTTGTAGATCAACGGGACGGAGTTCATTACTTTTCCAAGGACGTGACCGGATGAAGCTGGCGACGCGGATGCAGCGGCTGGGGACCGAATCGGCCTTCGATGTCCTGGTGAAGGCGCGCAAACTCGAGGCCCAGGGACGCAGCGTGGTCCACATGGAAATCGGCGAGCCCGATTTCCCTACGCCGGCCAACATCGTCGAGGCCGGCCAGCGGGCGCTCGACGAGGGCTGGACCCACTACGGCCCGGCGCAGGGCCTGCCCGAGCTGCGCGAGGCGATCGCTGCGTACATCTCCGGTACGCGGGGAATCCGCGTGGGCCCCGAGCACGTCTGCGTCACGCCCGGCGGCAAACCCATCATCTTCTTCCCGATGCTGGCGCTGCTCGAGCCCGGCGACGAAGTGCTCTACCCGAATCCTGGCTTTCCGATCTACGAGTCGATGATCCGGTTTCTCGAGGCCGTGCCGGTGCCGCTGCCCCTGGTCGAGAGCCGCGGCTTCTCGATCGACCTCGACATGCTGGCCCAGCGGCTTTCTCCACGCACCAAGATGCTGATCCTGAATTCGCCCCAGAATCCCACGGGGGGCGTAATTCCGGAGGCCGACCTGCGCGCCATCGCCGACCTGGTCCGTGACCGGGACCTCATGATTCTCTCCGACGAGATCTACAGCGAGATCCTGT
>JBGPDC010000063.1:0-26860 GCA_041482115.1 Terriglobia bacterium | reverse complement strand
TTTGGCGGAGCAGGTCGTTTCTCATCAGGTCCCGCTTCACCCAGGCTTGCAAGAGTTTCTCGAAAGGGGCGCGGTGCGCCTCGGGCCCCGCGCTCAGCAACTCGAGCGAGAGGGGATGGAGGTCGCGCAGGCGGTCCCCGATCATCGACTCGACGAGCAGCGCGCCCGTTTCGCAGAAAAGGGTCAACCAGAGAGCGTGGGCCTCTTCAAGCCCGGTGGGACGGAAGGGGCGCACGGTGAATCCCTGCCGGCTCAGGGCCTCCGCGGCAGTCCGGACGGCCGCGCGCGTCTCCGGGGTTACGGGGACGATTCCGTCGTCCTCGAAGAAGCCGATGCGGATGCCCAGGCGATCCTCGGGCCGCACCCGGCGCACTCCCACGGGCGCGGAGGCGGAGTCGTAGTAGTCGTGGCCGGCCGTGGCCTCGAAGAGCGCCTGCAAGTCGGCGACACGGCGGGCTAGCGGACCCACGACGGCGGTCAGCACGGAAGGCCCGGCAGCGGCGGGGAAGTGTCCGGTGACGGGAATACGTCCCGGCGTGGGCTTGAGTCCGCAGAGTCCACAGAAGTGTGCGGGTACGCGAACCGAGCCGCCGCCATCGCTGCCAATGCCCGCCGCCGAGCAGCGCGCCGCGATGGCTGCCGCTTCGCCGCCGCTCGAGCCGCCGGCGGTGCGCGTCACGTCCCAGGGGTTGTTGGTGCGGCCGTAGAGCAGATTGTCCGTCTCGTAGGCCATCAGCAATTCGGGCACGTTGGTAACGCCCAGGATCACGGCCCCGGCGGCGCGGAGGCGGGCGACGAGCGGGGCATCGCTGGGCGCCACATATCCCTGGCGCAGGCGCGAGCCACACTCGCAGCGCAGTCCCGCGACGTCGATGCTGCTCTTGATCGTGAGGGGCACCCCGAGCAGGGGCTGCGAAGAGTCGTTGCGAATCACCGCCGTTTCGGCCACGCGGGCCTGGGCGCGGGCGCCCTCGGCGTCGAGGTGGGCGAAGGCGTTCAGGCGGGGATTCACCTCGGCGATGCGCGCCAGGTGCGCCTCTACCAGTTCGAGCGGCGAGACGGCTTTGGTCCGCACCAGGCGGGCCATTTCCAGAGCCGACAGGGAGATCAAATCAGAGGGCGGCATCGGGGCGGGACAAAAGTAGACTATAGCAGGAGAGATGAGACGGGGAACCACGCGAGCCGGAGTGGCCTCCGTCGCCCGCGCGTTAGCGGCTGCCGCTCAGCGGCAGCGGCGCATGCAACGTGAAATGCACGACCGACTCGGCAGGGAAGGTGGCGGGTTCGCCACGAGTCGCCAGGACTGTCGCGCCCCCGGCCCCGGCGCCCACGCCCGCGCCAACGGCCGCGCCCCGACCGCCACCCGCGATCGCGCCAATGGCCGCGCCGACCCCCGCGCCGATGCCGACCTTGGCGGCGTCCTGCTTCTTGGTGGTGCGCGCTTCATGGACGACGGTATTGGTAGTGACGTCGGCCGGGCCGCTCGGCAGATCCACTTTGGTCAGCCGCAGGGCCAAGGTGGCGACACCCTTTACCCGGCCGCCCTTGTCGGCCTCGGCTACCACGCCTTCGACGCGGGTCCCTTTGGGCAGCGCGACTCGCCCGCCCTCCAGGACCGGCGCCTCGAGCGTGGCCGTGAAAGGCTCACCCGTCTGATGGCTCTCGGTGGAGATCTGGGTCATCAGCCGCACCTGGAGAGTGGTGCCCTCGGGAAGGCGCGCCGCGCGCGGCGGCCGGGGCGGCGGCGCCGGCTCCGGCGGCGCTGCATTCTTCGCGGCATCGCCGCCGCCATCGGCGGTCTCGGTAGCCGTCTTATTGCAGGCCGTCAGCCCCAGTAACGCAGCCAGGGCCGCGAGCACCAGCATTTGTCCCCGCCACGTCATCGTCCGCACCCCCGTAGTTGAAGTTCAAAGCCAGCCCAGCGGCCGGTCGAGTTGCAACTCGAGGCGCGTGCCCTTGTCGAGCACCAGGTCATCCCCGCCCTGGAGCGCGCCGAGCATCGCGCCCGTGCCGGCGCCGGCGGCGGCGCCTATCGCGGCATCATGCCCGCTTCGCGTCGCTCCAATCGCCGCCCCGGCGCTACCCACTATCGCCGCACCGATTATCGCATCGCGGCCCCGGTGGCTGGTGGTTTCGATCTCGCCCTCGCGGTCGGCGCGCGCCCGCACGTCGTGCTCTCCGACGACCCGCGTCACCGTGGCCACGATCGGCTGCTTGCCCCGGCCCGTTTCGATCTCCTCGAAGCGCAGCAGCATGTGGTTGCCCTCGACGTAGCTGACGCGGCCTTCGAGCCTCCGTCCGCCGGGAATTAAACGCCCGTCGGCAGTCGCGATAGGCTCCAGGGTGCGAGCTTCAAACTTCTTCCCGCGCTGGATCTCGTTGGCATCGAGCTTCGTCCGCAATTCCACCAGGAATCGCGTCCCCGCCGGGACCAGCGGCAGCGCCTGGGCCTGCAGACCGGCCGGCAGCACCCAGCCGCACAGCGCCACGAGCAGGAGCGCCTTCGCTTCTCTTTTGTATTCCATCTCACACCTCCGAGTCCAGCCCAAACCGGCTTTCGTGCAGGACCATTGCCATGAGGCCAGTACGCTGATAACTTGGAATTTACCACGGTAAGTCTGGCGCTCAAAGGTTTTCCCGATGGTAAATCTTACCCGGTAGTCTCCTAAAACACGCTGGTCTTGCAGCGACCCTTGGGGTACCTTCCAGACTCCCGCGAAAGTTCTTTCTTTCACAGAAGGTCTTGTGTTGTCTTGGACATCCTGGAGAATTCCCAACTCCGCGCGTCCGGGGTCGGGACGGTTACAGCCGGTTCTTGTGACGCTTGGCACTCCGTTTGCTTCCGCACACCTCAAGCCGGACACGGCAAGAAAGGACGTAGCTGATGATCCCCCCTTCCCGATATCTGTCTTTACTGCTTGTTGTCGGTGGATTTGCTTCCAGCCTGTTCGCGCAAGGCCTGAACACCCAGGCCCGGCCGGACGACTGGGAGGAAATCAACTTTGAGTTCAACTATTCCGTACTCACCGACGGCTACCCGAGCCTGCTGCGGCTGGGCGAGTTGCTCCGCGCGCATCCCGACTACCGGGTGAACGTGGAGGGCCACACCGACGCGGTCGGCTCCAACGCTTACAACGACAAGCTGGCACAGGCGCGTGCCAACACGGTGCGGGACTTCCTGGTGAAGTATGGAGCGAACGCCAACCAGCTCACGACCTCCGGCCAAGGCAAGCGCAACCCCAAGGTCGACAACACCACCCCGCCGGGACGCTTTATGAACCGGCGCGTCGTGCTCACGGTGCGCGACGGGCAATCCCGGGTCATCAGCGACGGCGGCGTCGGCGACGCTATCCGGGCCGTGACGAGCCAGGCGCCGCAGCCGGCGCAGCCCAACTGCTGTGACGAGATCACCAAGCGGCTGGGACGCCTCGATGAGATCATCGCGCTGCTCCAGGACCTGAAGAAGGAAAACGCGGCGCTGCAGAAGGAAATCGCCGACCTGCGCATGGCGCAAGCCGGCCTGCAGAAGGAAGTCGATACTCTCAATACCGCACCGAAGCCGCCGGATAAGGACGCTATTACGGATGTCGTCCGGGCCGAGGCCACCAAGGCCGTGGCGGCCGGCAAGGACCCGCGCTTCGCGCTGCTCGGCCTCAACGCCGGACCGGACACCACCGGCAACGTGACCTTCACCGGCCGCGGCCGCTTCTTCGCCCCGTTCGGAAACGCGCACGCCGTCCAGGCGGAGGGCGAATACCTCCACTACCGCGACCGTCAGGAAGGCCAGTTCGACCTGGGTCTGGTGAACCGCTATCACAACGTCCAGGCCGGTCTGTTCTCGAGTTTCCGCTACGCCGACCTGCGCGACTACCAGCGCGGCGGCCTGCTCGGCCAGGGGTCCCTCACCGTCGACTATCTCTTCAAGCGCGGCCGCATCGGGGTGTTCGGCACCAAGGCCTTCCGCGACAACGTCGTGATCGGCAGCAAGGTGATCAGCACGAACATCTTCGAGGAGTCGTATCTAAAGGTTGTCGACCAGATCGGCGGCAGCACCCAGATCGGGCTCTACGGCGACTCCTACGTCGAGGGCAACCTGGGGGCGCTGTTCCGCCACGGCGGCTCCAACCGGCCGGGCGGCACGGTGCGCTTCGTCCAGCCGATCAATCACTTTTGGGCTTTCACGATCGAGGCCGGCCTGAACGAAACCCTGGTCAGCTCGAACGACCACGGCCGGGTCGTATTCGGCCTCCAACTGGGCAACTGGGTTCGCCCCAAGACTTTCACCGAGCTGAAACACCCGGTGCCGGTGGATATCCCGCGGCTGCGCTATGAGGTTCTCACGCGGCGCGTCCGCACCGGCAACAGCCCGCCGGTCGCCGACGCGGGTCCGGACCAACTGGGCGCGGCCCCGGGCCCGATTGTCCTCGACGGCTCGGCCTCCTACGACCCGGACGGCGACCCGATGACCTTCCAGTGGACCCAGATCTCCGGGCCCGACGCGCAGGCCACGGGCCTCAGCACAAACCGCGCGACCTTCACCGCCGCCGCGAACACGAACTACCAGTTCCGCCTGGCGGTGCGTGACGATCACGGCGGACAGGGTGTGGCGCGCGTGACGGTCGATACCTCCCGCTCGCAGGTGCGGATCGCCCGCTTCACCGCCGTCCCGGACCGCATCAAGGCCGGTGACGCCTCCACGCTGACCTGGAATGTCGATAACGCGACGGACGTCGAGATCAGCGGCGTGGGGAAGGTTGACCCGCGCTCTGGCACCACTTCGGTCCGTCCCAACCAAACCACGACCTACACGCTGACGGCGCGCAACGGCACCACGAGCATCAACGAGTCGGTGACCGTCGTGGTCGACCGGCCCGAGGCGCGTATTCTGAAATTCACGGCCACACCGGTGACGATCCGGGCGGGCGAGGCTTCGACGCTCGCTTGGGAGACCGAGAACGCCGATACCGTAACTCTCTCCGGCGCTTCGGTCGCTCGCTCCGGCACCTCTTCCGTTTCCCCGACCCAAACCACTACGTACACGCTCACCGCCCGCAACAGCTTCGGCGAGGTGTCGAGTACCGCGACGGTTACAGTCGCTCCGGCGCAGGCGCCGCGGATCATCCGCTTCGCCGCGACACCGCCGGAGATCTTGCCGAGCGAGCAGACCGCGCTCGTCTGGCAGGTGGAAAACGCCACCGAGGTCAACATCAGCGGGATCGGCAAGGTGGACCTTTCGGGTACTTCCACGGTCAACCCCACCGATACCATTACCTACACGCTCACGGCGCGCAACGCCCAGGGTGAAGTCACGGCGACGGCCGTCGTGTCGGTTCTCAAGCCGGTGAAGATCCTCAACTTCGTGGCGGATCCGCCGTCCTCGCCAAGCTCGGGCGCGCCGGTGACGCTGCGGTGGACCACCACCGATGCGACCGACGTCGTCATCACGGGCGTGGGCTCGGTGCCCGTCAACGGCACCGTGATAGTCAACCCGACCGTCGATACGAGCTATTCCCTGGTGGCTTACGGGAAGCGCTCGCAGGCGACAGCGCTGGTGATTATCCGCGTCGGCCTCGGTACTTCGGGCGGTGGGGGCAATCCTCCGCCTCCGGGCGGCAACCGGCCGCCGGTGGCCAACGCCGGGGCGGACTTCAACACCATCGCCTTCATCACACCGCTGGACGGCTCGGCTTCGTTCGATCCGGACGGCGACCCGATCACCTATTCCTGGCGCAGCCTGGGTCCGCTGAATACGGAGATCTACGGCGCCAGCTCGGTGCGCCCCCAGGTGCGGTTCACGGGAGGCTTCGGAAGCTATACCTTCGAGCTGACTGTGACCGACAGCCACGGCGCCAAGAGTACCGATACCGTCACGGTGGGATTCCTCTACTCGCACTGACGGTTTCGCGACCCTCGGCCGGACAGGCGCGCGGCTTCGGCCGCCGCCTGTCCGGCTTTTTCTTTCCCGCAACCCGTCCCTTGAAATCAGATAGACTTTCAGGGGTACCAATGACCCCTGAACGTTGGCGGCAAATCGACGCGTTGTATCGGGCGGCGCTGGGGGGCCCGTCAACCCAACGCGAAGCCCTGCTGGCCGGCGTCGATCCTGAGTTGCGGCGTGAGGTGGAGGCGCTGCTGGCACAAGAGAATACGTTGGCCGATCCCACTTTGACCATGGTCGGTGTTGGCACGCAGCTTGGTCCCTACAAGATCGAGGCTTCCATCGGCAAGGGTGGCATGGGCGAAGTATTTCGCGCTGTGGATACGCGTCTCGGCCGCAAGGTCGCGATCAAGATCTCCAGCCTGCCCTTCGATGCGCGCTTTGAGCGTGAAGCCCGGGCGATTTCGGCCTTCAATCATCCTCACATTTGCACTCTGTATGACGTCGGCCCCAATTACTTGGTGATGGAGCTGGTGGAGGGCGAGACGCTTGCGGCGCGTCTCAAGAAAGGCCGGCTGTCGATCGATGATACGCTGCGTTATGGCTCGCAAATCGCTGCTGCACTGGCCGAAGCGCACGCCAAAGGGATCACGCACCGGGACCTGAAGCCCGGCAACATCATGATTACCAAGTCCGGCGTGAAGGTGCTGGATTTCGGTTTAGCGAAGCTACAAACCCAACCCGGCGAAATGCTCACGGCGACTAACGTCGTCATGGGCACGCCCGCCTACATGGCTCCCGAGCAACTTGAAGGCAAAGCAGCCGACGCGAGGATGGACCTCTACGCCTTGGGGCTAGTGCTGCATGAAATGGCAACCGGGAAGCGCCCGCAGCAGCAGCAACCCGCGGCGCTCGACGCCTTGCCGCGCCAATTCGCCCAGGTGGTCGAGCGCTGCCTGGCACAGGACCCCGACAACCGGTGGCAGTCGGCCCGCGATCTGAAGGCTGCGCTCGAGATGATTGCCATCCCATCGCCCAAGGTCTACACGCCGCCCAACACCGGTACGCGGCGATGGCTGGCCGCAGGGTTGCTGGCCGCGGCGGTGCTGGCGGTGATGATAGGTTATTGGCTGCGGCAGATGCCTGCGGAGAAGGCTTTTAAGTTTTCCATGGTTCCGCCGGAGGGGACCTCGTTTCTACATGTCTCCCAAGGCGGCGCACCCGCGCTCTCGCCGGAGGGGCTGAGGATCGCCTTTGTTGCTGAAGGACGCGGCGGCCGTTTGCTGTGGGTGCTCTCTCTCGACGGGTTCAGCGCGCGCCCGCTCGCAGGAACCGAAGGGGCCACCAGTCCCTTCTGGTCGCCCAACGGCCGATGGATCGGGTTCTTTTCTCAAAGCAATTTGAAGAAGGTCGATCCGGAAGGTGGGCAAGCACAAGTGGTCGCCTCAGGTTCGGGCAGACCCTACTACAACAGCGGGACCTGGAACGCGGAAGGCCAGATCCTGTACAGTCCGCTAGTCAGCGGCAATTTGCTTGTCCTGATCAATGCCTCCGGCGGACAACCGGCGCTTGCCACGGAACGGAATGTCGAACTGCTGGAGGAAAACCACTACTACCCCACCTTTTTGCCCGACGGACGGCACTATCTTCTTGAAGTGCGTGGAGGCCCGGAGCTGGATCTGGGGCTATGGCTGGGGATACTGGGATCCAACGACCGCCGCCTCCTATTGAAGGGCACTTCGAATGCCCAGTACGCTCCGCCTCGATCGGGCACACCCGGCTACCTGGTGTTTGCCCGGAACGGCAACCTCATGGCGCAGCCATTCGATGCCGGTCACGGCACGCTTTCCGGGGAAGCTGTGACAGTGGCCGAACACGTAGCGGTCACTCCGGTGGGCAACTTGGGGGACTTTACTGTTTCACCCACCGGCATTTTGGCGTATCGCACTGCCGATGTGGCGGCGCATGAGTTGGTTTGGTACGACCGCTCCGGAAAGGAAGTCGGCACCATCGGTGACCGCCCCGGCAATCCCCGAAACAACGTGCGTATCTCGCCAGATGGCAAGGCCATCGCGTTCACGCGGCAGGCCGGCGAGACCCAGGAAGTTTGGATCCACGATCTGGTTCGCGGCGTCACCTCCCGCCTCACTTTGAATGGAGGGCGTTCACCGGTCTGGTCGCCTGAGAGCTCCCAAATTGCCTTCGTGCGGCAAGACACCATTTATCGAATGCCGGCAACCGGCGCGGGCGCCGAGGTGGTGGTTTGGCGCGGTCCGCGCCTTATTTCGGTGAATGATTGGTCGGGTGATGGAAAATACCTCCTGCTCACGCGCTGGGACGAGAAGGGCGTTCGCCAGACCTGGCTCTTGTCCGAACCGCGGGACGACGCTGCGAAACACGAGCCGGTTTTGTTGGCGAACGGCATTCACGCCCAGTTCGCGCCGGCCAACGGTGCGCCCCGCTGGGTTTCCTATGATAATGGCGGCCAGACCAACATCCTGGCCATGCCAGGCGGAGTACCCGGCACTTGGCAGGTCTCCGCCGACGGTGGTAATGGGACGCGCTTTCGCAGAGACGGACGCGAACTGTACTTTTCGGGTGGCCAATCTTTTGTGGCCGTGGAGGTAGATCGCGGTCCCCTCTTTCGCGCGGGCGCGCCACGCGTGCTATTTCCGACGCCTCGAGCCATTGCGACCGGCCAGGGACAGTATGCACAGGGCTATGACGTAACCGCCGACGGCTCGAAGTTCCTCGCCACTTTTCCCGCTCCGGAAACACCGGCTGCTACGATTACCGTGGTGATGAACTGGCAAGCTGGATTGGGTAAATGAATATGGCGCGCTCCAGTCAAAGCAACCTGTGCGAACGGCCAAGGCTCTAGCACTGTCGGTGTGGTAATGCCGCTTGAATCCCCTCGCGCGGATTCCATCCGGCTCGTGTGGGGCGCCCATCTGCTGGCCGCCGTGCTGAGCCTCTGGTTTAGTCTCCCCTTGCGCTCGGCGGCCGAGCTGGGCTTTTACGACAGCGATTACAACCAGCTCGTCACGTTCCTCGATTCCGATCGCTCTTTCGCGAGCCATTTTTTTTCCGACGAGCCGCTGTTCAACGTCTACCACGCCGTGCGGTATCGCCTGTTCGGCGATCACGCCCTCCCGCATCACGTCTTTCAGGGCCTGCTGCTCGCCGCCAACTCCACGCTGGCCTTTGCGCTGGTGTGGCGGCTGGCCGCGAACCGGCTGCTGCCGTTCCTGTTCCTGCTGCTGTTCCTGACCTATCCGAACCGCGGCCAGGCGTACTTCTGGCCCGGCGCCGCCTACGTTCCGATGCTCTTCTGCCTGCTGCTGGCGCTGCATTTCTGCTGGAGCTGGCTGCGCGGCGGACGCCGGTGGCTCTTCACGGCGAGCTGGCTCAGTTTTTCGGCGGCCGTCTTCACCCATGAGGCAGCGTGCGGCTTCGTCGGGATCGTCGCGGCCTTCTGGATATTGGAACGGTGGCCAGCCGTGCGCTGGCGCGAGGGACTCCGCTTTCTCGCGCCCTTCGCCGGGACGACGGCGGCCTACCTGTTGGTCCGCCAGACGCGCTGGTTCGGCTTCGGCGATCCCGGCTTCTCGCAGATGCGGACGCTGCAGCCGCAGCGAATCTGGCCGCAACTCGGCTACAGCCTCCAGGCCCACTTCGGCCACGTCTTCTGGGCCGACATCACGCCTGCGATCCGCGAGGGGGCCTCGACCCACAGCATGATCCCGGCGCTGGCCGGGATGCTCGCCGTCTTACTGCTCGCCGTGTGGCTTGTAAAAGGCTCGGGCCCGGGCTTCCGGCAGCGCGCCGAGGGGATGCTGCTGTGGCCGGTCATTCTGGGGGGAGCGGTCGTCTATACCACGAGCGAGCAGCCGCTCGACCTGATCGTGATTCTGCGGGTGGCGCTCCACGCTGTGGTCCTGGTGGCGCTGGCTGCGGCCGTGAAAATCCGGTTCTTCCCCGCCCCGGCCGACAGCGGCCTGCCGAAGTTGGCGGCCTTCGGGGCCGTGTGGTTCCTCGCCGCCTACTCGCCGGCGTATATCCTGTATCTCGCGCCCCGGCACAGCTACATCCCGTCGTTCGGGCTGTGCCTGGTGCTCGCCGCCGCGCTCGCATGGCCGGCCGCCTGCGCGGTCGACGACCGTCGCCGGCGGCTGCTCGAAGGAGCCAGCCTCGGTCTCGCCGCCCTGATTGCGGTGGCCTTTTACGCCGCTGACCTTGGCGAGCGCGGACGCTGGGTGTGGGCCGCTCACTTCATCGGTGCCGTGAAGCAAGAGGCGCTGCAAATCCGGCCCACCCTGCCTCCGGACACCCGGGTCGTGATTCTGGACCTGCCCCCGCCGCCGCCTGGCGTCCCCTTGCTGGCCGGCTACGCGCTCGAGGCGGCACTGCGGCACTGGTACCGGAATCCGCAAATTCTGGCCAACGTGGAGTTCACCCCGCGCCGGCAGGACTTCCTGCTCCCCTACGTCAGCCTGCCGCAGCCTTACAACCGCCTGCTGCTCTTCTATCACGACCACGAGAAGCTGCGGCCGGTACCCGCCCTGATCTTCGAGAACGGCTCCGAGATGCCACTCGGGACCGCGCTCGCGCCGGCGCCGCAGGCCACGTCCGGCTCTCCGCTCCTGGTCGTCACCGGCCAGCCGGTTCAATAGGATCGTTTCGCCACTAGCTCGACCGCCCCGGTCGTGAGATCTATCTGGCAGGTCTCAAGCGGCGCGCCCCGCACAAAGCGCTGCACGACTTGGGGACCGAAAAACATCTGGCTGAGGGCCATCGTCCCCAGCCTCTGACCCTCCTCGTGAACGTAGCGAAAGGCTCCGCAGCGGGCCAAAGTAGGCCGGTTTTCCGCCCTCGCCACGGCGCGGAACAAGTGTTCCCGGGTGGACTGGACCGCCGGGTCGGTGCGGTATTCCCGTATCCCCCCGGCGAGTCGAACCGCGAGCAGAACCGCCACCAGTGCCTGGACCGCGGTCGCGGCCAGCCTCCGGTCCCGGAGCATCGGCAGGCGCTCGAGGACCACCGTCACCGCCACCGCCACCGTAACCAGACAAAAGAACACGAACGGCAGCCGGGCGAAGTGGTGGGAAACCACGTACTCCCGCAACAGCACTGTGAAGACCAGAAACGACGGTATCAGAAACGCCACGCGCCACTGCCGGGCGGCGACCACGATCAGCCAGGCCAGAGCCACGACGTGGCTGCTCACGGGTTCCAGGTTCAGCGACAAGCGCAAATCCAGGTTGAGAAGACGGTAGCAGTCGGCAAGGGTGCGGTCGGAGCGATAGGCGTAGATGCGCTCCGCCTCCGACAATCCCGCCTCGAGGCCTTCGGGCCTCGCCGCCGCGCACGCGCCCAAAACAACTGCCGTACCGGCCGCGAGCACTGTGAGATCCATTGCGAGGCTGCGAAACGAGCGGCGCTCGAACCACCGCAACAGCGCGATTCCGGCGGCGTAGGGCGCAATCAAGTGATTCATAAACAGACAAACGAGCACACCCGCGCGGAAGAGCCGGTCTCCGGAGGGTCCGCGCGCCCGCGCTGCCAGGAACAGCAGCAGGCCTATCGAGAAGCACAGCCCGACGTCGTTGAAGACGAACGAAAGCGCATCCCGGCCGATCGCCGAGAGGGCCAGGAGCGGAAGCGTCAAAAACAGTAGCCAGTCGTCGCGGCCCAGTGAGACCAGCACCAGCGTGAAGCCGGCCAGGTTCCCTAGAATCGCGAACCACCGTCCCGTGATCTCCGTGCGGCCGAACACCCGCAGGTAGGTCTCGAAGATCAGGAAAAAGCCGTTCGGCCAGTGCGGATACGGCCCCACCACGCCTTGCCGCGGATTCGGATACCGGGCGACGACCGGGTTGGGCCACAGGCCGGCGACACTCGCGGCCGCAAAGCCAAAGGCGTGTCCCGAAGCCAGCGATTCCTGAGGGGTGTCGTCGAAGGGCCGCCAGTAGGTGTGCCGCCCGATCACCAGGACGGCGGCGGTGCACAACCACGCCACGGCCAGCCGCTTCTGGATCGCCGACATATTTGATCAAGGTAGCACGGGGTCTCGTGGCGGCCAGGCCCACGCCCGCTCGAGTACCATGGAAAGGCGATGGCGAAAGGTCGTGATAAGCGAAGGCGTAGAGCCAAGAAGAAGAATGAAACGTTCGCGCGGAAGGCCGAGCGGCCCGATAATTCGCGGCCTTCCGATGATCCACACGCCTTCGTTGGCGCGCTGCTTCAACCTCGCCCACACCGGGGATCTGGGGCCGTAGCCCTCGCCGAGCCAGACGACCTCGCGACGCGCGATGAAGCTCCGTTCCGCTTCGACGAACGCCATCTGAGGACACTACCGTCGATCGGGAAGCCGCCGACCGCAGAGCTATAATGGAGGCATGGTGGCGGCGGAGTGCCAGTGTCCGAAGTTTGACCTCGCGGAATGGCGGGACCGCGAAGTTACGCTGCACGGCCAGCAGTTCCTGGCGATCCCGACCTCGCTGTTTTTCCACCTGCCCTACCGGCTCTATCACGACTTGGAAACGTTGTGTGACCGCGCGAAAAGCGGTTTCGCGCGGCCGGCCGGCGCCCCGCTGATCCTGCACCGCGACGGCTGGCTCTCGGGCGAGTTGCTCCTTTCGGTCGAGGCGCCGGCGCCGCAGGTTGCGGGCCTCGTCACGTTTCAGAATCTCTTCTACTCGCGCGTCGCCGGCAAGCCCGGGTTCGACGCTGCCCTGCGCGAGGTTCCCGGATTTTACCGGGATCTTCGCACCGCCGAGGTGGGGCCGATTGAGGCCATGTACTTCTGGTACCTGAGCTGTCCCCGGTGCCTGCTCGAGCGCGGGCCGGACCAGGTCATCCTGCTGGCGCGCTCCAAACGGATTCTTATCTCCGAGCCCTGTGAGTTCGCGGCCTCCGCCGAGTGCCCCGGCCCGCAACTGGGTCGCTGTCCCGGCCCGCCCGGTCTTCCCTGCCCGGTTCCGCAGGGGATCCCCTGCCCCGGTCTCGCCGCGCTCCACTAAATGCGAGCGCCCGCCGGCTTTCTCGTAGCTGCATGGCTCGCCGTTTTTCCGGCGGCCGCCCAGACCTCGGTGGACCCGGCCCGCGTCAGCCGCCTCATGCAGCGCGCCGTGGTGCTCGACCTGCACGACGACACCATTCAGTTGATGGTCGACGAGGGCTTTGACCTCGCCCAGCGCCATGACTACGGCCAGGTAGATATCCCTCGTATGCGGCAGGGCGGCGTGACCGGAATCTTCTTCTCGATCTACACCTCGCCCCAGCGGATGAGCCCGCCCGAGGCGATGAAGGCGGCGTTGATCCAAATCGACACGGTCCGCAGCCAGGTCCGCCGCTTGTCGCGCGATCTGGTCCTGGCCACCACGGCCGACGAGGTCCTCGCGGCCAAAAAGCAAGGCAAGATCGCCGCCCTGATGGGACTCGAGGGCGGCCACATGATCGACGCGAGCCTCCCCCTGCTGCGCACGTACTTCGAGCTGGGCGTCCGCTACCTGACCCTGACGCACTCGGCTAACACGCCCTGGGCCGACTCCTCCGGCGACAAGCCCGCGCACAACGGCCTGACGCCGTTCGGCCGCGAGGTGGTCCGCGAGATGAACCGCTTGGGCATGATGGTCGACATCTCGCACGTCTCGGACAAAACCTTCTACGACGTGATCGAGACCTCGACCGTGCCGGTGATCGCCTCGCACTCTTCCTGCCGCGCCGTTTCGAACGCCCCGCGCAACATGACCGACGACATGCTGCGGGCGCTCGCCAAGAAAGGCGGCGTGGTCCACATCAATTACTACAACGGCTTTCTGGACGACGGTTACCGCGAGCGCTCGGCCGCGCTGAAAGACCTGGACGCCAAGGAAGCGGAGATCCAGAAGCAATTTCGCGACGACCCCCGGCAGAGCAGCGTGGCGCAGCGCCAGCTCGACGCCGAGCGCACGGCGCGGGCCGGCAAGGTACCGTTCCAAAAGCTGATCGACCACTTCGACCATGCCATCAAGGTCGCCGGCATCGACCACGTGGGCCTCGGCTCGGACTTCGACGGCGTCAATGACCAGCTCCCCGAAGGCGTTGACGACATCTCGAAGATCCCCCGCATCGCGCGGGCGCTGCTCGAGCGCGGCTACTCCGACGCCGATGTCGAAAAGGTTCTCGGCGGCAATACCCTGCGCGTGATGCGCGAAATCGAGCGCGGGGCACGCCGATAAGGCGACGCCAGTGGCGCAAGATACCCGCGTAAAAGCCACGGCGATCGGCATGTACGGCGTGCTGCTCGCCGCGTACTCGCTGATGGCCGCCGACCGCTATCTCTTCCCGGTGCTCGCCCCCGATGTGCGCCGCGAATTCGGCTTTTCGCTTTCCAATACCGGCCTGCTCTCCACGATCTTCACCCTGGGCCTGGGAATCGGTGGGCTGCCCACCGGCTACCTGTTATCGCATTACCCGCGCAAACTGGTGCTGCTGTCGGGTATCGCTATCTTTTCCGGCGCCACGGCGCTCACGACCGCCGCCACCGGCTTCTGGACCATGTTGTTCTGCCTGGCCGCGACCGGTATCGGCATGGCGATGATGGCGACGGCCATGTTTGCGCTGGCGGCCAGCTACTTCATCCGGAATCGCGCCGCGGCGATTGGCTCCGTCAACCTTTGTTATGGCCTCGGAGGCTTCTACGGTCCGATTCTGGCCGGCGTCCTGCTGACCTCCTACGGCTCCTGGCGGGCCCCAATGATCGCCTTTGGCGCCGCGGGCTTCGTCCTGATCGCTGTGATCCTGGTGACCGTCCGTTCGTGGTTCATGGAAACACAGCGTGCGGCCGCTGCGCGGCACGGCTCCGGCGGCGCGGCGAGCTTGAAGAACCGCAACACTGTTCTCCTGACGCTCCTGAGCATTCTCCAGGGACTTGCGATGTACGGCTTCCTCGGCATGTACCCCACCTTCCTGCGCGAAGCCCTGCACTACGAGCCGCACCTGGCGGGGTCCATCATGAGCTGCTTTGGACTCGGGGCTCTTCTGTTTATCTTCGGCGGCTGGATGGGAGATCGCCTTTCTCCGCGAATCGTCCTGAGCGGGGGCTTCCTCTGCACGGCCCTGCTGGGATTCCTGTTCTTCCAGCAAGGGGCTTCGGCTGGGACCCGGCAAATCCTCACCTTCGCCTATGGTGTGGTGGGCAGCTCCATTCTCTACGTCAATCTGGCGGGATACCATGTGAAAGCCGTGCAAAGCGATCTGTCGAGCAGAGGCTCAGGCCTGTTTGTGACGAGTCTCTATGCCGCGTCCGCCCTTTCCGGCTATCTGATGGGGGCGATTGTCAGCCGCTCCAGTTGGCTGCTGGCCGGAGAGATCCAGATGTCGCTGCTGGCTCTGCTCGGCGCCGCCGTGGCCCTGATGCTGCGGCCGGAGGAAATGGCCGCATAGTTCGTGTTTCGCGCGCAGGTATATACTATGATGTCTCACTTCCCAATGGAGCCCCTTGAGAGAGGCCCCTCACCATGGCAAAAGTGATCGAGCAACGCATGGCCGCGCGCATGGACGGCGAGTTTGTGGTGTTTCTGATCGGCATGCGCATCAACAAGCCGTGGAAAATCCACAAATGGCTGCCGGTGTTTCTGGCCATGCCGAAGATGCTAAAGGAGCTGCGGGCTAATCCGGACTCGGGTTTCCTCGGAGACAACGGTCTCGGCGGGGTAATCGTCCAGTACTGGCGGTCGTTCGAGCACCTGGAGGCCTATGCGCGGGCGAAGGACAAACCGCATTGGCCGGCGTGGGTGGATTTCAACCGGCGAGTGGGCGCCAGCCGCGGCGACGTGGGCATCTGGCATGAAACCTACGTGGTAAAGCCGGGCCAGTACGAAGCGGTCTACAGCGGGATGCCGCCCTATGGCCTGGGACGCGCGGGGCAACTCGTGCCGGCTTCCGGACGTCGTGAAACGGCGCGGGACCGCATGCGAGACGCTGGCCCTTCATAACGGGCAGGGCGAACTAATGTTGAGAACATTCCGCGAACGCCTTCCCTATTCGGCGATCGTCGATCGGCCGCCGCTGGTATTGCCGGGGTCCGCCCGGATGGTGGTCTGGCCCATCGTCAATGTCGAGCATTGGGAAATCCGGCGACCGATGCCTCGCGCCGTGTTACCGCCACCGATGGGGAACCCCCTCATTCCCGACTTGCCCAACTGGGCCTGGCACGAATACGGAATGCGCGTCGGCTTTTGGCGCTTATATGACTGTTTCCGCGAATTCAAAATTGTCCCGACGCTGGCCATCAACGGTTCGGTCTGCGCCGAATATCCCCGGGTTGCGGCCTCAGCCCTGGGAGCGGGCTGGGAATTCATGGGACACGGCTACCTGCAAGGTCCCATGCACAATGTCGAGGACCAGCGCGGAGCCATACGGAAAACCATTGACGCCATTCGCTCTTTTACGGGAAAAGGGCCCCGCGGCTGGGAGAGTCCGGGACTGACGGAGACGTTCGACACGATCGATATTCTTTCCGAAGAAGGCATCGAATATGTCGCCGACTGGGTGCTTGACGATCAACCTTGTGAGATCGCCACGACCTCCGGCTCGGTCGTGTCAATACCCTACACCGTCGAAATGAATGACGTCTGCATGATGGCGGTCGCGCAGCACGCCTCGCAAGAATGGGTGACGCGTGGGATCCGGCAATTCGACCGGCTCTATCAGGACAGCGCCACCAGCGCGCGCGTGATGGCGATCAGCGTGCATCCTTATCTTTCCGGTGTGCCTCACCGCATAGGCTATGTCGAGGACCTCTTCAAACATCTTCTTGATAAGCCCGGCGTCCTCTTCTGGACCGGAGAACAGATCCTCGATTGGTATCGGGCACGCCCGCAGCCTCGCTCCGTAAGTGAAACGCGACCGTAAGGGTGCGGTCCAGCATATGATAATTAATATATTTACGGTATCGCGTCGCCGTCGTCTACGTCCGCGACCCGAAGCCGGACAATGTTCTTGTAATTACAGCATTCAAGCTTTTCAGGTAACCCACTTTGGGCCTACCGCAGCCGGCAAACGAGTATTAATGCTGTGACTACCCCGTCCCTGATTCCCATCCGGCTTGCTCGGGCGTGTTGCTTCTGTGCCGGGCTCCTGGCCTTGACTGTAGTGGCAGCCGATGTGGTCCGACTTGGATTTGGACAGGCTGCCAGCATAGGGGTGGCGGGCACCGGGTTAGCACTGGTATTGCTGGCCTGCTGGATCCGGTCACCGCTCCAGTTTCGGGCGGCGGTGGTGACGCTGTCTGTGCTATGCGGCCTTTTCGTGGCCGAGATGGCTCTCCGCGGGTACTTTCACCTCAGGGCGCCGGCGGATCTGCTTCTGCCTGACTCAACCGACGTTTCTCGGCTGCGATTTGCTGCGCACCCCTATCTTATCTATTACCCTCGTCCAGGTTTTAGATCGACAGAGGGCACCAGTCATAACTCCCAGGGATATCGTGGGCCGGAGCTGATGGACCATCCATCGCTTAGGATCGTACTCCACGGCGGCTCCTCTACTTACGAAACCGGCGTTCCTCACGATGAACTGTCCTGGGGTCCCCAGCTCCAGGCGATTCTTCGGCGGGAACTACACGATGACAGAATCGAAGTGGTCAATGCCGGCGTTCCGGGATATACTTCCTGGGAATCTCTGGTCAATTTGGTTTTTCGTACGTCCGCGTTGCGACCCAACATCACGGTTTTATATGACAATTATAATGACGTCCACGCCCGGGAAGTCGATCCGGCCGCCTACCGTTCGGACAATACCGGGTACCGGAAGTCGTGGGACGAGCTAGAATTTCAAAAGCTGTTAGCTGCCCAAGAAAGTCCGACTCTACGATATAGCTTGACAGCCAGATTTGTTTATGTTCGGCTGCTGAAATACTCAGTGGCTCCGACGTTTACGTCTCTCGACTTGCTCACGCGTGCCCGCACAGCAAATCACGGTAAAGGCGAGGCCAATGTTCCTCACAACCCCCCCATCTGGTTCGAGCGGAACGTGCGAAACTTCGTCGCGGTATCCGAGGCCATGGGCGCTGTTCCTATTCTGATGACGTGGACAGGCCGCGGACCGGAGTCGCAGCCCGTCGCCGAGCATAACGAAATCATTAGAAGAATCGCACGAGAACACTCCTTGCCTCTTTGCGATCTAGCGTCCAGCGAGGCAATCCGCGCAGATTCGTCCCTTTGGCACGATCCGATTCACATGAACGAGTCGGGAGTGAAAAAGAAAGCCGAGACACTGGCACGAACCGTTTTGCTGCAGCAAACGAGCAAGCACCGATAATAGGAATCCGACTTCCAATTGGCTGGCACGAACGCAGGGTTCGAAGAGTGCTGGGGCATTACCCGAGGCAGACTGAGGATGCGGCGGTTGCCGAGGGCGAATCACAATTCAGTCGCCGAGTCAGAGTGTGTCGGTCGCTAGCCATCCGTGGATACGCCTCTGCTGAACCGGCCAGTCCTTCGGCCGGCGGGACCAGACAATCCACCCCGCGGCACCCCTGAAAATTAGCGCAAATCTGCGCTACTTTTCTGGGCGCGGTGGTAACCTGTTGATTCTGCTGAAGCGGCCAAGAAACGATGCAAATCTGCATCGTTTTTTAGCGCGCCCGCTACTCCAATTCCACCGCCCAGCAGAACTTCACACCCTTCTGCTGGCGCAACTGGTCGAGCACCGCTTCGCCGGGACGTTCGTCCACATGCACCACCGCGACGGCCTCGGCGGGCTCGGCGGGGTTCACGTGGTTCTCCCGCCGGCCGAGTGAAAAGTTGGCGATGTTGATACGGTTCTCGCCCAGCACCGTCCCCACCCGCCCGATCACGCCCGGCACGTCCTGATTCTTCATAAACACCAGGTGGCCTTCGAGCGGAGCCTCCACGTAGATACCGTCCACGCGCAGCAGCCGGGGGGAAACGTCCAGCAGCACGGTGCCCTCTACGCTCGACTCGCCCCGGTCGGTCAGCACGGCCACCGCCAGCGAGTCCGCGTATTGCAGCCGCGGCCCCCGCGCTTCGTCGATCCGCCAGCCGCGCGCCGCGGCGATCTGGGCGGCGTTCACCAGGTTCGCCCGCTGCGAGAGGAAGCGGTTCAGCATCCCGGCCAGCGCGGCGTTGCGGATGAGGTTCGTGTTGCTCTCGGCGAGCTTGCCTGAGTAAGTGAACCGCACCCCGCGCGGGCTGCCTTCCGCGATCTGCGCCACGAACGCCCCCAGCCTCCGCGCGAGCTCCACATACGGACGCAACTGGCGGAACTCCTCCGCGCTCACCGCCGGCATGTTCACCGAGTTGATGACGACGGAATTCTTCAAGTACTCGCGGATCTGCTCGGCGATGCGGATGCCGACGATCTCCTGGGCCTCTTCGGTGGACCCGGCGATGTGCGGCGTCGCGACCACCGTCTCGCGCGCGAGCAGGGGCAGATCGGCCGCCGGAGGCTCCGGGGCGAAGACGTCCAGCGCCGCTCCAGCGACGTGGCCCGAGACGATGGCCTCGTCGAGCGCGGCGGCGTCGACCAGTTCCCCGCGGGCGCAGTTGACGATCCGGATGCCCGGCTTCATCCGCGCGAAGGCTTCGCGATTCAGCAGGTTCTTGGTTTGGGCCGTCAGCGAGGCGTGCAGCGTCAGGTAGTCGCTGCGGCCGTAGAGTTCTTCGAGCTTCACCAGCTCCACGTTCTCGCCGGCCGCGACCTCGGGGGAAGCGTAGGGATCGAAGGCGATGACCTTCATCCCAAACGGGCGCGCCCGCCGGACGACCTCCAGGCCAATGCTGCCGAGGCCCACGACGCCCAGCGTCTTGCCGCGCAATTCGGTACCCAGGAATTTCTTCTTCTCCCAGCGGCCGGCGCGGGTCGAGGCGCTCGCCTGCGGGATCGAGCGCGCCATCGCCAGCATCAGCGCCAGCGTATGCTCGGCGACCGAGACCGCGTTGCCGCCCGGCGTATTCATCACCAGCACGCCGTGCTCGGTGGCGGCCGGCAGATCGACGTTGTCCACGCCCACGCCGGCGCGGCCGATCACGCGCAGGTTCGGAGCTTCCCGCAGCACCTCGGCCGTCACCCTCACGGCGCTGCGCACGATCAGCGCTTCGGCCGTGGGCAGGTGGGCGCGATACTCCTTGGGATTCGACTCGATGACGTTCCACCCCGGCTCCGCCCGAAGCAGGTCGAGGGCAGCCGGGGCGAGTGGCTCAGCAATCAGAATATTCATTTTTTGGTTTCGCTATCGGGCGGCCTCGATGTAGACCTGCTGGACGGCGCGCACGCCGGCGCCCAGCTCCACCGGGTGGCCGAGGCCACGCAGGATCAACTCGAGCTCGGCGGTCACTGCAAACAGGTCGGGAAAGTCGAAGTAGCCGAGGTGCGCGATCCGGAAGATCTGGCCCTTCATCGATCCCTGTCCGTTGGCGATGATCGAGCCGAAGCGGTCGCGGAACGCCTTGACGATGGCGCCCGAATCGATGCCGGCCGGAGAGCGCACGGCGGTCAAGGCGCCGGCGGGAGAGGCCGCGGCGAATAGTTCGAGGCCCAGGGCCGTGGCGGCCGCCCGCGTGGCGCGGGCCAGCAACTGCGCGTTCTCGATCAGGTTCGCCGGGCCGCCGATCTCGCGGATGTACCGCAGCGCCTCGGCCAGCGCCAGGATCAGCGACGTGGCCGGGGTCCACGAAGACTCGCCTTTGTCGCCGCTCTTCTTCTCCTTGAGCAGGTCGAAATAGTAATGTGGCAAATTTGCCCGCAGGTTCCGGGCCCAGGCCTTGGCGCTAACCGATAGATAGGCGGCGCCGGGCGGGACCATCAGCGCCTTCTGCGAGCCGCCAATGACCACGTCGAGGCCCCAGCCGTCGATATCGAGGGTGCTGGTGCCGAGGCCCGTGATGCCGTCCACAATCAGGATCGCGTCGCTCGGCCGGACGGCCTTCGCGATGCCTTCGATGTCGTGGGCCACTCCAGTCGAGCTTTCCGTCGCCTGGACGAATACGCCCTGGACGGCGGCGTCCTGCCGCAGCGCCTCCGCCACGCGCGCCGCCGGAACGGTCTGGCCGTAGGGGGCCTCGATCACCAGCGGCTCGAGGCCAAAGGCGCGGGCCAGTTCGACCCAGCGCTCGCCGAACTTGCCGGCCGAGACGACGGCCACGCGCTCCCCGCGCGAAAACAGGTTCGTGATGGCGCTCTCCATCGCCCCGGTGCCCGAGGCTGTAAATAACACCACGTCGTTCGACGTGCCCATGAAATACTTGAGGTCATCGAGCACGCCCCGGTAAAGGCGGCGGAAGTCCTCGGTGCGGTGATGAAGGTCGGCCCCCAGCATCGCCCGGGCTGCCGGGGGATAGAGCGGAGTAGGGCCGGGGGTCAGAAGTCTAGGTTTGCGTATATGCATAAAGATATTAGAATAGCGGCTTCGACCCATCCAGAGCAAAGAGCGTCCTTATGAGCTTTCAGGAACAGCTCCAGAAAGACATGCAGCAGGCCATGCGCGACCGCGATGAAACGCGCCTGGGCACGATCCGCATGATGAAGGCGGCCATCCAGCACAAGCAGGTCGAGACCATGAAAACGCTCGACGAGGCCGGGTGCTTCCAGATTTTGAACACGCTCATCAAGCAGCGTAAGGACTCGGCCGAGCAGTTTCGCAAGGGAAACCGGCCGGAGCTGGCGGAAAAAGAAGAGGCCGAGATCAAGGTGATCGAAACCTATCTGCCGTCGGCGCCCTCTGAAGAAGAGATCGAGCGCGCCATCGCCGAAGCGCTGGCCGAGACCGGCGTCACCTCGGCCAAGCAGATGGGCGTAGTCATGAAGGCCGCGCAGGCCAAGCTCGCCGGCAAGCGTGTCGACGGCAAGGTCCTGAGCGATCGCGTGCGCGCGCGGCTCTCCTGAGCCGGCGGCGCCCCGGGGGAGAGGCTATGGCAGTCGAGTCCAAAGAGCAGGCCACAGCGAAAAAGAGCGGCTACCAGCCCTTCGTTCCGGAGAGCGCCCGCCTGGCGGAGTTCACGTGGCGGGCCATGCTGATCGGTCTCGTCCTCACGGTCGTGCTCGGCGCGGCCAACGCCTACCTCGGGCTGCGGGCCGGCATGACCGTCGCCGCCACCTATCCGGCGGCGGTGATTTCGATGGCGATCCTGCGGATGCGGCGCGGCTCGCTCCTCGAAGAAAACATCGCCCGGACGGCCGGCTCGATCGGCGAGTCGGTCGCCGCTGGAGCGATTTTCACGCTTCCCGCCTTCCTCATCGCGCATGCCTGGCCGTCGTTCAACTTCAAGGACGCGTACTGGAAATCCACGGCGCTGATGCTGGTCGGGTCGGTGCTGGGGGTGCTGTTCATTTCGCTCGTGCGGCGGGGGATGGTAGAGGACCCCGATCTGCCTTTCCCCGAGTCGGTGGCGGCGGCCGAGATTCACAAGGCCGGGCAGCGGAGCGGCGGAGCGAAGTTCCTCATCTACAACATCGCTTTCGGAGGCCTCGTCTACTTGCTCGGCGTCTTCAAGCTGTTCGCGCCCGACAAGGACTTCGTCATGCGCGTCGGTCAGATGGGCCGCAGCCAGATCCGGATCGGCGGCGACGTGCCGTCGTTGGGGGTGGGCGGCGTGAGCGCGATCGCCGCGCCGAGCGTCAGCCCGGCCTACCTGGGCGTCGGTTACATTATCGGCCTCAAGCTCGGGGCTTTGAATTTCTCGGGCGGCGTGCTGGCCTGGGGCGTGCTCATTCCGATGCTCATGTACTTCCTGGGACCCGAGCTGCGCACGCACCTGCCGGCCGGGGCGGGCGACGAATCCTGGCAGGCCCTCTCCAACCTGGTGTGGCGGAACATCGTGCGGCCCATCGCGGTAGGCGGCATGATGGTCGGGGCGATGTATACGCTGTTCCGCATGCGCAAGAACCTCAGCGCGGGGCTGGGACGCGCCTTCAAAGAGTTCGGCATGTCCAAAGCGCAGCTCACGACGGGCGGACGCCTCGACCAGTACATGAGCTCGAAAACCGTGCTGAGCCTGATCGGCTTCATGTTTGCCCTGATGATCGTGCTCTACATTTACCTGGCCGGAGGAGTGATCGTCGGCACGGTCGCCGCGGTCGTGATGCTTTTGTTCGGCTTCTTCTTCTCGACCGTCTCGGGCAGCCTGGTGGGCATGATCGGGTCCTCGAACAACCCGGTCTCCGGACTCACCCTCTCGACCCTCATCATCGCCGCTCTGCTGCTGGTCTCGATGGGCGTCTCGGGACCGGGAGGTGTCGTGGCGGTGCTCGGCGTGGCCGCCGTAGTCTGCGTGAGCGCGGCGGTCTCGGGCGAGCTGCTGCAGGATTTCAAAGTCGGCTATCTGCTGGGCGGCACGCCGCGCACCATCCAGATCGCCGAATTGATTGCCGTGGTGGTGGCGAGCCTGGTGATGTACTTTCCGCTGTGGATTCTGCACGAGGGCAACATCAAAGCCGGCGGGATCGGCTTCGGCAGCCGCGAGCTGCCCGCCCCGCAGGCCGGGCTGATGGCGTCTCTCGCGCAAGGCATCGTCGGCGGCGACATGGCCTGGCCGCTGGTCGGCATGGGGATGCTGCTCGGCCTCACGATGATTCTGCTGCAGGTGCGCAGCCCCATGCTGTTCTCCGTCGGCATGTACCTGCCGCTCGCGACGACGTTCTCCATCTTCGTCGGTGGCGTGATCCGCTGGATCGCAGACTCGCTGCGCGACCGCCAGGGCCTCAACGACGCACAAAAGGCCCGCGTGGAGAATGTCGGGGTGCTGACCGCCTCGGGACTCATAGCGGGCGAGGGCCTGATGGGCCTGGTGGTGGCCGCCTTCTACATCCTGGATTGGAAGATCCCGACGATATTCAGCGAGCCTACCTACCTGGCTGGCATCGTCGTGCTCGCCATCCTGGCCTACGTGATGATCAAGGTGCCGCTGGCCAACGCGGGGCATCCGGACGAGCCCGCGCCGCCGACGGCGATGATGTAGCTCGCTGCCGGGTCGCGCTATGCTATTATGCTTTTATGCGGACCACTGTCGATCTGCCGGACCCCGTCTTTCGCCGCCTGAAGGCGACGGCCGCACTCGAAGGCAGCAGCCTCAAGCAGATCATCCTGCGCGCCGTCGAGAAGGAACTGCATGCCGCGCCCCCGAAGCGCCGTCGAGCCCGCTTCCCGCTGATCCGCTCCAAGGAGCCCGGCGTGCTGGCTCTAACCAACGCCGAAATCGATGAAATCCTTCTTGGTTGATGTCAACGTCTGGCTGGCGTTGTCTTCGGACCGGCATGCTCATTACCAGGCGGCTCACCAATGGTTCGATACGGTGGGGCCGGGGCAGGCGGCGTTCTGCCGGCTCGCGCAGTTAGCTTACCTGCGGCTGCTGACGAACCCGCAGGTGATGGGCCAGGACGTTCTCAGTTCCCGGGAGGCCTGGCGCGCCTACGATGAATTGCGCGCAGATGTCCGGGTGATGTTTCTCGGAGAACCCGGCGGCGTGGAAACCACCTTCCGCCGTCTGAGTGCACGCCTCACCGGCAGTCCCGGAAACTGGACGGACGTCTAGCTGGCCGCGGTGGCGGAGGCGCACGGACTCACGATTGTCTCCTTCGACCGGGGTTTTCAACGGTTGCCGCGAGTTGACGCGCGTATCCTGTCGCCACGCGTCTAGGTAAAGCCGCGCTCCGCCTACTTATGCACGGAGAACTGGTCTTGCGGGGGCTGTAACTGAATCTTGATGACGCGCTCGGGCTCGGTGACTTCGTATTTCTCGCCGTGCGTCTGGTAGCCCTTGGCGATCACCTGCACCAGGAAGGTGCCGGTGTGTAGCGGCGGCAGGGGGGCGGTGCCCTGCTGGCTGGTGCGCAGCTCGTAGGCGCGGCGGACCTTGCCGCTCCCTTTCAGGGGTTTCACGATCACGGCCGCCCGATCCACCGGCTCGTTGTCCTGGTTGCGGACCTCGATGGTGATCTGGGTCAGCTTGTCCTTGGCGTCCGCCCGGGGCGCCACCGACAATAGCGCCACCGCCACCAGAATACGAAGGAGCATGATCAGAAGATGAAGTTCACGCCGCCACGGAAGCTGCGGGCCGCCCGGATCAGGTAGAGCGTCCGGCCGTCAACGGTGCGGAGCGGCATATAGCCATCCGCCGTCAGATTGCGAAACTCCGCCGTGGCCTCGAACTTGCCCGGGATGTAGTCGGCCTGCGGCAGCGGCTGGCGCACCTTTACGTTGAAGCCGGGCGTGGCGTGCGTCGGGGAAACGTTGAAGACGTCCGGCGACGTGACGCCGTGCCGGCTGCCCCACTGGTAGGACGACGAAATCCAGGTACGCGACTGCGGCACCTGGGCCATCAACAGGGCTGTCACCGTCTGCTCCATGCGGGGTTTCAGCAAGGCGCGCAATTCGGCCGGATCGTTACTGGTGAGTGTATCGCTGGTGGGCGTCAACACGCCGCCTAAACCATACGTGACCGCCGCTTGCAGATGCTCGGCCAGGCGCCGCGAATACGAGATCCGGTAGCCGTTCGTCTGGTAGGACCCGGCATTGAACGCCGCCGTATTGGCGAACAGATCCGGCAGCAGGTCGCCGCTCGCGTAGAGGTCCCCCGGTGCGATGGCCGTAACAGCCGCATTCGTAAAGTTGTCGTGGTAGGCGGCGAGCTCGACGACTCCGGCGTTTCCGAGGTCCTGGCGCAGGCCGATCTCCACGTGATCGCCACGCTGCAGGGCCGCCCGGCCATCGCGCAAGGACATGCGCGGGTAGAGGGCGAGGGCCGAGAGATTGCGGCCGAGAGCGCCTTCTCCGGACGTGTCGTCGTTGCGGGGCATGCCTCCGGAATAGCGCAGGATCACCTGGGTGTCATCGTCCACGCGATAGGTCAGGCTTCCGAAGGGGCTCACGTAGTTGAGCCGGTCGAGGAAGCTGATCGAGTCATACAGAAAACCGTAGTCGAGCTGGACCTGATCGCCCAGGACCAGGTGGTCCTGAAACCCGAGGGTGAGGGTCTGGAGCAGCGCGCCGCTGGAACCCGCGGGCCCGAACAGCGTGCGGCCGGCGTCCGTGGGACGGAACAACTGCCGCACCGTCACGGAAAGCTCCGGCGTGCCGTAAGGCATCTCGTGGCTGATGCTGGTGTGGAAACCCGCCGTGGGAGCGCCGCGCGTGGAGGCGTAGCCGAGGTTGCCGCTCACGAGCACGTTGTTGGTGCCAAACAGCGACGTCGCCACCGCAAACGCAGTGCCGAGGTCCGATTCCGTGCCGAGACCGGAGACGCGGCCGCCATCGCCGGCGCTGAGCCGTATCAGGCCCTGCACATCGCCGACCGCGCCATGAAACTTGCGGAGAACTTCTTGCCGCTCCTTCTCTTCCCAGGGGACGCCCGCCAGACGCAACACCGGACGCGTGGTCGAGGCGGTACGCAGCACCCACTTCCAGTCTTCGGTCATGTCTCGCAGGTCCCCTTCGGCCGGGAACGCCAGTTGGATGGAAGTGAAGAGGTTACTAAGCTGCACCGCCAGGTAAGCGCGCACGCCGGGCTCGACCAGAATCTTATCGCGCAGCGCCGGCAGCAAACTAGGCACGCTGACCCGCACTGCGTACCGTCCCGGGAAGAGGTTATCGAGGAGGAAGGCGCCCTTCTGGTTGGTGAAGACGCGCAGCAAGGCGTGGCCATCGGCGGCCAGCAGCGTCACTGAGGCGCCGATCTGCGGCGTGCCGTGCTCGTCCAGTACTGAGCCGGCGATCGAGCCGGCCACCGCCCCGCGCAGAGGAATGGCGCCGAGCCAGCAAGCCAGCAGGCCCGCTGCCCCCACCAAAACCCTGCCGCGAAATCCGGGCATCAAAAAAGACCTCGCTACTTCACGGTAAACGTAGCCGACGGCGTCAGCGTCGTCTTGGCCAGGTTGTCGGTCACCGTAATCTTCAAGGTGTACTGGCCGGGTTCAAGGCTGGCCAGCGGCAGCAGCTTCTCGATCGTCACCTGCTGGGAGGAGGCGCCTTTCAAAGCTCCGACG
>JBGPDC010000062.1:0-26946 GCA_041482115.1 Terriglobia bacterium | reverse complement strand
CGATGAGTATCGAGCGCCGCAGCATTTTGAAGATTTTCGGAGCGCGGCTCGAGCTGACGCCGGACGATCAGGGCATGAACGCGGCTATCCGGCGGGCGGAAGAGATTGTGGCGTCCGACCCGGATCGCTACGTGATGCTCCACCAGTTCAAGAACCCCGCTAATCCGGAGATCCATTTCAAGACGACGGGGCCCGAGATTTGGGAAGACACCGGGGGCGCGATCGACGTGCTGGTTTGCGGCGTGGGCACCGGCGGCACCATCAGCGGCATCTCGCGCTTCATCAAGAAGAAAATGGGCAAGCCGATCGTCAGTGTGGCGGTCGAGCCGGCCGCGAGCCAGGTGATTGCGCAGCACATGAAGGGCCAGCGCCTGCGGCCCGGCTCGCACCGCATCCAGGGCATCGGAGCCGGGTTCATCCCGGACACGCTCGATATTTCGATGGTCGACCGCGTGGAGGCGGTGACGAATGAAGAGTCCATCGAGTACGCCCGGCGGCTGGCGCGGGAGGAAGGGATACTTTCCGGGATTTCCTGTGGGGCGGCGGTGGCGGTGGCGCGCCGGCTCGCCCAGCTACCGGAATTCGCGGGGAAGACCATAGTGACCATACTGCCGGATTCCGGCGAGCGGTATCTGTCGAGCGTTCTGTTCGAGGGGATGGTGTAGCCCCGTCATTGTGATTTCGGGCCACATGTGGCCATAATGGTACACATGAGGTCTGAAGTACGCATCGCGGAGTTCAAGAGCCAGTTGAGCCGGTACCTGCGCGCCGCCCAGGCGGGAAGCGAGATCGTCATCAAGGACCGGGACACGCCGGTGGCTCGTCTGGTGCCTTATACTGCGCCGGCGCGGCGGTTGGAGACGCGGCCTCCGGTGGGGTCGCTGAAGGACCTGGACACCATGCAGCGGCCTCCTCGCCCCAAAAACCTGAAGCTAAAGGACCTGGAAAGAGCGCTCCGTGAGGAACGCCGGGATCGCTTTCTGTAACTGGCTGTGACGGTTTATCTGGACACCTCAGTCCTGCTGCGGTGGCTCCTGCAGCAACCCGAGGCCATCGGGACTTGGGGCGCCTGGGATTGGTCCGTGACCAGTGAACTCACATGGGTCGAAGCCCGGCGTAATTTGGACCGGCTGAGGGTACGGGGAAGCCTGTCCGTTGTCGCCGTAGCGGAGCACGTGGCCTTCCTGCGAGAGGTTCTGTCGAGATTCGAAGAAATCCCGGTTTCGCCGAGGGTGCGGGAGCGGGCTTGCTCATCATTCCCGACCGAACTCGGTACCCTCGACGCCATCCACCTCGCGAGCGCTCTCCTGTGGATCGAGGATCGTGGCGAACCGCTGACTTTCCTGACTCACGACCGCCAGCTTGCAATTGGGGCACAGGCTTGCGGGCTGGACGTTGGGCCAGCGTCGCCGCGGCCCCGCCGCCGCTAATTACTTCTCGGTCGGCAAGCCGGCTTCGTTCCAGGCTCTCCAGCCGCCGGCGAGGGAGTAGACGTTCGTGTAGCCCATCTCTTGCAGGTTGTCGGCGGCGAGGGCTGAGCGGTAGCCGCCGCCGCAGTAGAGCACCAGCTTGGAGCCCTTGTCGGGCGCCGTCGCGACGATGTCGCGCTCGATGATCCCGCGGCCGAGGTGAATCGCGCCTGCGGCGTGCGCGGCAGTCCACTCGGAATCCTCGCGGACGTCGACCAGCAGGAACTTCTCGCCGGCCGCACGGCTGCGGCGAACGTCCTCGACCGTGCATTCCTTGACGCGAGTCTTGGCGTCGTCGACAATCCTCACGAATTCAGGCGAGTGAACCATGGCGGCCTCCGGGCGCACTAGTCGACGCGGCGGATGCGGGCGCCGACGGCGGAAAGTTTCTCCTCGATTTTCTCATAGCCGCGATCGATGTGATAGACGCGGTCGATCACGGTCTCGCCTTCGGCCACCAGGCCGGCCAGCACGAGCGAAGCCGAAGCCCGCAGATCGGAGGCGAGCACCCCCGCGCCGGTGAGCGGGGTGCGGCCGCGCACGACCGCTCGCGAGCCTTGAATCGAGATGTCCGCCCCCATGCGGCTGAGCTCTTGAGCATGCATGAAGCGGTTCTCGAAAATCATCTCGGTGACGACCGAAGTGCCTTCCGCCTGCGTCATGAGGGCCATCCACTGGGCTTGCAGGTCGGTTGCGAAGCCGGGGTGTTCCTGCGTCGTCACGTCCTGGCTCTGGAGCGGCCGCGGGGCCCGGACACGTATCGTCCCATCGGCGGCGTGGTCGAGATCGGCCCCGGTCTCGGCGAGCTTCTCGAGCAGCGCGCCCAGGTGATCGGCGCGGCCACCCCGGACCGTGAGGTCGCCCCCAGTGATGGCTCCGGCGATCAGGAAGGTTCCGGCTTCGATGCGGTCCGGGATGATGGTGTGGACCGCGCCGTGCAATCTCGAGACGCCTTGAATGTGGATGGTCGAGGTTCCGGCGCCTTCGATATGCGCGCCCATCTTGACGAGCAGGTCGGCGAGATCTGGAATTTCCGGTTCGCGGGCGGCGTTTTCGAGCACGGTTTCGCCGTCGGCCAGCACTGCGGCCATCAGCAGGTCTTCGGTGCCGGTGACGGTGATACGGTCGAAGCGCACCAGGGCTCCTTTCAGGCCCTTGGGGGCCTGGGCCTCGACGTAGCCGTGGCGCTGGCGGATGCGCGCGCCGAGCTTTTCGAGTCCGTGGATGTGGAGGTTGATCGGCCGGGCGCCGATGGCGCAGCCGCCGGGCAGCGAGACGCGGGCGCGGCCGGTACGCGCGACGAGCGGTCCCAGGACGAGGCTCGAAGCGCGCATGGTTTTCACCAGCTCATACGGAGCCTCGGGACTGGTGATTTCCGCCGTGCGGATCACGTAGCTGCCCGCCTCTTCGCGCACTTCGGCCCCGATATCGGAGAGCAGCCGCGCCATGGTGCGGATGTCGCGCACTACCGGGACCCGCTCCAGGCGCACTTCGTCCTCCGTGAGCAGTGCCGCCGCCAGGGCCGGCAGGGCGGAGTTTTTCGAGCCGCTCACTTCGATTACGCCGCTCAAGGGGCGGCCGCCTTGGATGAGAAATTTATCCATCGCTAGTGGATCGTCACCGCCCTACCGCGAGCATACACTGCGCGCACTTCGAGCTCGGCGTCCAGAATCACGAAGTCGGCATCGGCCCCGGGCTTCAGAATGCCCTTGCGGTCGGCGATGCCCAGCAGTTCGGCCGGATTTCGCGTAGCCATGCGGAGCGCCTGCTCCGGCCGCAGCCCGAGAAAGCGGCGCATGTTGCGGACGCCGCGGTCGAGCGTGAGGACGCTGCCCGCGAGCGCGCCCTGGTAGCGACAGACGCCGTCCTTCACTTCGGCCACCAAGCCCGCCAGCGGGTAGAGACCGTCCGGCATGCCCGTGCCGCTGATGCCGTCCGACACCAGGACGATGCCCCAATCGCCTTTGCACTGGTAGAGCAGACGGATCGCCGCCGGGTCCACATGGACGCCGTCGGCGATAAGCTCGGCGTGCAGCCGCGCATCGGTCAGCACGGCCCCGATCACGCCGGGGTCGCGGTGCCCAAAGGGACGCATGGCGTTGAACATGTGCGTCGCCTGGTGCACGCCGGCCGCGGCGGCGCGCTCGGCGTCCTCGAAGCTCGCATCGGTGTGGCCCAGCGACGGGCGCACCCCGGACCCGAGCATCTCGGCGATGACCTCGGGGACCGCGGCAAGCTCGGGCGCGATGGTCATGATCCGCAATTTGCCCCCGGCCGCGCGGGCGTACCGCCGATACGCGTCGAGCGCCGGTGCGGCGATGCTTTCGACCGGGTGAACGCCCCGCCGCTGCGGGCTGATGAAGGGGCCCTCCATGTGGATCCCGAGCGGCTGCGCCAGGCCGGTCGGCGTGGCGGCGGCGTCTTCGATACAGGCCGCGAGCGATTCGAGCGCCTGTACGGTGCGACCTTCCGGCGCCGTCACGGTGGTGGGGAAATACGACGTCACCCCGTAGCGGGCGAGCGTCCGCGAGACGACTTCGACAGACTCGTGCGAGGCTTCCATCAGATCGTGGCCTCCCGCGCCGTGGATGTGAATGTCCACGTAGCCGGGGGCGATCACGCTGTTACCGGCGTCCACCCGCGCGGCGCCGGCCGGAATGTCCACGGCGTCGCGGGGACCGACGGCAACAATGCGATCGTCCTCTACCAGGACGACGCCGTTTGCGATGGGGTCGGGCGTGTAGACGGTCGCGGCCAGGAAAGCGGTGAGAGCCATGGCTCAGCCCGCGCCGAGTTCCAAAGCGGCTGAGACGCGATTGCCGGAGGCGGCGAGAAGCCGGCGAGCCTCGGCCAAGTCCACGCCGAGCCGCACCATCACAATGGCCGCGCGGACGCTGTTGCCGGCGGCTGCCAGAGCCTCGGCCGCGCGCGCCGCGTCACAACTGGCGGCCTGCGCTACGATGCGCCGAGCGCGGTCGCGCAGCTTCTCATTCTTCGGCTGCACGTTGACCATCAGGTTCCGGTAGACGAAGCCCAGCCGGATCATGGCGCCCGTCGAGAGCATGTTCAGCACCAGCTTCTGCGCCGTGCCGGACTTGAGCCGCGTCGAGCCGGCGACAATCTCGGGCCCGACGACCGGCGCAATCGGATGGTCGACGAGGCGCGAGATTTCGGCGTCCGGGTTGCACGTCACCCCCACCGTGACGGCCCCGAGAGACCGGGCGTGGCGGATGGCGCCGAGCACGTAGGGAGTCCGGCCGCTTGCCGTGAGGCCCACCAGGACATCGCGCCCCGTGAAGCCCCGCGCGGTCAGGTCGGCCGCGCCCGCTGCGGGGACGTCTTCGCTTGCTTCGGTGGCGCGCGACAGGGCCGCTTCGCCGCCGGCAATGATCCCCTGGACCATGTCCGGTGGGGCATCGAAAGTCGGCGGGCACTCCGCGGCGTCCAGCACGCCCAGGCGGCCGCTCGTGCCGGTGCCGATGTAAAAGAGCCGTCCGCCCTGGCGTAAGGCGGCGGCGATGGCGTCGACGGCGCTCGCGATGCGGGGGATCTCGCGCTCGACCGCCACAGCGACCTTCTGATCCTCGGCATTCATAATGGCGAGGACTTGTGCGGTGGGAAGCAGATCTATCTCGGCGGAAGCCGGATTGAGCTGTTCAGTCGAGAGGTGCTCGAGCAACGCTTTATCTTAGCAGCCTGTGGTGATGACCGCTCCCTCACGGTCACGGCTCTGTAACGTGCTACCGCCGCTGCGCTAAGATGACGGCATGCGGACCCGCGAATGGGTGGTGGTGGCGCTGCTCGCGGCGCTCTTGATAACCGCGCCGGCGGCGGCGCAAACCGGGTGGCGCGGGTCGGCCGCGCTCGACGAGATCGTCCAGCAAGCGGTCCAGAAGGACGAGATCCCGGGGGCCGTATTGTTGGTCAGCAATCAGGGCAAGATTCTGCACCGGAGTGCGTATGGCAACCGCAGTCTCGTGCCCCAGCGCGAGGCGATGACGGTGGACACGATCTTCGACTGCGCGTCGCTCACCAAGGTTGTAGCGACCACCTCCGCCATGATGCTGCTGGTCGAGGCCGGCAAGGTCCGGATCAACGACCGGGTGAACGAATACCTGCCGGAGTTCGGCGGCGGCCATAGCCCGATCACCGTGCGCCACCTGATGACGCATTTTTCCGGTCTGCGTCCCGATGTCGATATCGAGCCGGCCTGGAGCGGCTACGAAACCGGCGTCAAGCGGGCCTTGACGGAAAAGCCGATGACGCCGCCGGGGGTGCGGTTCATTTACAGCGACATCAATTTCATCCTGCTGGGCGAGATCGTGCGGCGCGTGAGCGGCCAGACGCTGCCCGAGTTCACCACGGAGCGGGTATTTGCACCTCTCGGGATGAAGGAGACCATGTTCACGCCTCCCGCCTCGCTGCGGCCGCGTATCGCACCGACGGAGCGCCTCGAGGATGGGACCGTCCTGCGCGGCGTGGTCCACGACCCGACGTCACGATACATGGGCGGCGTGGCGGGACACGCCGGCCTCTTTTCGACCGGCGACGACCTGGGCCGCTTCGCCGACATGCTGCTCGGCGGGGGCCGTCTCGGGACGGTGCGCATTTTCAGCCCGCTCACGGTGGAGAAAATGACCACGCCGCAGTCGCCGCCGAACCACCCGGCGGTGCGGGGCCTGGGATGGGACATCGATTCGCCCTATGCGTCCAACCGTGGGGAGTTGCTGCCGGTCGGGTCGTTCGGCCACACGGGGTTCACCGGGACCTCGCTGTGGATCGATCCGGCCACCAAGACCTGGGTCCTGCTGCTGGCGAATAGCGTGCACCCGCACCGCCGGCCCGCGATCATCAGCCTGCGCTCGCGGGTGGCCACGGCGGTTGCGGCGGCGCTGCCGGAGGATTCCCTGACCGACCGGCCACGCGCTGCGAGCCGGCCCGTCACCAGCCGCTCCGAACTGCTGGCCAGCGTGCCCCGGCAGGGATACCGGAACGGCCACGTTCTGACGGGGCTCGACGTGCTGGTCCGCGACCGCTTCCGCGTATTCCAGGGCAAGAAAGTGGGGCTGATCACGAACCATACCGGCATCGACCGCCAGCGCCGGCGGAACATCGACCTCTTCGTCGCGGCCGGAGTCAAGCCAGTGGTCATTCTTTCACCCGAGCACGGCTTACTCGGACAAGTCGATTCGAACGTCGGCGATACCGTCGACCGGGCCACCGGCATCCGGGTCTTAAGTCTGTATGAAGAGAACCGCCGGCGGCCGACGCCCGAGATGCTGCGCGGGGTCGACGCCTTGGTATTCGACATCCAGGACGTGGGGGTGCGCTTCTACACCTACCCCACCACCATGGCTTACGCGATGGAGGCCGCCGCGCGCCAGAAGATTCCTTTCTACGTGCTCGACCGGCCGGACCCGGTCAACGGCGTCGCGGTCGAGGGGCCGCTGCTCGATCCGAAACTCGTCTCGTTCATCGGCTACTACCCGCTGCCCGTGCGCCACGGGATGACGATAGGAGAGCTGGCGCGGTTCTTCAACACCGAAAACAAGATCGGGGCGCAGCTCGAAGTTATCCGGATGGAAGGCTGGGAGCGCGCCGATTTTTTCGATGAGACCGGACTGCCCTGGGTGGACCCTTCCCCGAACCTGCGCACGCTTTCCCAGGCGGTGGTCTACCCCGGGATCGGGATGCTGGAGGGCCTGACGAATTACTCCGTGGGACGCGGCACCGACACCCCGTTCGAGTTCCTCGGCGCGGACTGGATCGACGGGCCGGCGCTGGCGGCTTACCTAAACGAGCGCGAGATTCCCGGCGTACGGTTCTATGCGGCCGAGCGCACCCCTACCGCCTCGCGCCTGGCCGGCAAGAAAGCGTCGGGCGTTCAGATTGTCGTGACCAACCGCGCCGTCCTCGACGCGGCACAACTGGGCGTGGAGGTGGCGGCAGCGCTGGTCAAGCTTTTCCCTGGGCGCATGGACCTGAGTCAGACCGCCCAACTGATCGGTAACGAGAAAACCATCCAGGAACTAGCCCGGGGGGAGGACCCCCGGCAAATTCGGGCCGGCTGGCAGGACGCTCTCGAAAAATTCCGCCAGCTTCGGGCCCGGTATCTGCTCTACTGACGCCGCGCTGGCTAGTAATAACCGCTCCCTCACGGTCGCGGCTCAGCCACAGGCTGCTAGGCCGCCATTTTCTTGGTTGCCGCGCTGCCGTTCTTGGGGGGGCGTCCCCGGCCACGCTTGGCGGTGGCAGCCGCGAGCCAGGCGGGCGGGCGACCCCTCCGGCGGCCACGAGTCCGGGCCAGTCGCTCCAAGGAAATGATCGCTTCCTCGATTTGTTGCCGCTCTTCGCGGAGCTCAAAAAGAATCTTATTGACGTCCATCCCTATCCCTCTCACCAATGATTTTCGCTTGTTCCGGGGCCCGATTATCGAGTATCGTGGTCCCCTTCGATCCTGCCATCGGCTGTTCTGTATTCAGAACAAATCTGGCCAGAACTACCGGAACGACCTATTTATATCAAAAAAGCTAGGCACAGGCAATAGTTTTGTTCTGAATTCAGAACAAGAATTTTGGCCCCGTCCGCCCGCTGGCGCCGTTCTCCACCTCAAAAACGGCCTGGCGGTCGCGTTCTGTAGCTAAATTAGCATGCTTTAAGTCCGGGTGGAGCCGAATCTGCGCGTCCAATACCGGTAAAATGGCACGCCAGCGGCCAGCAGAACGAGACCCATTAAGGACTCGCGGGGGGAATTCACCAGCGTCACCAGTACTAGGAAGGTCGCGGCGCCGACGAACAGGGCCGGTACTACCGGGTACCCCAGCGTCCGGTAGGGCCGCGCGAGGTCCGGACGGCGCCGGCGCAAGACGAACACCGAAGCGGTGGTCAGGCCGTAGAGGATCCAGCTCGCGAAGATCACGTAGGTGTAAAGCTGCTCGTAGCGGCCGGACAAGATCAGAATTGCCGACCAGACGATGAGAACGAGAATCGACCAGTGGGGCACCCGGTGGACGGGGTGTACGCGGCCGAGGGCCGAAAAGAAGAGGCCGTCGCGGGCCATAGCAAAGGGGATACGGGCGCCCGAGAGGATCGAGCCGTTCAAGGCGGCAAAAATCGACACCAGGGCCGCTACGGCCACGGCGTGACCGCCGGCGGGACCGAGGAACTGGCGCGCCACCGCGGCTGCCACGCGGTCGCTCGCGGCGACTTCCGACGCCGGCAGCACAAAAAAGTAGGCGAAGTTTGCAGCCAAATAGAGCCCCGCGACCCCGAGCACGCCGAGAATGAGCGCGCGTGGAATCTGCCGCTGCGGGTCCCGTACTTCACCCCCTACCATCGCCAGATTGTTCCAGCCGTCATAGGCCCATAGGGACGCCACCAGCGCCGCCATCCAGCCCGAAATACCCCCCGGGGCCGGCACGGCGGTGTGCAGGTTGGCAGCGGAGCCGGCCCCTAGCAGCAAGGCCAGCAGGACCAGCGTGACGATCAGCCCCACCTTAAGGGCCGTCGCCTGCGCCTGGAGCCGGCCACCCGCCCGGATGCCAAAATAGTTCACAAATCCCAGTCCCAGGATCAAGGCCATCCCGAGTATCTGCCCGTACGAAATATCGAGCGGACCGCCGCCGGGCCCGAGGGGCAGCGGGACCCGCAGCAGGCGAGCCTCGAGCGCGGGAAAAAAGTTGGCCAGATAGTACACAAAGGCCGTGGCCAGAGTGGCGATGGAACCGCTCTTGGCAACCCAAAACTGCGTCCAGCCGTAGAGGAAGCCCCAGAACTGCCCATAGGCCTCGCGCAGGTAGACGTATTCGCCTCCAGTCTCCGGCAGCGCCGCCCCCAGCTCGGCATAGGTGAGGGCACCGAACAGCGACAGCAGCCCTCCCAGAATCCAGACCATGGTTACCTTGCCCGGCGTGCCGACCTGCAGCACCATGGCTTTCGGCACTAGAAAGATGCCGCTGCCGATCACGGTCCCCACGACGATGGCCGCCGCTTCCAACGGGCTAAGACCCCGAATCAGCTCTGGACGCCCGGTCATGAGGCGGAATCCGCGCCCGCGCCCGAGGGCGGCAGGACGAGCGAGGCCAGGTAGCCAACGGAAAAGGTCAGGGTGGTGACGATCACGACGTACCACGTCCAGGCGGTCCGGGTGGCGAAGTGCAGAGCCAGCATGGTAGCGAAGCCTGCGACCATGCCCACGATGGCCCCGCGCTCATGCGCGCGGCGGGTCAGGATGCCGAGCAGGAACACCCCCAGCAGAGCGCCGATCGTGATAGAGATGACGCCGAGGCCCGCCTCGAGCACCGAGCCCCAATTCCGGGCCAGGGTGGCAATGCCCAGCAACACCGCGCCCCAGCCGACCGTGGCCCACCGGGAGAGCCGCAGGTAGTAAGCTTCATCGCGGCTAGGCCGGCCAAATATCGGCCTGTAAAAGTCCATGATCGTGGTCGAGGCCAGGGAATTCAGGGCCGCGGAAATGTTCGACATGGCCGCCGCCAGCACGGCGGCCGTCACCAGGCCCGCCACCCCCACCGGCAAGTAGGTCCAGATGAAGCTGGGATAGATGCGGTCCAAAGGACGCGGTGGCGGCAGGCCCGTCTGGCGGTAGAAGGCAAAGAGCAGGATACCGATCAACAAGAAAAGGGTAAACTGCACCACGATCACCACGCCGCTCGCCAGCAGCGCCAGCTTGCTGTCCCGTTCCGAGCGGGCGCTGAGCAGACGCTGGACGATGAGCTGGTCGGTACCGTGGGTACCGGTCGCGAGGAAAGTTCCACACAACAGTCCGGCCCAGAAGCTGTAGGTCCGGGTAAAGAATTCGCGGGTGACCTCCAGCCGGAAGTCGAAAATCTGAAACTTTGCGGCTGGGCCGGCCAGACGCACGACCTCGGTCCAGCCACCGGGGACATGCTGCAGGATCGCCCAGAAGCTCACCAGGCCCCCGGCGACGTACAGGAACATCTGTATGACGTCCGTCCAGATCACCGCCGTCATACCGCCCTCGAAGGTATAGAACAGCGTCAGCAGCGTGATGATGCAGATGGAGGCCAGCTCCCCGGTGCCGAGCACAATCGAAATCACGATCGAGATCGCAAAGACCCGCACCCCCTCGGCCAGCGCCCGCACGACAAGAAAGATCGCGGCGGTAAAGCGCCGGATCCGTTCGCCGAAGCGGCGGCGCATCAGCTCATAGGCTGTAAACATCTCCCCGCGGAAGTACTGGGGGATGAACACTAGGCAGATCAGCACGCGCGCCACGAGGTAGCCGCACACCACCTGGAGAAAGCCCATGTTGCCGGTGAAGCTCAGGGCCGGGGTCCCTATGATGGTGAGGGTACTGGTCTCGGCGGCGACGATGGAGAGCGCAATCGCCCACCAGGCCACCCGGCGGCCGCCCAGGAAGTAATCCCGCAGAGATTTCTGCGAACGGCGGAAGCGGGCGCCGAAGGCGGTAATCCCCACCAGGTACACAACGATGAGCCCGAGATCCAGATGTCGTGAGGGCAACCAGCGATCTCCAGACGGCAAAGGAAAGCCCGGATTGTAACAGATCCCCAGGGGGGCCCTGGCCGGGGGGCTCTCCGGGCCGGTACGGAAATTCGCGGCGGCCCTTGCCAACGGGTTTTGCACTGCTATATACTCCGCCTTGGCCGCCAAGTAGGGGATAACACGGCTGGTGTCCCTCGGAACCATGGGGTGAGCAGCCGAGTCTATAGATATGGCCCCGCTGGTAGGGAGGTTTTGCTATGAAAAGGCGCATCGTTTGCCTGCTGGGACTCGCGTACTTGCTGGCGCTGGGGTTGACGACCTGGTCGTTAGGCTCGAATCCCCTGCAGGCGCAGGCGAAGGAGAAGAAGCCCAAGGACCGCGAAGAGTACGACCTCTTCAACAGCGTCCTGAAGGAAACCGATCCCACCAAGAAGATCGGCCTGCTCGACCAGTGGAAGCAGAAGTACGCCGAGACGGACTACCAGGAAGAGCGCTGGAAGTTCTACATGCAGGCCTATCAGCAGGCGAACCAGCCGGCCAAGGCCATTGAGGCGGCGAAGGAAGTGCTGAAGATCGTCCCGAAGGATTTCAGCGCCAACTTCACTATCGCTTCCATCACGCCGTTCCTCGGCCAGGCGACGCCACCAGTGATCGCAGACGCCAAGGCGGCGGCGCAGGGCCTGCTGAGCGCCGAGAAACCACCCAACGCTTCCGACGCCGACTGGAGCAACGCCCAGAAGGCGGCCCAATTCCTGGCGCACCAGGCGCTGGGCTGGGCGGCCATGGCGGAGAAACAGAACGAGGCGGCCGAACAGGAGTTCGTCAAGGCGTTGCAGGCCAACCCCATGGGAGCCCAGGTGTCATTCTGGCTCGGTACGGTGGTGCAGGCCCAGCGGAACGCCGAGAAGAACACGCTGGCGCTCTACAGCTTCGCCCGGGCAGCAGCCTATGACGGTCCCGGCGCGCTCGCCCCGCAGGGACGCCAGCAGGTCGATGCCTTCCTCACCAAGGCCTACAACAACTACCACGGCTCGGATGCCGCCGGTCTCGCGCAGTTGAAGAATTTGGCGAAAGCCAACGCCCTGCCGGCGCCGGACTTCAAGATCAAGACCAAGGAAGAAATCGCTGCCGAGCAGGCCGAAGAACTGCAGAAGAAAGATCCCCTGCTGGCCTTCTTCGTAACTGTCAAACAGCGCTTGAACGATGAGAAGGACGCCTTCTGGCAGGAGATGAAAGGCAAGGGGATGCCGAAGATGAAGGGAACCGTGCTGTCAGCGACGCCCGCCGCCCGGCCCAAAACCCTTACACTCGCCATGACGGGGCCCACCACCGCTGAGGTGACTCTAACACTGGACGAGGCACTGCCCCGGGCCCTGCCGGAAGGGACGGTGATCACATTTGAGGGCTCCGAGCCCACCGAGTACACCCCCGATCCCTTCATGATCAACATGAAGGGTGGAAAGATCATCGACGGGCTGCCCCAGGCGCCGGCAGTGAAGAAAGCTCCCGCCAAGAAGGCCGCGCCAAAGAAAGCCCCGTAGAATCGAATCTTGACCTGGAGGCCGCCGGATACCATCCGGCGGCCTTTTCTTTTTGCTAACCCAACGCCGCGCGCAACTCGGCGTCGAACCGCCGCACGGCCGCCACCTGCTCCGCCGTCGCCGCCTCTTCCCGACCCTTGGCGACGAAGAAGGCTTCGCCGCCCCGCCACACCAGCACGGCGAAGGCGCCGTCCAGCAGCCGGCCGGGCGCCCCGGCACGCCCGAACCCGCCGTCCGGACGCCGTTCCACCAGGGCGACGAAGCCGTCGCGCTCGAGCACGTAGTGGGTCAGAATTTCGAGGGTCGGCAGGAGCTCGAAGCCGGCCCGAGCCAGGCGCTCGAGCTGTTGCTCCAGCATCGGGGGGAACCTACATCTTGTAGGGGCCGAGATCCTCGTTGTTGAGGTTCTCGAGCCAGCGGCGCAGCTCTTCCTGGTTGACCTTCTCGGAAACCGCCCCGCTCAGCTTCGACGACTTCAACACCTCGTCCTCGACGAAAATCGGGCAGTCGAGGCGCAGGGCCAGAGCCAGCGCGTCGCTCGGACGCGAATCGACCGAGATCAGCTCGCCGTTGCGCTCGATCCAGATCACGGCGTAAAAGGTGTCGTCCTTGAGGTCGTTCACGACTACCTTGCGGATGCCCGCGTCGAGGCCCAGCAGCAGGGTTTTGATGAGGTCGTGCGTCATGGGACGCGGCGTCGAGACCTTCTCGATCTCGAGCGCGATGGCGTTGGCTTCGTAAACGCCGACCCAGATGGGCAAAAGCGAGCTGCCACCGACGTCTTTGAGGATCACGATGGGCATGTTGGTCACCGGATCCATCATCAGACCGCGGATCTTCATCTCAACTTCCATGGGTCACCTCCGGTCGCCAATCCGCCCTCTACCAGCATAAACCACCCGGCTCAGTTGCGGCTCCCCACGCCGACCAGCGAGTTCGGTCCCGCGCGCGTCACGAGCACCCGGCAGTATCCGCCCAGCGTGTAGTCGTCTACGGCGCCGTCCGGGGCGGTGAAGTTCACCACCCGGTTCTGGCTGGTGCGGCCGATCCACTGCCCGTCCGCGCCCCGGCGGCCCTCAATGTGGACTTCCTGCTCCGATCCCAACAGCGCGGCGTTGCGGCGCATCTGAATCGCCCGCTGCTTTTCCTGCAGCACCTGCAGCCGCTCCGATTTGACCTCTTCCGGCACTTTGTCGTCCAGGCTCATCGCCGGAGTTCCCGGACGCGGCGAGTACGTGAACGAAAAGATCGAATCGTATTCCACTTCGTCGAGCAGCCCCAGCGTCTCGCGGAAGTCCGCCTCCGTCTCGCCCGGGAAGCCCACGATCACGTCGGTGCTGAGCGCGAGCGGACGCCGCGCCCGCTTCATCCACCCGATGCGCTCGGTGTAGTCGGAGCGCGAATACTCGCGCTGCATGCGCCGCAACACGCTATCCGAGCCGGACTGCACCGGCAGGTGCACATGGTCGCAGAGCACCGGGTTCTCTTCGAGAGCCGCCACGATCTCGCGCGTAAAGTCCCGGGGATGCGAGGTGGTGAAGCGCACCCGGCGCAAACCGGGGATCTCGCCCACCCGCGCCAGCAGCGTAGCGAAGTTCCATCCGGCCGGCGAGGGATCGCGGTAGCTGTTGACGTTCTGGCCGAGAAGCTGGATTTCCGTGTAGCCAGAGGCGGCGAGCTCCCGCGCCTCGGCCAGCACGCTCTCCGACCGCCGGCTCCGCTCCGGTCCCCTCGTGAACGGGACCACGCAATAGGCGCAGTGTTTGTCGCAGCCTTCGATGATCGTGAGGTAAGCGCGGAACGGATTGTCACGGCGCGTGAGCGGCGTCTCAAACGTTTCGTCGGTGTCGAGACTGAGACCCGTGACGCGGCGGTGGCCGGTCTCGAGTTGCACCAGCATCTGCGGCAACTGGTTGTAGCTCGCCGATCCGCACACCAGGCTGACGTGGGGGGCCTGCTCGAAGATGTGCTCGCCCTGGTGCTGGGCCACGCAACCCAGCACTCCGATAACCTTGCCGTTGCCAGACTGCTTCTTGAAATTCCCCAGGCGCGAGAAGACTTTTTGTTCCGCCTTGTCCCGGATGCTGCACGTGTTGTAGAGGACGAGGTGCGCTTCGTCGGGGGTCTCGACCTGCTGGTACCCCTGCGCCATCAGCGTGCCGACGACCTTTTCGGAGTCGTGGGCATTCATCTGGCAGCCGAAGGTTTCGAGATAGAAAGTCTTTTCGCCCACTTGGCTCGATTCTAGCACGCGGCGCTTCGCGGCCCCCCGCTACAGGAAAGCCCGGGCCAGCGAGGAGATAAACTGAATCCCAGGCACTACCTTGCGGCTCAGGCGGTCGTCATTGGTGATGAACAGGTCGCAACCGAGATGCGCCGCGCAAGCGAGTTGCAGGGCGTCCGGGGCGCGGATGGATTTGTCCTGGCGAATCCGGGCATAGTGCCGCGCACAGCCGCGATCAAAAGATGCCAGGACAGCGAAGGGCGGGCGCAGCGTCGCCTCATATCTGCCAGCCAAATCCATCCGGTTCTCCCGCCGCGGCCTGGTCAGCACTTCGCCTAACGTCAAAACCGAGGTGTAGAGCTGGTCGCTACGCGCCTTCATTCTTAGCAGCAGAGTCTCCACCCGGTCGGCCAGCTCTCCGCGGTCTTCCAGCAGATAGATGAACAGGTTGGTATCCCAAAAGACCCGGCTCAATCCCAGCCCTCCCGCAGTTCACGCACGTACTCGTCCGGGTCCACGCCCTCCCAGATCTCCTTGCCCAGGCCACGGAGCGCCAGGATCGCGTCCAGCGGCTCGGGCTGAACCTGCTCGTGGCCGTTGCAGAACTCCCTGTCATACCAATCGAGCAGGCGATGAAATACGGTCGGAATTTCTTCCCGTCGCGGCGCCGTCTTCCCATGCCGCGATGGATCGGCCGCGTCCGAGGGCCTGTAAAGCCGCCGCCGGTTCGGCCCCGTGGCAAACAGCATGCGGTAGCCGGTCGGGCTGGGCGCTCGATTCGCGACACAGTGGGAGTAAGCGTGCGCCGGTAAACCCGGCCGCACCCCGCCGAATTCACGGGCGGCCCGCTCCACAATCTCCGAGACCAAGAAATCCTCACGTTCGGGTTGCTCCACGTGGAGCAGGGCCGCGGCAATCCAAACCTGGTCGGCCAAGCGAACGGGGCCCTGCTCTCGACTGGGAGCTGAGGCATTTGCATTCATATGTTGATTGTATCATACATATGAAAACTATGTAAAATGAAGAGAGTCATTGCAAGCCAAACCCGGTCACGGCTAATTGCCAAGTTTATCTCTCATCCTGGCAATCACTTAGCCATTTTCGTCCACCGGCGGACACCCCCCAGCCGTTATCATGGAGGTGGGGATGTTACAAGTTCGGATCGCGCTGGGAGAAGGCTGCCAAGAAAAACAAATTTGTATAAAACGAACCCAATTTTCTCACGTTAGAAATACGACTAATATAAATGAAATCAATTCATTACAAGGAGACGACGCCGCGCTCGGCAGCCCCCAAACGAACCCAATTTCAGGCCGGGCTCCGGGCCGCTTGCAGCAGTTGCCGGGCGTGATCGAGCGCCTCGGGCGTCACGTGGGCGCCGGAGAGCATGCGGGCGAGTTCCTGCACCCGCTCCTCCGCTGCCAGCTCGGTCACGAGGGTCAGAGTTCGCCCGGCCTTGACCTGCTTGTCGACCACGTAGTGGTGATCGGCGAAGCCGGCGATCTGGGGCAGGTGGGTCACGCAGAGGAGCTGGCAGGACCGCGCCAGCCGCTGCAACCGCCGGCCCACAGCATCGGCGGCGCGCCCCCCAATACCCGCGTCGATCTCATCGAAGACCAGGGTCCGCGTGGGATTACCCGCGCTGCCGCCATCCGCGAGGCACGTCTTGAGGGCGAGGGTGAGGCGCGAGAGTTCGCCCCCCGAGGCGACCGACTCGAGCGGACGGAGCGGCTCGCCCGGGTTGGGGGAGACCAGGAACTGGACGCGGTCCCAGCCGTGGGCCGACCAGGAGTCGGGGTGGTCCGCCGCCGGGGTTACCGCGACCTCGAAGCGAGTCCGCTGCATGGCCAGGGCCGCCAATTCCTTTTCGACCGGTTTCTGCAGCCGGGCGGCTCCCTGCCGGCGGCGCTCGGAAAGCTCCGCCGCCACCTGCTGATACTCAGCCTGCAAGCGTTCCCGCTCCTTCTCCAGGCGCCGCGCGGTCTCTTCGCTCGACTGCAGGCCGGCCAGTTGCGCCGCGGCCTGGCTGCCAAAGATCAGCACCTCGTCGAGGGTCCCGCCGTATTTGCGCTTGAGGCGCTCGAGCAGCACGAGGCGGTCCTCGATCTGCGCCAGGCGGCCCGGATCGGCTTCGAGCCGGTCGAGATAGTGGCGGACCTCGAGCGCCGCTTCCTGCACGCTGATGCGGGCGGCGTCGAGGCTTTGGGCGAGCGCCGAGAAACGGTGGTCCAAACGGCCGAGATCCTCGAAGGAGCGAGCCGCGGTCTTGAGCTGCGCGACGGCCGAGGCCGGGGATTCGTAGAGAGCGTCAAAAGCGCTGCCCGCCGCCTGCTGGATGCGGGTCAGGTTGGCGAGTACGCGCTTTTCTTCTTCGAGCCGCGTGTCCTCGCCGGGCTCGGGGGCCGCCTCCGTAATCTCGCGGCACTGGAACTGGTAGAGGTCGAGCAGCCGGAGCTTTTCCTGCTCGCTGCGGCGGAGTTCTTCGACGCGGCGTCCGGTCTCGCTCCAGGCTCGGAACACGGCGCCCGCGCGCTCGACGAGCTCTTGGGCCTGCGCGAAGCGATCGAGCATGTCCCGCTGGGTGTCGGCGGAGAAGAGGTCCTGCTGCTCGTGCTGGCCGTGAATATCGCCCAGCGCCGGCGCAATCTGCCGCAGCGCGGCCGCAGTGGTGAGCCGGCCGTTCAGATAGGCGCGGGACTTGCCGTTGGCCAGGATCTCGCGCTCGGCGAGCAGCTCGCCCTGTTCGAGCTCGAGGCCGGCCTCCTCGAGCGAGGCGCGCAGGGCCGGCGTGAAGGCCAGCTCAAAGACTCCCGCGACGCGGGCGCGCTCGGCGCCCGACCGGATCAGGTCCGGCGAGGCGCGCGCGCCCAGCAGCAGCGAGAAGGCGTCCACCAGAATCGACTTGCCGCTCCCGGTCTCGCCGGTGAGCAGGTTGAGCCCGGTATGGAAGCTCACACGCACCTTTTCGATGACCGCGTAATTCTCGATTTCGAGCTGGTGCAGCATCGGACACGGACATTATAGATGGGGCCAAACTTATGTGATACATTTCAAAGTGGGAGTAACGCTCGGAGAGATGAATTGACAGCCTACGGACCCGCTGCTGCACTGCTGCTTCAAACCAACATTGCGCACATGATCTGGGACGCGGGCCCGGTGGGCAAGGCGGTTATGTTCGTCCTGCTGCTGTTCTCGCTCTTCTCCTGGACCGTGATCCTCTCCAAGCTCGGGGCGCTCCGGCGCGCTACGAGCGCCAACGACAAGTTCCTGGCGTCTTTCCGGCGGACCGAGCGGCTGGCGGATATGAACACCTTCGTAGTGCAGTTCCGGCCGGCGCCCCTGGCCACCGTGTTCGAGTTCGGCTACCAGGAAGTGGAGCGGCAGGTCAACGGGAAAGGCAAGCTGCACAACCTTGGCGCGCTCGAGCGGGCGCTGGCGCTCGGCTCGAGCGAGGAGCTGACGCGTCTCGAGCGCAACATGAGCTGGCTCGCCACCACCGGGTCCGCCACCCCGTTCATCGGCCTGTTTGGAACGGTGTGGGGCATCATCGACGCTTTCCAGGGGCTGGGCCAGGAGGGCGGCGCCAGCCTGCGGGCGGTCGCCCCGGGCATCTCGGAGGCGCTGATCGCCACCGCCTTCGGTTTGGTGGCGGCGATCCCAGCCGTTATCTTCTACAACTTCTTCCGCCACCGCATCCGCGAGATCGGCAGCCGCATGCAGGATTTCGCCGCGGAGTTCACCAGCCTGGCGGAGCGGAATTTCGGAGAGGTGTAAGGCGTGGCAATGCAACTCGGGAACCGCTCCGACGACGCGATGGCGGACATCAACATCACGCCTTTCGTGGACGTGGTGCTGGTGCTGCTGATCATCTTCATGCTGACCGCGCACGTCATGGAGTACGGGGTGCAGGTCGACGTGCCGCGGACCCGGCAGGTCTCCGAGACTACGGAGGAGATGGCGGTAGTGAACATCTCCAGCCAGGGCGAGCTGTTCCTGAACGACAAGCCGGTGAACGTAAACGAGCTGGCCCAGCGCCTGGAGCCGCTGCTGGGCAAGAAGCGGTCCGCTTACCTGCGCTGCGACCGGAACGTAACGTGGGAAGTGCCCGTGCAGGTGATGGCCGAGCTGGCGCGGGCCAAAGTGCAGGTGAACGTGGTGGCGCAACCGCTGGAGCGGTCGCCACGGGGAAAATAGAACCGGAATGACCGCGTATCTCGATCCGCTGGCGCAAAGCGAGAGCCTTCGCAGGCCCTTCCTGGGCGCCATCCTGGTCCACGCCAGCGTCCTGACGATGGCGGTGAGCTGGTCGTGGATCGCGGCGCGCAACCAGATCAGCCTGGGCGACCCCAACGCGACTCCGGGCGCCTCCATTCCGATCAACATCGTGCGGGGGATTCCGCTGGCGCCGGCGCAGACGGTGGTGCAAAACCCGGTCGCCAACGACAGCCGGTCTTCGGTGCCGATGCCGCCGCCCGAAGCCAAGGCCAAGGCGACGCCCAAGGTCGAGGAAGCGCCGGACGCCGTCGCGCTCCCGGGCCCGAACGCCAAGAAGTCGGAGCGCAAGGCGCCGGAGCGCAAGTTCCGGCCCTATGTGCCGGAGCGCGACAACCAGATCTACGCCTCGAAGGGGATGGGGGTCAACACCTCCTCCTTTACGGGACTCCAGCCCGATGCCTTCGGCGTGGGCATCGGCGTCGGCCCCGGCACCGCCTTCGGGGCCGGTTACGGGTGGTACGTGGAAGCCTTGCAGCGGCGGGTCGGCGAACAATGGCAAAAGGAGCTGCTGCAGATTGGAAACGACGTGCGAACGGCGCCGCGCAGCGTGGTATCGTTCGATATCCAGCGGGACGGCAGCCTGCGAAGCATCAAGCTGCGCCAGTCGAGCGGGGTATCGGCCGTAGATTTTGCCGCCTTGCGGGCCGTCACTAACGCGAATCCGGTTCCGGCGCTGCCGCCGGGCTTGAACCGGAGTTCGGTCACCATCGAAGTGTGGTTTGAGCTGAAACGATGAAAACCAAGCGAACCGCAGTCGTACTGGGCGCGCTGGCCATGGCCGCCATATTGGTGCTGGCCGGGCGAGCGCAACAGCCGGACGTGACGATCAAGATCAGCGGAGAGCGCGGCCGCCTCCGGATTGCCGTGCCGGAGATCACCGGTCCGGGCGTGCCGGCGGAGGTGGGCCAGACCTTCAACACTACCCTGTGGAACGACCTGGAGTCGGCCGGAGTCTTCGAGATGGTCCCGAAGAGCATGTACCCGACCGAAGTGCCGAAGCGGCAGGAGGACTTCAAGCCGCCGATGCGGCCGCCCGGCCCGCCCGCGAAAAGGCTGCGGAAGGGCGAGAAGCCCGCGCCAGCCCCCGAGCCGGTCCGGCAGGGTCCCTGGCTGACGGATTGGTCGCAGCCGCCCGCACTGGCGCAGGTGCTGGCGTTCGGGTCCACGGCCGTGGACGCGGATCGCTTCTCGGTCAATAGCTGGCTCTACGACGTGACCAAGGACAGCGTCGCCGCGGCCTATGTCTTCGGGAAGCGCTATTTCGGCACCAACGACGCCGCCGGGGCGCGCGCGGTGGCGCACGAGTTTTCGTGTGACATCCTGCAACGGCTCGGCGCTGGGGCGTGCATTGCCGGCTCCCGGATCTACTTCGTTTCCAACCGCACGGGCAGTAAAGAAATCTGGTCGATGGACTACGACGGCAGCAACCAGCGGGCTATCACTCAATATAAGGCGACCTCCATCACGCCGGACATCAGCGCCGACGCCGGCATGATCGCCTTCACGACGTTTGCCCGGGGGACGCCGAGCATTTACATTCATTCTCTCGAAACAAACCGGCGCCTGACGTTCTATAATCAAGTGGCTTCGCTGAACACGACGCCCAGCTTTTCGCCGGACGGAAAGCGTGTGATCTTCTCATCATCGCTGAGTGGCCACGTACAACTTTACGTTGCGGACATCGACGGGGGCAACCTGCACCGGCTCACGAACACGCTCGCTGTGGAGATAGAGCCGAAGTTCAATCCGCGAACGGGCTCGCAAGTGGTCTTTGTCTCGGGCCGCTCGGGAACCCCGCAGGTCTATCTCATGAACTCCGACGGGCTGAACCCGCAACGTCTGACGTCGGGCGAAGGCGACGCGGTGAACCCGGCCTGGTCGCCCGACGGCCAGCGGATCGCGTTCGCCTGGACCAAGGGCTTCGAGCCGGGCAACTTGAATCTCTTTATCATGGAAGTGGCCAGCCGAGCCCTCACGCAACTGACGTTCGGAGTCGGCCGCAACGAGCACCCCAGTTGGTCGCCCGACGGGCGCCACCTGGTGTTTGCTTCGACTCGCGCCGGCGGGAACCAGCTCTGGACCATGCTCGCCGACGGCACGCAATTGAAGCAACTGACCACGCCGGGCCGCAATGAAATGCCGGTGTGGGGAGTGAAGTAGAGTAGGGAAGGGATAAGCAAGAGATCGAGGAGGCGATTGAACGAAATGGAACGTAAGCGAAAGCTAATCCTGTTACTGTTGGGCCTCTGCCTGGTACTTTTCGCGGCGGGATGTAAGAAGAAGGCGCCGCCACCGCCGCCACCGCCACCACCACCTGCTCCCGTCCAGCCCGCGCCGCCACCCAAGCCGACGGCGCCGACCGTGTCGCTGACGGCCGAGCCGAGCTCCATTGAGCGCGGCCAGACGGTGACACTGCGCTGGAACGCCACGAATGCCGACGGGGCCGAGATCACACCGGGCCTCGGCTCGGTCGGAGCCAACGGGACCCGGCAAGTAACGCCGACCGACACGGTCACGTACACCATCGTGGCCAAGGGACCCGGCGGCACCTCCCGGGCCACGGCCACGGTAACCGTGCGGCCGCCGGCGCCCCCGCCGCCTCCGCCGCCGTCGCGAGGAGACTTCGATTCCAACCTGGCGCGGTCGGTGCAGGATGCCTACTTTGATTACGACAAGTTCGACATCCGCGACGACGCGCGCGGGACGCTGTCGAGCGACGCCACCGCCCTCAATAACCTGCTGCGGGACTTCCCCAACGCGCGGGTGACGATTGAAGGTCACTGCGACGAGCGCGGATCGGCGGAATACAACCTGGGGCTGGGCGACCGGCGCGCGCAGGCGACCAGGGAATTCCTGACGGGCCTGGGGGTTGCAAACGCCCGGCTGAGCGCGGTGAGCTACGGCAAGGAGCGGCCGCAGTGCACGGAGGCCAACGAGAGCTGCTGGCAGCGCAATCGCCGGGCGCACTTCTCGGCGGGCGGCAACTAGCAACCACGCGTTCGAGCCGCGGGGCGGGCCGGCTGCCAGCGTACGACCGGTCCGCCTGCGGTCCACAAGGAGGGAACTTGTCGCACCGCATCTTATTGCTGTTGGTCCTGGCGGCCTTGCCGGCGTGGCCGGTGGACCGGGAAATCATCCAGCTCCAGCGCGATATGGCGCTGTTGCAAGATCAGGTCCGCACGCTCCAGCGTTCGAACGATGAGAAGTTCGCCGCTCTCCAGCAACTGCTGACTCAGAACCTGGAGGCCTCGAAGGGTCTCACGGCGAGCCTGGCGGCGATCGAGAAGACCGTCCAAGGGCAGGAGAAAGTTCTGGCGGCGCCGGTGGCGAACGTCAGCGCCCGCGTCGACACGCTGGCCACGCAGTTCCAGGCGCTCAAGGAATCAGTCGATGAGGTCAACGGGCGGCTCGTGAAGCTGCAGGCGCAGGTCGCGGACATCAAGAACCTCGTCAGCACGGTGCCACCGCCGAGCGCCCCCGCCGCCACGCCGGCCGCCCCGCAAGTGTCCGCCGACACGCTCTACCGCAACGCCATGCGGGATTTTCAGGCCGCCAACTACGACCTGGCCGGTCCGGAGTTCAACGAGTACATCCGGCTCTACGGCAGCACCGATCAGGCGGCCGAGGCCCAGTATTACCTGGGAGAGATCTTCTTCCAGCAGAAGCAGTACAACGAGGCCTTGGGCGCCTACGACCAGGTGCTCGAGCGTTACCCGGAAGGGCGCATGACTGCGAATGCGCAGTACAAGAAGGGCCTGTCGCTCGTGCAACTCGGGAAGCGGACCGAAGCGATGCGGGAGTTCCGCGACGTCACGAAGAAGTACCCCAACTCGCCGGCCGCGACCCAGGCCATGGCCGAGCTGCGGAAGATGGGGCCCGTCCCGGGAGCCGCGGCCAAGGGCAAGGCTAGCAAGAAGTAAGATCCGCAAGAAGTAGCGCCGCTACTTCCAGTCCGCGACGAACACGTTGAACTCGTAGGGCTGCTTCGCCTTCCAATCCGAGATAAATACGAGCTTCTTCCCGTCCGGCGAGAACTCCGGAAACGACGTGAACCCGCCCAGGGACGTGAGCTGCTCCAGGTGCTGGCCGTCGGCGTCCATCATGAACAGGTCGAATTCGCGGCTGTCGCACTTGTTCTTGTTGGACGAGAAGATGAGGCGGCGGCCATCGGGCGTGAAGGAAGGCGCGAAGCTGGCGCAGCCGAAGTCGGTGAGGCGGCGGGCGTGGGAGCCGTCGGCGTCCGCGGTGTAGATCTCCATCTTCATGGGGGTGGTGAGGTCGGCGGCGAGGAGCTTCTCATAGGTCTCGCGGGCTTCCGGCGTGGCCGGGCGGTGGGCGCGCCAGGCGAGGCGCTTCCCGTCGCGCGAGAACACCCCGCCGCCGTCATAGCCGAAGCCTTTGGTGAGCTGGCGGCGGCCGCTGCCGTCGAGGTTCATGGACCACAGGTCGAGGTCGCCCGAAGCCTTCGACGTGAAGACGATCTTCTTCGTCTTGAAGTTGACGGTGGCTTCGGCGTCGTAGCCGGGTTCGGCGGTGAGGCGCCGAAGCTGCTGGCCGGAGTCGGTGGCGAGGTAGATATCGTAAGACCCGTACACGGCCCAGACGTAGCCGTGGCTGCGGTCGGGCGGGGCCGGACAGGCGGCGCCCGCGGCGTGTGTCGAGGCGTAGATGATGCGCTTGCCGTCGGGCAGGAAGTAGCCGCAGGTGGTGCGTCCCTCGCCGTTCGAGACCCGGTGCACATCCGAGCCATCGACGTTGATGATGTAGATCTGGTCGCACTGGGCGCCGTCGCGCGTGGACTGGAAGATCAGGCGCTGGCCGTCGGGAGAGAAGTAGGCCTCGGCGTTCTGGCCTCCGAAGGTAAGCTGGCGGGCGTTGACCAAATGAGGACCGGGAGTGCCTGCGGCGGGCGGCGCGGGGGCTTGCGGCATCGGGAGCATGGGCATAAGAAGCCAGGGCCAAAGCAGCAGTAGGTTGAGCATAGGGAGGTCCATAATAGCAGGAGGGGTGTCGGGGACCACTAGGGCGGGACGGACCGGCACATTTCATACTACATATAGTGCCCTTGCGCTAAACCATACAAAATAGAGCGTATAAAATGCTTGCCAGGAAGTCCCTCGGAGGGTAGGATGTAGGGGCTAGGCGGCCAGTTTCCGGCCCGAAGGAGCACGGGTGCTCAAGATCAAAAAAGTCGAGATGCTGGGGTTCAAGTCGTTCTGTGAACGCACCGAGCTGAAGTTCAACGGCGGGGGCGTGACGGCCGTCGTGGGACCGAACGGGTGCGGGAAATCGAACCTGAGCGATGCGATCAGTTGGGTGCTGGGAGAGCAGTCGGCCAAGCTGCTGCGCGGCAGCCGCATGGAAGACGTGATCTTCAACGGCACGCGGGACCGCAAGCCGCTGGGGATGGCCGCGGTGACGCTGACGCTGATCGACCCGGAGATCTACTTCTACGGGACGCCGGTGGAGGGGACCGAGACGCACGGCCACGGCAAGACAGCGCCGGCGGAGCGGCCGGGAGAGATCGTCGTCACGCGGCGTTTGTTCCGCAGCGGAGAGAGCGAGTACCTGCTGAACGGCAAGCAGTGCCGGCTGCGCGATATCCAGGAACTGTTCATGGGGACGGGTCTCGGCCCGGAGAGCTACGCGATCATCGAGCAGGGGCGGATCGGACAGATCCTCAGCTCGCGTCCGCATGACCGGCGAGCGGTGGTGGAAGAAGCCGCCGGCATCACCAAGTTCAAGACCAAGAAGAAGCTCGCGGAAGCGAAGCTCGAGAACGCGCGGCAGAACCTGGGGCGCGTCGCCGATATCCTGGAGGAAGTAACCCGGCAGCTCAATTCGCTGAAGCGGCAGGCGGCCAAGGCCCGGCGCTATGAGGAATTACGCAAGGAAATGACGGGGCAGCTCGCGGTGCTGCTGGCGAGCCGGCACAAGGATATGGACCGGCAGGCCGTGCAGGCGGCGGTCGAGCTGAACCTGGCGACCGAGGACGCGCGGGGCCGCAGCGCGGCAGTAGAGCAGCAGGAGACCGAGCACGCGACGGTCCAGAAGCAGAGTTATGAACTCGAACAGACGCTCGCGGAGCGCCGGGAGACCCATGCGGCGGCGGTGATGGAAACCGACCGGACCCGGCAGCGGCGCGAGTACCAGGCGCAGCAGTCCGAAGAGCTGACGGGGAGAGTGGCCCAGGCGGAAGGGGAAGCGGCGGCGATCGAGCAACGCCTCACAGAGCTGCGCCGCGAAATGGACGCCGAGCGGGCGGTGGTCGAGGCGGTGACGGGCGAGGCGGCGGGAGCGCGCGAGCGGCTTACGGCGAAGACGACGGAGCTCGAAGGCTTGCAGGGGCAGTTGCAGGGGCGGCAAGCGGAGCAGGAGCGGCTGCGGCAGAGCGTGCTGCGCCTGTTGGGCGAGGCCTCGGCGCTGCGCAATCAACTGGCGCAGATCGAGGAATACCTGGCGGGCATGGAGCGCGAAGCGGCCCGCGCGCGCGGCGAGGAGACGGCGGCGAGCCAGGAAGCCGAGCAACTGGTGGCCGAGCGCGAGAGGCTGCTGGGGCAGCTCGGGCAGCAGCAAATGGAACTGGAGTCGCTCGAAGACCGGCGGCGGCGCATGGAAGCGAGCCTGGCCGAGGCGAAGCAGCTTGCGCAGGAACGAAGAGAGCGCGCGGAAAACCTGCGCGGCGAGATCTCGCGTTTTGAGGCGCGGCGGGAGTCGCTCGAGGAGATCCTGTCGCACCGCGCGTATACCACCGAGACGGTTAAGAACCTCTTCGCTGCGATCGAGCAGGGGCGGATGGGCGAGTTTCGCGCCAAGGGCATCCTCGCCGATTTCATCGAGGTGGACACGACCTACGAGAAGGCCGTCGAGGAGTTCTTGCGCGAGGAGTTGGAATACATCGTGGTGGGGAGCTGGAACGAGGCCGAACAGGGGATGCGGCTGATGCGGGCCGGCATGGAAGGCCACGCAACGTTCCTGGTGTATCCGGAGGCGGGGGCAGGGGCCTCCGCGCCGGAGTTGGGGCCGGAGACGGGGGTCGCCGGCCGGTTGCGGGACCGCGTGCGCCTCGCGAACGGGCTGGGGCAGTCAGCGGCCGAATTGCTGCCGAGGCTCGGCCGCTGTTACCTCGCGGAAAACGAGGAGGCGGCGCGACGGCTCGCCGGGGAGCACGCGGAGCTCTACTTCCTGCTGGCGGACGGCGTCTGCTACCACGGGCGTTCGCTCAGCGGCGGGCGGAAGTCGTCGTCGGGTCCGCTGGGGCTGAAGCGTGAGCTGCGGGAGCTGGCGCCACGCCTGGCGGCGACCCGGGAGGCGATCGAGAACGAAACGGCCGGGCTCGCGGCCGCGGAGGAGCGGATCACGCGGGAATCGGCGGAGCTCGAAGCGTTGCGCGGCGAGGTGCAGGCGCGGGAGAAGAGTACCGTCGCCTCGGAGCATGAGCTGCGGCAGGCGAACGACCGGCTGAACCGGGCGAATTCGCGGCTCTCGGTGGCGCGGCTGGAGATCGAACGGCTGCGGCAAGAGACGGAACGGACCGCCGAAGAGCGGCAGCGGAACCAGCAGGAAGTGGCGGAGCGCGAGGTGGCCCGCAGCGCGGCCGAGGAGGCTCTCGCCGCAGCACGGGAGGCCATCAGCCACGATCAGGCGCAGATGTCCCGCGCGTCGGAGGAACAGGCCGAGCTGCGCGCGCAAGTCGCCGCGCTCGAGGAGCGGCGCAAAGCGGCGGCGGCCTCGGCGGCCCGCGTCGAGCAGATGCTGGGGGCGGAGGGCCGCCGCCGGGACGAGATCACGCAGCAGACGTCCGCGTGGCGGGCGGAGCGCGACCGGTTGTTGGCCGACAACGAAGCGCTGGGCGCGCAGCTAGAAAGCCTCGCGGCCAAGCAGGCCGCACTTGAAACGCAGGTGCGGGAGCTGGCGGCGGCGCTCGAAGCGCGCCGCGCCCGCATGGCGG
>JBGPDC010000061.1:0-27068 GCA_041482115.1 Terriglobia bacterium | reverse complement strand
TTGCCAGCACGCAGCAGCCCTGCCACTAACTCCGTTTCGTCCTTCGTCAACCGCAGGGCTTCGGCTTTGTCCCACATGGTAGGGACAGTATGACAACCAAACGGCTATATTGTAAACTAATTTCTGTTACAGGACACTAGCACCTCTTGAAACACGGCTCGGATGGCTCAAGAACGGCAAGCCGCCGGGAGACTTCAGCAAGGCAGAACGATGCGGAGCGAAGACCCGGCGCGGGAAGGGGGAACGGCGCTACTGCCGCGAGCTACTACGGGAGTGCAGGGCAGAGCTTGCGGGGTTTGAAAGGGTGGCGAGAAAGGGCGGTATGCTCAGGCTGATATGCAAACAGCCACGAACACAAACGCACCCGGTCAAAAACTTCTCCGCAAATTGCGTGAACTGTTAAAGCTTCTAAACACACCCTCTGAAGCTTACGACGAGCTATCTGGAACGCCAGGTCCGCCAAGGTTTTGGTGGTTGATTGCATGGGCCGTGACGATGGGTTCGGTTCTCCTCGACTGGTGGCGACCTGCGTACGCGTTCGCGGCCTGGATTATTTGGCTTGCGTGCTGGCTCGCAGACGTGCAGCGGAGGCTGAAAAGCACACTGGCTTCTGTGCGCGAAATGCAGGAGGGTTGTGCGCGTGGAATACGTGAGATACGGGACTTGCAGGAGGCTTGCGATAGCAAAGCCCAGCGTGCACTGGCAGCCATCCTGGAAGTGTCAGTGGAATTCGCAGACGTGCAGCGCAGGCTAGAAGATTCAGAGTCGGTTCTCTCGCGTCTCGTAAGAACCTACCATGTGAAAGATTCGAGCCAAGGATGATCGGCCTTCGACTCTGATTCCCGCTTTCCATCGCGGGAGCGATTCGCTGCCAACCGGGCCGTTGCAAAAGTCGTAATGGGCGAAGTGCAGGGTCAGGCCTTCAGATTCTCCCACTTTTCAGCGAGGGCGTAGGGCAAGCGGGTGAGCCGCTTGCCCCACTGCCGAAGCGCGTTTCCCAGCGCTGGTCTCTGTCCCATCCTCACCGTAGCGTCACCGCGGCTCCGAGAGGCCGAATTGGGTTCCGTGTTATCCCTTTGCTATTGAGTGGCGTCCCCAGCGGGATTCGAACCCGCGTTACCGCCGTGAAAGGGCGATGTCCTAGGCCGGGCTAGACGATGGGGACGGCGCAGGCAAGATCAAAGGATCTACCCGTTCAGTCTAGCCTGCCGCTCGCGAGGCCGTCAAACCGCGCGGTTCCGTTGTATCATCGTCAATTCGGTTTCCGCCTGCCGGGTTCATGCGCCTGCTGCTTGCCCTACTCGCCGGTCTTGGGACGCTCGGTTGGCCGGCTCTGCTGCCGGCCATGGAGATCGCTACCGGCTACATGCTCGGGCCGCGCTACGACCCCCACGCCTTCTACTACCGCACGCCGGGCAACGCGGCCTGGCGGCAGACGTACACCGACAAGGGTTACCGGCACGAGGCGCACGGGAAGTTGATGAACGTGCGGCTCTCGCAAGCGCTGTTCCAGGACGAGTGGCTGACCGAGCGTCCCTTCGACCCGGCGGCCAACACCAATCGCGCCATCGAAGCGCTCGACGTTTACAAGCGCCACGGGGTGGTGGCCGTGACCGTGAGCCTGCAGGGGGACGACCCCGGCTACGCCGCGAGCGGCATCTCGCGCCAGAACGGCTTCCGCTATGGCCGGGAAGGCGGCACGCTGGTAAGCGCCTACCGTCCGGACGGCTCGCTTAAGGCCGAGTGGATGGACCGCCTCGAGCGCCTGCTCCGGGCCGCCGACCAGCGCGAGATGGTAGTGTGTCTCATTTATTTCTACGCCGGCCAGGACGAGGCCCTCGATTCGCCCGAGGCCCTCGAAGCGGCGGCCCGCAACGTTACCGACTGGCTGATCGACAAGAAGTTCCGCAACGTCATCGTGGACGTGGCCAGCGGGTGGGACGAACAAGCCGACCGCTGGGGCTTCGGGCAGCATATCCCGCAGAACATCGGCAGCCTGCTGGGGAAGATTCGCGAGCGCTTTGAGAACAAGCACGCCGACTTCGTGCTGCCCATCGGGGCTTCGACCGGCGGGCGGATGATGTACCCTGCGTCCCTGGCCGGAGAGAGCGACCTGGTGCTGCTCCACGGCGACGGGCGGCCCGCGGCAGAAAAACTCGACCGGCTGCGGCAATATAAGGAGTACGCGCGACCCTTGCTCATGATCGAGGACGACAACGGGCGGGGGTTGGATACCTCCAGCCTGAACGGCGAGCGCGCCAGTTGCGACGCGCTGTTCCGCTACGGGGCCGGCTGGGGCTACACTCCCTGGGCCCAGACCATGCGGTTTCCGTTCGACTACGCGCCCGGTCCGACGGGCGAGTTCACTGCTCAGGCGCCGCCTGCCGAGCGCGGGCGGAGCTATTTCCATGCCGTGCTCGATCATATTGGACATCTGGTGCTGAATCGCCCGCCGGAAGGCGAGAAGTGGAAGAAATAGAAGGCGTTAGGTATCGAAACCCAACCCCCTCTGGCCGCGTCCTAATCAAGCGTAAGAGTGTATGATAGAGGCGAGGAGACCGTTTATGAGCATCACGCACCGTATCGTGGTTTTGGCTCTGGTCGTCGGCACGAGCTGGCTCGGGGCGGACACGGTTCAGTTGCGCGGCGGGCGCACCGTCGACGGCACCTTTATGGGAGGCGACACACGCCAGGTCCGGATCATGACGTCCGATGGCAACATGCAGTCCTTCGACATCCGTGACGTGGAGTTGATCCAATTCCAGGCTCCGGTCGCCACGGCGCCGCCACCGCCGCGGCGCGAGGCGCCGGCGCGCTACCAGGAACGGCGAGAGGAGCGGGCCACGGCAGCGCCACGAGCCGTGGTGCCGGCGGGCACCGTGCTAACGGTTCGCATGATCGACTCGATTGATTCCGACGTGGCGGGTGCGGGCGAGCGTTTCCGCGCGAGCCTCGACATGCCCTTGCAGGTGGGGGACCAGGAGGTCGCTCCGCGCGGCTCCGATGTGACCGTGCAGCTCACCAGGGTCCAGCAGTCCGGCAAGCTCACCGGCCGCGATGAGCTCTCGATGGATCTCTACGACGTCACGATCAACGGCAAGAAGTACCCGGTGGCCAGCAGCAACGCGGAAGTCTCGAGCAGCTCCCGGGGCGCCCGTTCGGCTAAGGTCATCGGCGGCACGGCCGCGGTAGGCGCCATCATCGGCGCCATCGCTGGAGGCGGCCAGGGCGCGGCCATCGGCGCGGGCGCCGGGGCCGGCGCGGGCACCGCGGCCCAGGTGTTGACGAAAGGCCAGCGCGTAAAGATCGCGCCGGAAACCCGGCTGGACTTTACCCTCAAGCAAAACCTGGTAGTCGATTAAGCTGCCGCACGCGGGGGCCGCCGCCAGGCGGCCCCTACCGGCTCACGGCCGGATGATCGTCCCGTCCCGCTTCCGCGTGGATCCCCACGAGTAGTCGAATGGCGTGTCCGCCTTGGGCGGGAACTTCGCCGCCAGCGCCTCGTTCAGGTCCATTCCCCAGCCCGGCGCCTCGTTGGCCCACAGATAGCCGTCCCGGATCTGGGGGCACCCCGGGAACACTTCCTGGGTCTCTTTCGGGAAAACCGTCTGCTCCTGGATGCCGAAGTTGTAGCAGGCCAGATCGAGCGCCAGGTTGGCGCAGTGGCCCACCGGCGAGACGTCGCCCGGTCCGTGCCAGGCGGTCCGGACGTTGAACCACTCGGCGAGAGCCGCGACTTTGCGGGCGGGGGTGAGGCCGCCGATCTGCGAGACATGGATGCGAATGTAGTCGATCAGCCGCTCGGTGATGAGACCCGTGAACTCGTGCGGGCTGTTGAAGAGCTCACCCATGGCGAGCGGCGTGGTCGACTGCTCGCGGAGGATGCGGAAGTAGCCGATGTCCTCGGGGGCGAGCGGGTCTTCGAGGAAGAACAGCCGGTACCTTTCGAGCTCTTTGCAAAGCGCAATGGCCTGCGTCGGCGTGATGCGCTCGTGAACGTCGTGGAGCAGCTCAACCTCGTCCCCCAGCTTCGCGCGCAGGTGCTCGAAGAGCTTAGGCACGGTGCGCACGTAGGGCTCGGAATCGAAGACCCCGGTGCGCGGGCGTCCTGCCGGTGGCAGGGCTTCGCTCGCGGCGGCCGGAGTGGAGCCGTCCGCGCCGCGGGCGCCATAGGTGGCCTGGCCGGGAATCGCCACCTGCGCGCGGACGTGCCGGTAACCCTGCTCCATCCAGCGGCGGACGCTGTCCTCTACCTCCTGGAAGCTCGACCCCGAGGCGTGCGCGTAAAGATCGACCGCGAAGCGGCACTTGCCCCCGAGCAACTGGTAGACGGGCATGCCGGCGCGTTTGCCCTTGATATCCCACAGCGCCTGATCGACGCCGCTCAGCGCGTTGTTGAGCACCGGCCCATTGCGCCAGTAGGAGCTCATGTAGCAGCTCTGCCAGATATCCTCGATGTGGTCGGGGTCCTTGCCGATCAGGAAGGGGCGCAGGAACTCGTCCGCCGCCGTCACCACGGCCTTGGCGCGCTGCGTGAAGGTGGCGCAGCCGATGCCATAGAGTCCCGGTTCGCTGGTGAGCACCTTCACCACGACGAGCCGAATGCCGTTCGGAGCGGTCAGGAAAGTCTTGATGTCGGTGATCTTGAGCGGCGGCAAGCCCCGGCGCGCCGCCGTCTCTTGCGGCAGCGGCGCGGCCAGCATCCGGGAGCCGGCCACCAGGGCCGTCAGGTTGGCGGCGCCGGCGCCCAGGGTTTTCATCCAGTCTCTGCGTCTCATGGGCTTTTCCTCGGTCCGATTCTACACCCGAAGCGGGGCTGACGATTGCATTCCGGGCGGCGCGTCATCTACCATGAATGGTCCGTTTTGTTTTGAGGTCTGGCTTGCGAATTCTCGTTTCCGGTGGCGCCGGATTTGTTCCCTCCCATGTTTGCGACCGGCTGATTCAGGAAGGCCACACGGTGGTGGCGGCCGATAACTTCCTGACGGGCCGCCGTACCAACCTGGCCCAGCTCGCGGGGCACCCGCGCTTTACCCTCGTCGAGGCTGATGTGAGCGTGCCGCTCCGCATCGACGGCCCCTTCGACTACGTGCTGCACCTGGCTTCTCCGGCGAGCCCGGTGGACTATCTGAATCACCCCATCGAGACGCTGCAGGTCGGCTCGGCCGGCACCAAGAACCTGCTCGACGTGGCGCTGGCTCACGGGGCGTCTTTCCTGCTCGCTTCGACGTCGGAGTGTTACGGCGATCCCGCCGTGCACCCGCAGAAAGAAACCTACTGGGGCAACGTGAACCCGGTCGGACCGCGTTCCTGTTACGACGAGGCGAAGCGCTTCGCCGAGGCCCTGACCATGGCCTACCACCGCCGGCACGGCCTGCGCACGCACATCGTACGTATTTTTAATACCTATGGTCCGCGCATGAAGCTGAACGACGGGCGGGCGGTGCCGGCCTTCGTCGACCAGGCCCTCCAGGGACGGCCCCTGACGGTATTCGGCGACGGCAGCCAGACCCGGAGCTTCTGCTATGTCCTCGACCTGGTGGAGGGCATCTACCGCCTCATGCACAGCGCTGAGGCCTTTCCGGTCAACCTGGGCAATCCGGATGAAATCACGATTCTGGAGTTCGCCGAGCGGATCCTCCGGCTCACCGGCTCAGCCTCGCGGCTCGAGTTCCGCCCGCTGCCCGAGGACGACCCCAAGCAGCGCCGTCCGGACATCACCAAGGCCCGCACGCTGCTCGGCTGGGAGCCGCGCGTGCCGCTCGAGGAAGGGCTGCGGCTGACCATCGAGTATTTCCGCAACACGCCGGGCCTCTAGGGCTTCGGCTGTAGTCTAGCCTTGTGCCCCCAGTGGGAATCAGGATATCCTTTCGGGTGCGAGTCGTCTTTGATGAACCTCTCATGAGAACTCCATTAAGCTTCGTCCTTCTTTTGATGGCGCTCCCGCTCGCCGCGCAACAATCCCAACAATCCGACGCGGCGTTGGGCGCCTTCACCTTTCGCACCTATTGCTCGGGATGCCACGGGCTCAAAGGCCAGGGGGTGCGCGGTCCCGATCTCGCCGGCGGACGCTTCACCCACGGCGACACGGACGCCGACGTGGCGCGCGCGATCTCCCGAGGCATCCCCGGCACTGGCATGCCCGGGTTCGGGACCTATCTCAACGAAGAGGCCGTCGGGCAGGTGGTCGCCTTCGTGAAGTCCTTGCACGGCGGCACGGGGACCGTCACCCTTAAGGGCGACCCCCAGCGAGGCAACGACATCTTTTGGGGCAAGGGCAACTGTGGAAGCTGTCACATGGTCAGCGGGCGGGGCGGACGCCTCGGCCCGGAGTTGACCCGCACGGGGGCGCAGCGCCCGCTCGCCTACTTGCAGGAATCGATGCTGAAACCCTCCGCCGATATTCCGGACGGGTATAAAGGAGTACGGGTCGTGCCGCGCGGCGGCCGCCCGATCACCGGCGTCCTGAAGAACCAGGACGACTTCACCGTTCAAATCTTCGATACCGACGAGAAATACCACTCGTTCCGCCGCGACAGCCTGGCGCGGATTGAGGAGCTGGAGACTTCTCTCATGCCGCCGAGCGCGTTATCGGCGGCTGAGATCGACGACGTCCTCGCTTACCTGGACACGCTGAGGGGGAAACAATGAGGTTCCTGGCACTGCTGCTCGTGGCGGCGGCCCCGCTGGCCGCTCAGAATTGGACCATTTACGGCGGAAACCTGGGGTCCCAGCGTTTCAGTCCCCTCAAGCAAATCACGGCGGCGAACGTGAACCGGCTCGGCGTCAACTGGGTGAGCCAGACGCGCATAGAAGGCCACTACGAAGGTACGCCGCTTTTCGAGGACGGCATCCTCTACTTCACGGGACCAGGCGGCCACGCTTTTGCCGTCGACGCCCGCACGGGACGCAGCCTGTGGCACTATACCCGGCCGCTTCCGGAGAAGATGAAGCTGTGCTGTGGCACGGTCAATCGCGGCATGGCGCTGGCGGGAGACCGGCTGTTCCTGGTCACCGTCGACGCCCACGTGCTGGCGCTCGACAAGAAGACCGGCCACCTGGTCTGGGATACCGAAATGGCCGACTACAAGCTCGGCTATAGCGCCACAGGCGCTCCGCTGCTGGTGAAAGACAAAGTGGTGGTCGGCGTCGGGGGCGCCGAAATGGGGACGCGCGGCTTCCTCGACGCCTACTCCATCGATACGGGCAAGCGCGCCTGGCGATTCTGGACGACGGCCGCCCCCGGAGAGCCCGGTGGCGAAACCTGGACGGGCGACGCCTGGACCCGCGGCGGCGGCTCGTCGTGGGTCACCGGCTCCTACGATCCGCATCTCAATCTGGTCTACTGGGGCATCGGCAATCCCGGCCCCGACCTCAACGGCCATATACGCCCCGGCGACAACCTCTTCACCAACTGCGTGGTGGCGCTCGACGGCGATACTGGGAAACTGAAATGGCATTACCAATACACGCCGCACGACACGCATGACTGGGACGGCGTCAACGAACCGATCCTGGCCGATCTGACGATCAACGGCGTGCCGCGAAAAATCCTGATGGAAGCCAACCGCAACGGCTTTATTTATGGAATCGACCGGCAGGAAGGCAAGGTCGTCTGGGGCAAGCCCTTTGTGAAGACCACCTGGGCGGAGAAGCTCGACGAGAACGGCCGTCCGATGGTCAAGCCTGGCAGCGATCCGACTCCCGAGGGCGTGGAGGCCTGCCCGGGCCTGGGCGGCGGCAAGAACTGGAATCACGCGGCGTACAGTCCGCAGACCGGATTGTTTTACGTCCCCTCGGCCGAGGAGTGCGAAATCTTCTATTCGAGCGATGCCCCGCGCCTGGAAGGCGCGCAGTGGCTAGGCAGCACGAACGAAGCCGTGCCCAACGGCAAGAGAACGGGCGCCCTGCGGGCTTTCGACGCGCGCGATGGGAAGCTGGTCTGGGAATTCAAGACCATGCGGCCCGCCCGAGGCTGCGTGCTGACGACGGCCGGCGAGTTGGTGTTCCTCGGAGACGGCGGCGGCTATCTGATTGCCTTCCACGCCCGCACCGGCAAGGTGCTGTGGCGGTTCCAGCTCGGAACCGGCGTCAGCGCCCCGGCCATGACCTACGAGCTCGACGGCAAGCAGTATGTGGCCGTGCTGGCCGGGCCCTCGCTATTCACGTTTGCGCTGCCGGAGGCGTCCCGGTAACGGCTCGATCGTCACGTCCCTTCGAGATCGGCCAGTCGAAGTTCTTTGATCCGTTCGAAATGCCGGCGATTCCGGGTCAGCAGCAGCGCTCCCTGCACCATCACGATGCCGGCAATGAGACAGTCCGCCATGCCGATAGCCTCACCGCGCCGGCCTAGCGTGAGGCGAATTCGGGCAGCGGAGTCCGCCGCTGCAGCCTCCAGAGGCAAGACCCGCAGCGCGCGCAGCAGGTCACTAATACGCGCCTCCTGTCTAGGGTTGGTGGCGCCCGCGAGGAGCTCGTAACACGTAATGACGGTCGTGTCGAGTTGGCCCTTTTCGAGCGAGCTGCGCACCCGGCTGAAGCCCGGGTCCACACCGCCTAGGAAGTCTATCAGCACGTCCGTGTCGGCGACGGTCATCGCCAGTGCGTCCGGATTGCGGCCACGTTTCGGCGCAGCGTAGCCGTGTCCTTGGGATTGAAACTGCCACCCGCCCGGAGCGCCTTCTCCCGAATCTCCTCGTTCCTGGCTAGCTCCTGAAGGTAGACCTCGATCGCTTCCCGAACGACGGTAGAAAAACCCTTCTCGCCACGCCGAGCAGCGATCTCAATCAACCGAGCGCGATGTTCCGGCTTGATCTCAATAGTGGTGCGCACTTCTCTATTCTACATGCATGTGCATGCAGATGGCGCCTTACGGCATCCGCGCGGGGGTAGGCTCGCGGTCAAGGGTGAGTTCCTCCGAAGGCTGCTCGGCGGAGCCGTAGCGCCACAACTTGGCGGCGGTGGTCTGCCAGATGACGCCCATTAGAAACCAGATCTGCCAGTGGGAGAGCAGACGGCCATTCACGATGGGGAACCGGCCGACCCACGTAAGCTCGTAAGCCCAGCGCCAGGCACACATCAAGAAGGACGCGAGCGCCATGGGCAGCATTACCGAGGCCCCTTGAGAGGCTAGCCGCCGGTTAGCCGGACGGTCCCGCCGTACCCATTTCTCAGGGCCGGTTCGAATCCTCAGAACGACCCGCATTACGGGCTAGTGTAGCATCCGGACGGCTGCTCGGCTCGCAGACGATGCCGGCCAACTCCGGCATGGTCTCCACCGTGAAGTCGGGCGGCTCGGCGGCGAAGGTCTCGGGCTGGAAGCCGTAGGTGACGCCGCAAGCCAGGGCGCCGGCGTTGCGAGCGGTGCGGATGTCGACGGCGCTGTCGCCCACCACCAGGGTCCGGCCAGGAGGCGCCTGGCACTCCTCCATCACCTTCCGCAGCCCCTCGGGGTCGGGTTTCTTGGTCTCGAAGCTGTTACCTCCATAGACCGGCCAAAAGTAGTCGCCGACGCCGAGTCCCCAGAGCAGGTCGCGGCTGAAGCGTACCGGCTTGTTGGTCAGAACCGCCAGGCGCAGGCCCTGGGACTTCAAGTGCTCGAGCGTTGCCTCGACGCCCGGATAGAGCACCGTGTAGTCAAGCATGTGGATGCGGTAGTAGTTCAGGAAAAACTTGAGCGAGCGCTGGAGTTGAGCGTCGTCGTAGGCGTCTCCGATCGCCCGGCGGACGAGGGTGGGGGCGCCGTTGCCGACGTAGGAGTAGAGCAGGCTGTGCTCGAGCGCCGGCAAGCCGAGATCGGCGCGCGTGGCATTCACCGCCTGGGCCAGATCGCGCTTGGTGTCGGCGAGAGTGCCATCGAGATCGAAAACTACCAGATCGACGTCCATCCATTCCAGTTTAGCAACGGGGCCGGAACAGCTTGGAACCCGTGCGGCGCGGCGCCTGCCAGCAAACCACGCACTTGCGCGGGCCGCCGAATCCTTCCATAATGCGCAGCATGCCCGCCACAACCAGCCCTCCGAAGGGCGTCTCGGTGCAGAAGCCCACCCGGATCCGGCACTACGTCCTGTGCTTGACGTTCTTCACCTCGTTCATCATGTACGTGGACCGGGTGTGCATGGGTTCGGCGACGCCCTACATCATGGCCGACTTCCACCTCACCAAGGTCCAAATGGGGGCCGCGACCTCGGCGTTCAACTGGGCGTATGCGCTGTTCCAGGTGCCGGGCGGCTGGATGGCCGACCGCTTCGGGCCGCGGCTGGTGCTGGCCGCCGCCATGGGGTGGTGGTCGATCTTCACGATCGGCACGGGATTCTCGTTCAGCGTTACCTCGCTGGCCATCACGCAGTGGTTCTTCGGAATGGGAGAGGCCGCCGCGTTCCCGTCCAGCTCCCGGGCGCTGCTGCGCTGGCTTCCCAAGGCCCGGCGAGCCTTCGGCCAGGGCTTTCAGCACGCCGGCTCCCGTTTGGGCGCGGCGGTTACGCCACCGTTTGTGGCCTTCATGATCCGGCATTGGGGCTGGCATTGGGTCTTCTACGTCCTCGGCATGATCGGGATTCCCTGGGCCATTGGCTGGTATCTGTATTACCGGAACCACCCTAACGAGCACCGCGGCGTGAACGAGGCGGAACTCGAGATCCTGGACACCAGCCGGGACGCGAAGCCGAAGGCGAAGCCGGTGGTGCCTTGGGGAATCATCCTGCGGAGCAGAAATCTTTGGTTCTTGAGCAGCATGTACTTCTGCTACGGGTGGATGCTGTGGATGTACCTCCAGTGGTTCCCCACCTACCTGATCGAGGCGCGTCACGTCAGCTTGCGCAGCGTCGCTTGGGCGGCTTCGAGCCCGTTGCTTACGGCTACGTTCACCAACGTGCTGGGCGGCTGGGGGAGCGACCGGCTGGCGCACCGGTTGGGCGATCTGCGCCGTGGCCGGCTGTTCATTTCCGTCCTGGGCTTTTTGATCGCCGGTACGGCGGTGGTCGCCGGGGTCTTGGCCGATAGCCTGCCGATGGCCATCTTCTGCCTGAGCCTGGCCATGGGAGGGCTCGAGCTGACGGTCGCGGTCTCGTGGGCCATGTCCCTCGACATCGGCGGCGAGTATAGCGGCTCCGTCTCGGCCGTGATGAACATGCTCGGGAACATCGGGGGAGCGCTCGCGGCTTTTACGATCGGGTATCTGGCCACGCACTACGGCTGGACTCCGGCGCTGCTGGTGGCGAGTCCCATGTGTCTGACAGCCGCCATTTTGGCCACCCAGATCGACCCCCGGCGGTCGGTGGTGCAGGTTTGAGCAACCAGAAGTAGTGCGCTAAATTGAGGCCTGTGGTATCCGCGTCCAGGGCCCGGAGTTTTGGTTTTGCCCTCGCGTTGTTCGGGGTAGTCGCCACCACCTCGCTTTGCCACGGCCAGTCGAAGCGCGTCCTGGCCGCCAGCGCCGATGCTGGATACGTTGACCCGGCCGTATGCGCCAGTTGTCATCGGGAGATCGCCGAGGGCTATGCCCGCACCGCCATGGGACGATCTTTTCGAAGCGTGGCGCAGGCTTCCCTGCCGGAGTTCCAGGGCCAGACTTTCTACCACCGCACCTCCGAGCAGTATCTCACGCCTTATCGCCGGGACAATAAGTTCTACCTGCGGCGCCATCAGGTTGGATTCGATGGGGCTATCACCAACGTCCTCGAGAAAGAGGTTCACTACGTCTTTGGATCCGGAAATCATGCCCGCAGTTACTTGCATCGGACGCCGGGCGGTAAGCTGCTCGAGCTTCCCCTAACGTGGTATGCGGAAAACGGCGGGTATTGGGCGATGAGCCCAGCCTACGACCGGCCGGATCATCCCGGCTTCAGCCGGGAGATATCCTACCGCTGCCTGTTCTGCCACAACGGCTACCCGGAGATCGAACCCGGGGCTGACGATTGGGATTTCGCTACCGAGTTCCCCAGCCGTCTGCCGGAAGGCATAGACTGCCAGCGCTGCCATGGGCCGGGCCGGGATCATGTTCAAGCCGCCCAGCGGGGCGCGCCGCGCGAGCGGGTGCGAGCGTCGATCGTTAACCCTTCCCGACTGGGCGCCGAGCGGCAGATGGAAGTCTGCCTGCAGTGCCACCTCGAAACTACCAGTTCGCGGCTTCCGGCCACGCTGCTGCGCAATGGCCGCGGGGTGTTCTCCTACCGCGCCGGGGAGCCGCTGGCCGGCTATGTTCTGCATTTCGATCACGCCCCCGGCACGGGTCACGACGAAAAGTTCGAGATTGTCAGCGCGGCTTACCGTTTGCGAAAGTCGGCCTGCTTCCAGTCGAGCGGAGGGGCCCTGACTTGCACAACCTGCCACGATCCGCATAAGGCGCTGCGCGGTGCAGAGGCCACCCGGCACTATGCCGAAGTTTGCCAGCGTTGCCACAGTCCGGGGCTGGCGAGGCTCGTGAAGGACCAGCGGCATCCGGCGTCGCTAGATTGCACGGGGTGTCACATGGAGCGGCGGCGGCCCTCCGATGTGATTCACGTGGTGATGACGGATCACTATATCCGCGCCCGGCCGGCGCGCTCGCCCGAGCCACAGCAGGAGGAACATGACGGCAACACCCCCCTCTACGCGGGCGAGGTGGCGCTCTATTATCCGGCGAGACTGCCCCGCACGCCGGAGAACCAGCTCGATGCGGCCATCGCTCAAATCACACAGCAATCGAACCTCCCGGAGGGCTCGAGCCGCCTCGAGAAGGCGATCGACCAGTATCGCCCCCGTCGCGGCGATGTGTTCTTCGAGCTGGCGGACGCTTATGCGCGCGCCGGGCAGGACGCCAGGGCCATTCCTTTTTACGAGCGGGCTGTGGCGCGACAGCCGAATCGCTGGCGCTACTTCTGCGCCCTCGGAATCGCGCTGGCGGCCACCGGCGAGGTGAAGCGTTCGGTGGAGGCTCTCGAGCACGCTTTGTCACTCGCTCCCCGCGAGGTCGTGGTTCTTTACGCGTTGGCGGACGTCTACTCCGGCTCGGGCCGGCTGCCGGAGGCAGTAGCCACGCTGCGCAAGGCGCTGGCCCTCCACCCGGACCGGGCCGAGGGCCCGAACAACCTGGGGACCGCCCTGCTGCAGTTGGGCGACGTGGCCGGCGCCGAGGCCGTTCTCCGCGAGGCCGTGCGGCTGCGCCCCGAACTCGCTGCGATACACGTGAACCTCGCAGGGGTCCTGTCCCGCAACGGCCAGTTGCCCGAGGCGAAGTACCACCTGGAGGCGGCGATCCGGATTGGCCCTTCGCGCGACCAGGCCCACTCCGCCTACCTGGCAACCCTGGCGGCGACTGGAAATGCCGGCAAAGCCCGGCAAGACTACGAGGCGGCTCTCGCCCGGCGCCTCTCCGACATGCACAACAACCTGGGCACCGTTTCGGTCGCGCTCGGTGACGCGGAGGGAGCCGTCAGCCATTACCGGCTGGCCATCGCCGCCCACCCCCGCTCGGCTACCGCCCACTTCAATCTCGGGCTAACGCTGGCCGGACAAGGCAAACTTCCCCAAGCCCGGCAATCTCTCGAAGAGGCCGTGAAGTATGCCCCAAATTTGTTCGAGGCTCACCTGAAGTTGGGCGAGCTATTGGTTTCGCAGGGTCAGGCTGCTCTGGCCGCTCCCTACCTCCGTAAGGCCGCTCAATCGAGCGATCCGCGCCTGCGACAGGCGGCCCTGGACCTGCTCGCGGGCGGGAACTGAGTCCCTTGTCAGCCTTCTTCTCAACCGCTCGATAGCCCCTATTTCACCGACATTTCTTCGTTGCGTTCGCCGGAATCCGTTCTATAATACTGCCATCTTTTGTTTCTGTTGGGGGAGGGCCCAATGGTATCTAGGCGCTGGTTGACTGGTATTGCAGTTCTTCTTTGTCTCTCCGCATGGCCTGCTTGGGGGCAAATCGGCACCGCCACCATAAGCGGACGGGTCACGGACCCCTCCGGAGCGGTCGTGCCCAATGTCACCGTGACGGTGATTAACACTGTTAATAACTTCCAGTTCACCGCCGCCACCAACACGGACGGTCTCTACCGCGTCCAGTCGCTGCAGCCAGGTCCCTACCGGGTGACTTTTGAGAGCGCCGGCTTTAAGCGCCTCGTGCGAGACAACATTGTCTTGCGCGTGGACGACACGCTGCCGGTCGATGCGGCACTGGAGGTCGGCGCGGTGGCCGAGTCGGTAGAAGTGTCGGCTCAGAGCCAGTTGCTCGAGACCGAAACGTCCTCTCTCGGCACGGTGACCGAGGGCAAGGTGCTCTACAATCTGCCGCTCTACCAGCGCTACGTCAACCTCACGTTGAACCTGGCGCCGGGCATGACCATGGGCGGCTACGGCTACGGCGGTGACCTGGGAGCCTATCATGTGGCGGGCCAGCGCAACACCTCGATCGGCATGTTCGAAGACGGTGTGCTGGGCAACAACGCGCAGGCCGGTACCACCAGCGACATCAAGCCGGTCCAGAACTCGGTCGAAGAAGTGAAAGTGCTGACTACCACTCTGCCGGCGGAATACGGCCACTCGGCGGGCGGCGTGATTAACGTGGTGAAGAAGAGCGGGACCAACGAACTGCACGGCCTGGCTTCCGACTTCGGCCGCACCCGCATGATGACGCACCGGCTCTTTTTCGACAAGTTCCGGACCTCCGATCCGCAACCCGGCGCTCCTGGCGGCGTACCGGGCTGGTTCATGCTTCCGGACGCGAATGTCGGCGGCCCGGTGGTCATTCCGAAAGTTTACAATGGCCGCAACAAGACGTTTTTCTTCTTCGGCTATCAGAAGCTGATCGAGAAGAAGGCCGCCCAGGTCACGACCCAGGACCCGTCGCTGGCGATGCGGCAAGGCGACTTCACCTTCGGCGGAATCGGGAACCCGATTTATGACCCCTCCACGACGCGCCAGTTGCCGGATGGCACCTGGGTCCGCGACCTGGTCCAGAACAATATCATCCCGCAATCACAGATCGATCCGGTCGCCCGGAAGGTCCTCGCCCTCAACCCGTGGGCTTCCCCGAACGTGCCCGGCTCCCTCCTCGCCACGGGACCCGTCAGCAACTACCTTTACAACGAAAAGTCCCGCACCTTCTTCGAGGATTACTCGGGCCGTATCGACCAGCAGTTCAACCCGAATTTCAAGATCTACGGCAGCTACACCTACAACCATCAAAGCGGCCTCGGGCGGCCCACCGACATCGTCCTGAAGGACTTTGACACCAACAGCTATCTGACGCCGCTGACGTTTCAAAACTATTCGGTCGGCGCGACCAAGATCTTCGGGCCGACGCTGATCAACGACGCGCGGGTGGGCTACTTCCGGGGCCGCAACGACAAGTTCGTGCCCTCCTACAACCAGAACTACGGCCAGATTCTGGGAATCCCGAATATCAGCGGAGCCTTGCTCCCGTCGCTCGGCGTCTCGACGGACCAGACCTCGGTCGAGTCGCTCTATGGCATGTTTATCACGGGACCGCAGCGCAACATCGGTGAAACTTTGTCTTTCCGCGACGATCTGACCAAGATCTGGGGCACGCACGCCTTCAAGATGGGCTACGAGGTGCTTCACTTCCGACAGAACTCCACGGTTACCAACTTGCCGAGCGGCCAGTTCGGGTTCGACCAGATGACCGCCGGCTTGCAGGCCAATGGCCAGCCGGCGCCCCGCACGGGAAACACCTTCGCCGGGTTCCTGTTCGGGTATGTGCGGCAGGCGACGTTCGATGGCGAGCTCACTTCCTGGCTGCCGCGGGACACGATCCACAGTTTCTATTTTCAGGATGACTGGAAGTTCTCGCCGCGCCTGACCCTGAATCTGGGCGTACGCTACTCGAACGAAAGCCCCTTCCACACCAAATACAACACGGAGAGCAACTTCGACCCGACCGTGACCGACCCGGTGACCGGGAAGCTGGGCGGCATTGTCCACCCCCCCGGTAACTTGAACCAGCGGGACAACAACAATTTCCAGCCACGCGTAGGCTTGGCGTGGCATCCGCTCCCGAAGCTCGTTCTCCGCGGCGGCTTTGCCCTCAACACCATCGACGTGCGGTTCCCGCTCTATCGCGATCAGTTCAGCGAGTACGTGGCGACGGCCGTGCAGGCGCAAGCACCCGGCGACCCGCGGCCCATTTACCGGATCAGCCAGGGACCTCCCCCGGTCCAGTTCAACCTCCGGTCCAATAACACGGCGCCGTTTGTCGGCACCAACTTCAGCGGCCGTAACACGAACTTCTGGGATCCAAACCTGCACAACCCTTACGTAATGAACTGGAATTCCACCATCGAGTACGAGTTGACCTCCAACTACCTGTTGAATCTGGTGTATCAGGGCTCGGCCGGCGTGGGACTGATCGAGCAATGGCAGGCCAACTCGTTCCCGATCAATTTCGGCGCCAATGATTCCGCCCTGCGGGCGGCGGCCTTTGCGGCGCCGCAGAATTTCCGGCCCTACCCCCAGTTCGGCGACATTCTGGCGCGCGCCAATTTCGGCCATTCCACGTTCCATTCGGGGACCGTCCAACTTCAGAAGCGTTACTCGCGCGGCCTGGTGCTCAACACCTTCTACACTCTCTCCAAGGCTATCGATGGGCAAGACTCCGATAACACCTCGGGCTCGGGTCCGGGCGTCGCCCCGCTTCAGAGCCGCAGCCTGGAAAAAGCCCGCGCCGGCTTTGACCGTACTCATCGCTTCGTCGGCATGGTCACCTACGAGCTGCCGGTCGGCAAGGGCCGCCATTGGATGAACCGCGGCGGCTTCTGGGACTTCTTGATTGGCGGGTACCAGATCGCCTGGATTCAGACCATCGAGAGTGGCAACCCCCTGACGTTCTCGTTCGCCAACAGTCCCTCCAACTACTATCCAACGTTCGCCGGCCAGCGCCGCGCGGACGTGGTAGTGCCGAACCCCAGCCTGGTGAACAACTGGGGGAACATGGGCGGCGACCGTTTCACCCAGACCAACATCAACCCGATCATCGACATCAACGATTTTGCCTACCCGGCCGCCTTTACGCCCGGCAACTACGGCCGCAACATCATGACTGGTACGCGCTTGCTGTGGTCCCAGGTTTCGGCGCAAAAGAACTTTAAGATCAAGGAGCGGTTCAACTTCCAGGTCCGCTGGGACTTCCAGAACCCGTTCCACAATTACAACTTCAACCCGCCGACGACCGCCGTGGACTTCCAGAACCCCAAGACGTTCGGCAAGCTAAGCTCCGACCAGCGCACCGCGTCAATCGGGGGCCAGTCACTAATGAACTTGACGGCACAGTTGACCTGGTAGCCGGCCGGGAACTCGGCGTTTGCCACCTGCCGCCAGGCCGAATTGGCCTGGCGGGTGAGACTTGTTCGCCGACGCCATGGCACGCGCCTGCCGCGGTACCACGTGTCCGGGTGTTGACCCAGAGAGACCGGGAGGCCGTGCTAAAATACACCCAGGCTTGGAGGTGCGCTGTCCATGCAGATTGATCCTAACAAGTGCGTAGCCTGCGGGAACTGCATTCCCGTCTGCCCCATGGGGGCGATCTATATCGACCCGAAGATCAACCGCGCCACCATCAACTACGACGAGTGCGTCGAGTGCTCCACCTGCTTTCGCGGCATGAGCCAGGAGCACCTGAACCCGACCATGGTTCGGACGGTCCGCGGCCTCGCGAAGCTTTTCCGCTTCCGCTTCGACCCGGAGCCGGATGTCTGCCCGACGGCCTCGTTTGTCATGGAGGAGCTGGAGTGGCCGCGCATCGCCCGGCGGGTGTTCTCCGACCCCCTGGTCGAGCACAAATCGACCGGCATTCACGGCCGTGGCACCGAGGAGGTCAAGACCAACGACGTCAACCCGCGGGTGGACGTGGGCCAGGCAGGCTTCGTCATCGAGTTCGGACGGCCGGGCGTGGGCGTGTGGTTCCGCGACATCCAGAAGGTAACGCGGGCGCTGGCGCGCATCCACGCCGACTTCGAGGCCAAGAATCCCATCACGCACTTGATGGACGACAAGTCGACCGGCGACCTGAAGCCGGATCTGATGAACGAGAAGATCCTCTCGGCGATCGTCGAGATCAAGACCCCGATCGCGCGGGTGCCCGAGGTGCTAGAACTGATCGACCGCGTTTCGAAAGACGTGGACACCGTGATGGCGATCGGCGTCTCAACCCGCTGCGACCAGAACGGCGAAGAGCATACGCTCTCGGCGCTGCTCGAAGAGCACGGGTATTCGTACTACCGGGCCAAGACGAACCTCGGCCTCGGCCGCGTGACCAACGTTCAGAAGAAGGAGGCCGTCCGTGACGAACACCTTGCACCGGTACGGTAATTCCGAGAGTTTCCGCGACGACTATATCCTCTTCGCGCTCCCCACCAAAGGGAAGAACGACGACGGCGGCATCGAGAAGCTCAAGACGTTCCTGCGGATCTGCGCCACGTATAAGCCCGTCAACATGGGCAACGGGAACTTCGGCAGCTATCAGCCCTCGCGCCATCTGAATCCGACGGCGCACTGGAACCGGGACTTCACGCAGGATTACGACGCGGTGATCGACGGCATCGAGAAGATCGGAACCGTGGCGGCGGTTTTCGACACCAAGGAGCGGGCGGAAGCGGCCCTGCGCGACGTGATCCAGGCCGACCTGGGTTTTTCGATCAACATGAGCACGTCGGTGGCGGGCGCGCACCAGTGCTGCCAGGATACCGGCATCAAGCGGCACAGCGTCGAGTATTCGCTCGGCTTCTGGGACCGGCACGACCACCTGCCGAACAGCCAGGTGCTCGAACTCTCGACCATGTGCGGCCACGGCATGGTGTCGTTCAATCTGGCGAAGAAGATGCTGGACATGGTCCGCGAAGGCCGCCGCAACCCCCAACAAGCGGTATACACGCTGGCCCGGTTCTGCCCGTGCGGCGTCTATAATCCGGCGCGCGCCCTCCGGCTGCTCGAAGACGCCAGAACCCACCAGGCCTAAGCGCCCGGCCAGCACTGCGTCTTACTGTGGTAAGATAGAGCCATGGGAGAGGTATCCGTTACCGTATCATCCAAGGGCCAGATTGCGATTCCCAAAGCGGTTCGAGAAGAGATGGGACTGACTGAGGGTACCAAGCTAAGTCTTTCCGTACAGGGGCGGACGCTAGTTCTCCGGCGGCGGGGATTAGTCGACTGGAGGACCTGGAGGGGAAAGTTTAAGGGCGTTCCTCTCGATCGGGATCTGGCGGAGGATCATCGGCGGGAAATCGAGCGAGACCGGCGGCGAGTCCGCGGTGCGTAAGGTCCTGGACGCTTGGCCGGTTCTTCATTGGCTGATGGATACTCGGCCGACCGCAGAGCGAGTGCAGCGCCTCTTGGATGAGGCGGATGCTGGCTCGATCGAGCTTTTCATGTCGATGATCAACGTCGGAGAGGTTTTCTACATCCTGGCCAAACGCCGCAGCCGGTCCCAAGGCGAGGCCTTCCTGGAGAAAGTCCTGCCAGGCATGCCCCTCGAGATCGTAGTCCCCGATCGGGCGCTGATTCTGGATGCCGCGCAATGGAAAGCGAATTGCCGGATCTCGTACGCCGACGGATTCGCACTCGCGACGGCGGCGAGATTGCACGCCCGGGTAGTTACGGGCGATCCGGAAATGCGGGAGCTCGACGCCAAGCTGATCGAATGGGTCGGAGCCTGAACGTGCTCATCGACTCCCACTGCCACCTCGACGACCATGCTTTTGACGCCGACCGGGCCGAGGTACTGGAGCGCGCCCGGGAGGCCGGGGTCGAGATGGCGCTGGCGATCGGCTCCGGGGATGGGCCGCCGGACCTCGAAGCCGCCATCCGCCTCGCCGATACCATTCCGTGGGTCTATGCCACCGTTGGGGTGCATCCCCACGAGGCTCGCAAGGCCGACCCGGCCTCGCTCGCGAATCTGCGGCGGCTGTGCAGTCATCCAAGAGTATTGGCGGTGGGCGAGATCGGGCTCGACTACCACTACGATCACTCGCCCCGGGAGGTCCAGCGGGACGTGTTTGTCGCCCAGATGGAAATCGCCCAAGAGACGGGAAAGCCCATCGTCATCCACACCCGGGAGGCGTGGGACGACACCCTCGAACTGCTCCACGGCCATTGGCAGGGCCCGGGGATCATGCACTGCTTCGGCGGGAGCGACGAGCAGGCGAAGCAGGCGCTCGACCTGGGATTTTACATTTCCTTCTCGGGCATCCTGACGTTTCCGAAGGCGGAGGGCTTGCGGCAGACGGCGGCGCGGTTGCCGCTCGACCGTATCCTGGTCGAGACCGACTGCCCGTACCTGGCGCCGGTGCCGCGGCGGGGAAAGAGGAACGAGCCGGCCTTCGTCGTGGAAACAGTGCGGGCGCTGGCCCGGGCGCGGGGCCTGGCCGAAGAGGACGCGGCGGCAGTAACAGCCCGCAACTTTCTGAATCTGTTTCAATTGCAGGCCGCGCCGCCAAACGGTACACTGAGACCTTGATGTCGGAAAGCCTCCCCCCACGCACCTCCGGCCGGGCCACGCAGGGTCTCGAAGCGCCCCCCCTGCTGAGCCGCCAGGAGATCTTCGGCCTGATCCGCGACGACCTGCTGCGGGTGGAGGGCGAGCTGTCGACCGACTCAGTCTCGTCGGTGGACGCTATCACCGCCATCGGCCAGTACCTGCACGCGAGCGGGGGCAAGCGCTTGCGGCCCTCGCTGTTGCTGCTGGCTTCGCGGGCCTGCGGCGGCGACCCCGAGATGGCGGTACGCCTCGGCGCGGTGGTCGAGCTGATCCATACCGCCACGCTGGTCCACGACGACGTGATCGACTCGGCCGACACGCGGCGCGGGCGGCCCTCGACCAATTCGCGGTGGGGCAATCACATCAGCGTCCTGGCCGGCGACTGGCTCTACATGCAGGCCTTCCACTTGAGCCTGCGGGAGCGCAATTTCCATATCCTGGACTTGCTCACCGGCCTCACCCAGCTCATGGTGGAGGGCGAGCTGCTGCAGCTCGATCACCTGGGCAAGATCCATCTCACCGCGACCGACTACTACGAGCTGGTGAACCGCAAGACCGCGTGCCTGTTCCGGGTGTGCGCGCGGCTGGGGGCGGTGACGGCGGGCGCCGATCAGGCCACCGAAAACAGCCTGGGCGAATACGGGTGGAATCTGGGGATGGCGTTCCAGTTGGTCGACGACATTCTGGACTTCACGGCCAGCGCTTCGAAGCTGGGCAAGCCCGTGGGCAGCGATCTGCGGGAAGGCAAGGTGACGCTGCCGCTGATCCTGGCGCTCGAGGAGTGCCCGGCGGCCGAGCGCGCCAAAGTCGAGACGGTGCTGCGGGAGCGCGCTTATAACACCGTGCCGCTCGAGGACATCCTGGCGCTGCTCGCGCGGTACAGCGGGGTCGAGCGGGCGAAGCGCGAGGCGGCGTCCCTCGCCGAAAAAGCCCGCGAGTGGATCAGCGACCTCCCGGAATCCCCTTTCAAAGCCGCTCTCTACTCGGTTCCCGAGCTGGTGGTCGACCGCGACAGTTAGGACCCCGCCCTTCGCCGCCTACCAGTGCGGGTCGCTCGGATAGTCCAGGTAGAGCCATACCGTCCGCGAGAACCGAATCGTCCAGGGAACCAGCGGCAGCAAGCCCAGGGCGGTCAGTCCCATCAGGAGAAGGCTGTTCCAGGCCAGATTCGTCAGGCGGCCAATACCAAAATACAGCAGCGCCGCAATCGGGAGAGTCACCACGTAGCTCACGTACATTGCCCCGGTGAAATACCCCTCTTCGCGCTCGAAGCGGAAGCCGCACACCGGACACGTCGGGTGGAGCCGAATGCGTCCCGCGTGAATCTTACCCTGCCGGCATCGTGGACAAAGTTGCCGGGAGATCGCGTGCCACACGCTGGAGCGGGTTGCCATGGGAGCTTCCGCTATCCATTATGAGGCCCTCCGGCCTCCGGGCGCGACAGGTGGGAAACCGCACAGGACCGCTCCGATCCCTGTGTTAGAGTAACGTCAAGTTTCGAGCGGTAGGGTTTATCTCGCGCTCACTTCAGGATTGAGGTGCAGAAATGATCGGCCGTAGATATCTCTTGCTCGCGGGCTGGCTCGCGGTAGCGGCCCCGCCCGCGCGGTCCCAGTTCGGGTATGACCAGCGGAGCCTCGCTCCCTACGTGCCCACCCCGCAGGACGTCGTGGACAAGATGCTCGAAATGGCGGGCGTCAAGAAGAACGAGATGGTCTACGACCTGGGATGCGGCGACGGCCGGATACTCATGACGGCCGCCCAGAAGTTCGGCGCCCGCGCCACCGGCGTCGAGCTCGATCCCGAGCTTTACAAGAAGACCTCCGCCCGCATCGTTGAACTCAAGCTGCAAGACCGCATCAAGCTCCTCAACGGCAACCTGCTCGAAGTGGACCTCAGCTCCGCCGATGTTGTCACCCTCTACCTGCTCACCGACTCCAACACCAAGCTGCGGCCGAACCTGGAACGGTATCTCAAGCCCGGCTCGCGCGTGATCTCCCACGACTTCGTGATCCTGGGCTGGGTGCCGAACAAGGTCGCGAAGGTCGAGGCCTCCCGCACCCACGTCCTCTACCTCTACAAGATGCCCCCGCTGACCGAGGACCGCTAGGCCTTATTCAGAACACTTCCAGAGCCGTCACTGGTTTGCTGGTGGAAGGGCTGTCATCGCCAGGAACCGCCTTCTGCGCCGTTGGCCATCTCCCAGAAGCCGCTTTCCGGACCGCATCCGAGGGTTGGCCGCTCGCGAGCCGAGGTTCACGGACCAACGTCCGGATACGCCATGATACGGCCCGGAATCATCTAAACTGGCACGATGGGGCGCACCGTGGAGATGTCAGTCGGCCCCGAAACAAGACAATCATCATGAATGCAACAACACTACTTTTGTCAATGTGCACTCTGCTGGTTCCGGCATATTCCCAAAGCTGGACTTCCTTCGCACCTTCGGACACGAACTACCGACAGTTTCCGAGCGGCAGCGCTCCATCGCCAGGAATTTGGACGTGGTACCTGGCGTTTCCCTTCGGCAATACAGGCGCGACGGACAGTCCGTGTCCCGCCACGAATAATCCTGACGTTCAGTATCGTAATTTGTCCCCCTACATGCAAACGACGCCGCCTGATCCGGAGGAACTGGTTTGGGGGCCCGTGATCACCGGCAACTTCCTTCGAAACCCGGCCTCGCTGTATGTGTCGAATTATCGCGCGAATATTCGTGGTCTACGCTTCGAGGGGGCTTTCGGCGGGCGGATCGATGGCACTTCAGACATAGACCGGAACAACTTAACCCAAACAGTCTTCTTCCACCAGAACTACTGCTACGATGGCGGCCCGGAGTTTGGGTTTGCCCGGATTTTGAAACACGCAACCGAGCCGAAGATGACGGAGGAACTGACAACATTATTCTTCTACTATTCGGTACACACGAACTGCGACGAAGCTCGCCTGCTGAGGACGCTGCCCAGCTTGGCCCTGGAATCACATGCGGCGTGCAATTGGACGAGCGGAGGTCAGATCGAGCAGCAAACTTATATATCGCCGCCAGCGTCGTCGCCCGACGCAATCCGTATTTGGCATGACACGGTGTATGTTTACGCTGCCGCACTCGTGGACGCTTCCACATTTCATGTGGAGGTGAAGCGCCAGGGGACCACGGAATGCTCGGATCCTGGCAATACGTGTAAAGATTATCCGGTTGAGTCGTGGTTCAGTTACGACGCCGGCAGCATGCTTGCGAACGCAGAACCCGGATTCATAACAGTTGGGTTGAACAAGGCCGTCGCAGTAGACGCTCAGGGAAATTTTTATGGAACCATGACATCACCGTCTTGGGATCTCGCTGCCGTCGGTATCAACTGGCTGCAGTACCTGCCTTAGTCTGAAGGGCGAGTTTGCCAGCGATCGAAAAGATGGGGGGGCTGCCAGTTTTATCTCCGCCCCCTGATGTTTGTTTAAGCCGGACAAGTGGCGAAAGCAGATTCGGAATAGTCGGCCGTCGGGAAGTTGGCCGGCAACGGCGATAGGAAAGACTTGCCTTCGCCTCGGATACCTGTTGCCAAATCCCCATCGCACCAGCAAACACCCAGGCAGTTCGGCCCGCTGAACATTTTCGGCCTGTGGTTATCTGCCCTTCGTGGCCGCCTTCGGGTCGCGCCGCTCCCATCCCGCCTTAAACAGCGGCAGGAAATGCTCTTGCCGGTAAGGATGCTTCGTTAGCTCCTCGAACACCAGGTCCACACCCAGCCCCGGCCGCTCCGGAATCTCGAGGTACCCGTTCTTCACCTCCACCGGCGGCGTCAGCACATTCTTCTCCCACGGCTCATTGAAATCGTCGAAGATCTCGTGGATGAAGAAATTCGGCAGCGAGGCGTTGAGCTGCACGCACGCCGCCGAGCAGATCGGCCCCTGCGCGCTGTGTGGCGCGATCACGCCGTAGTGGGCGTCGACCATGTCGGCGATCTTACGCGCGGCGAAGATCCCGCCGAGCGCGAGCGGCTCGGGCTGGAAAATGCTCACCACGTCGTACTTGAGCAGCTCCGCGAACTGTTGCTTATTGCTGAAGCTTTCCCCGGTCGCAATCGGCACGGGACTCCGCCGCGCCACCTCCACCATCGCCGCATTGTTGGTGTGCGGCACCGGCTCCTCGAACCACGCCGGGCGGTAGGGCTCCAGGCGCTTCGCCACCTCGACCGCCGTCGCGACGTTGAACCGGCTGTGCCCTTCGATGAGGATGTCCACAACCGGTCCGACCGCCTCCCGCACTGCGGCCACGATGTCGATCGAAAGGTCCATGTCGGCGGCGGACAGCATGCGCCAGGCCGAGCCAAACGGGTCGAACTTGAGCGCCGTATAGCCGCGCCGCGCCACCTCCCTAGCCTTCTCGCCGAAGCTCTCCGGCGTGCGCGGCCCCCGGTACCAGCCGTTCGCGTAAGCGCGCAGCTTCTCGTGGCACCGTCCGCCCCACAGGTTGTAAATGGGCTGCCCCACGGCCTTGCCGATGATGTCCCAACAGGCGATCTCGATCGACGCTACCGCCGAATTGTGAATCTGGCCGCCCTCGGTATACACGTCCCGAATCATCTTCTGCGAGATCATCTCCACCTGGAAAGGGTCCATCCCCATCACGAGCGGCTTCAGCTCGTGGACGGCAGCCTCAACTGTCTTGCCGAAAGCATTCGCGGTGCCCTCCCCCACCCCGTGCAGCCCCTCGTCCGTCGAGACGCGGGTAAAGAGCCAGTTTTTCCAGGGGTTACCGACCAGAAACGTATCGATCGCCGTGATCTTCATAGACGCCGTAGTGTAGCAGCCAGCCCACCCGCGCGGCCCCGCAACCGAACGCCTCCTGCCGCATCTAATGGCTGTCCCGGCAAATTACAAAAGCAGCAACAAGGAGGACCGCATGGTCGCAGTCCGTAAGGCACAAGACCGGGGCCACTTCAATTTCGGGTGGCTCGACACGCACCACAGTTTTTCTTTCGGCGACTATTTCGACCCCGCGCACGTCCAGTTCCGCACCCTGCGCGTGATCAACGAGGACTGGGTCGGAGCCGGCGCCGGCTTCCCGACGCACCCCCACCGCGATATGGAAATCGTCACCTACGTGCTCGAAGGCGCACTCGAGCATAAGGACAGCATGGGCACCGGTTCCGTCATCCGGCCGGGCGACGTCCAGCGCATGACCGCCGGCACCGGTATCACCCACAGCGAGTTCAACCCCTCGCGCTCCGACCGCACGCACCTGCTGCAGATCTGGATGCTGCCCGAGCGGAAGGGTCTGAAGCCCAGCTACGAGCAGACGCGCTTCGAGCCCGCCGATCTCACCGGCCGCCTGCGCCTCATCGCCTCGCGCGACGGGCGCGAAGGCTCGGTGACCATCCACCAGGACGCCGGCCTCTACGCCGCGAAGCTCGATGGCCAGGAGGCCACGCACCCGCTCGCCCCCGGACGCCACGCCTGGGTCCAGGTGGCGCGCGGCGCCGTGACCGTCAACGGGAAGCAGTTGCAGCAGGGCGACGGCGCGGCCCTCAGCGGCGAGCCCGAGGTCAAGCTCTCGGCGGCCCGCGGCGCGGAGGTGCTGGTCTTCGATCTGGCGTAAGCTGTCTCTGGATGCCCCACCACATCTGCCGGACCTGCGGCACCCAGTTCGGTGCGGCGGAGCGCCCTCCGGAGCGTTGCCCGATCTGCGAGGACGAGCGCCAATACATCGGCTGGCTCGGCCAGCAGTGGACCACGCTCGAAGACCTCCGCCGCACCCACGCCAACGTGATCCGCACCGAGGACCCCGGCGTCTACGGCATCGGCACGAAGCCCGACTTCGCCATCGCCCAGCGCGCTTTGCTCGTCGAGTCCCCGGCCGGCAATGTCCTGTGGGACTGCATCACCCTGCTGGACGGCGCCACCATCGACGTCGTCCGGGGACTCGGCGGCCTCTCGGCCATCGCCATCTCGCACCCCCATTACTATTCCTCGATGGTCGAGTGGAGCCGGTCCTTCGGCGGCGTCCCCATCTACCTGCACGCCGCCGACCGCGAGCACGTCATGCGCCCCGACCCAGCCATCGTCTTCTGGGACGGCGACACCCGCGTCATCGGCGACGGCTTCACCCTGATCCGGTGCGGCGGACACTTCGAGGGCGGGACGGTGCTCCACTGGTCCGCCGGCGCCGCCGGCCGCGGCGCCCTGCTCACCGGCGACGTCATCAAGGTCTCGATGGACCGCCGTATGGTGAGCTTCATGTACAGCTACCCCAACCTGATCCCGCTCGACGCCGCCGCCATCCGCCGCATCGTGGCCACGGTGGAGCCTTTCGCCTTCGACCGCATCTACGGGGCCTGGTTCGACCACGTCGTCCGCGAGGACGCCAAAGCCGTGGTCGCGCGCTCGGCCGCGCGCTACATACGGGCGATCGGCGCCTAGCCTTGCAACAAGGACTGCAACAAGCGCGTAATGAAACAGCGTATGATTTTTGTGGTTCCTTTCCCAAAAGTGTAATTAGCCTGCGGCGGGCAGCGGGAGGCGTGCGCAGCAGTGATAGATGGCTGCCGTAAAGTGGGCGACGCTGCGGAAGCCGAAGGAGCGGTGGCTGACCAGTTTGATTTTGTTGTTCATG
>JBGPDC010000060.1:0-27276 GCA_041482115.1 Terriglobia bacterium | reverse complement strand
GCGGCCAATCCAACTGTTACATCACCGAAGTCCAGAGCCGTCGGCGTTACTGTGAGCGTTACCGGGGCCTGCCCCGTGCCGGTGACCTGCAGCGTAAGGCTGGTCTGAAAGGCGGCCGCCGACACCGACGTGCTCGTGAGGCTGAACGTCAGAGTGCCACTGGCCGCGCCCGTCGCCGGCGGACGGAAGTTCAGGGTGAACGCCTGGGCGCCCCCGGCGCTCAGGCTAAACGACGCCGGAGTGACCAGAAACGCCGGGTTGTCGCTCGTGACTGTCCCGGTGAAGCCGAGCGTCGCGGTGCTGTTCAGGCTGACGTTCTTGTTCGGAGATGTGGTTCCCAAGGTCACCGGGCCGAAATCGACCGAGGTGGGGTTGAGCGCCAGGCCCAGCGACACCCCCGCTCCTCGCACGGACACCGCGCGCGTGACCACGCACGGCGTGAAGCCCTGATCGGTGCGGGTGATGGTGAACGTGATCGTGCCGCTCTCCGCCTTCACGGCGCTGGGGCGGAAGGTGATCTGCGCCTGGCCGCCGTTCATCGTCACGGTGAACGCCGGGTTGTCGCTGGTGGCGGAAAATAGCAAAGTCGCCGCCGTCACGGGAGCGGTCGCCAGCGTAACGGTCTGAGGAGGCGAGGCGCCTCCGACCGGCACCGAGCCGAAGTCCGCCGCGGCCGTGTTGGGGACCACGTCAAAGCCGCGCCCGGTGAGCGAAAGCGAACTGCCCAGCACCGGATTGTTGTTCAGCGTCGCCGCTACCGAAATCGTGCCCTTGGTGCTGCCGACACTGCTAGGCGTGAACCTCACTTGCACCGCCTGGGTGACCCCGGTGACAAAAGCGGTCGGCGCCACGGTGAAAAACGAGGTGTCGGAGGCGAGGGAGAAACTCAGCGTCGCATTAGGAATCACCTGCGCCCCTTGCGAGGCCGAGCAGCCCAGCAGCACGTCCCCGAGCGCCAGCGACGTAGGCGACAGCGTGAACGCGGGAACCACGTTGGCTTGGAGGCTCACAAAAACCGGAGTGCTGCCGGCCGTCCCCTGCAAAGCCCCGGTAAAGGCGCCGTTGGCGCCTGCGGTGAACGTGATGTTGATGGTTTGAGACAGGCCCGCCGTCAGCGAGAAGGCCAGTGGGTCGCTGGTACTAAACCCGGCGCCCGTGATCTGGAAAGAGAAATCCAACGGGTTCTGGCCGGAAGGTATCGCCACCGTGATCGGCAGGGTGCGGGTCGCTCCCGCCACCACGTTGCCGAAATTCAGGGGATTGGGCGAGATCGTAAAAGGGGCCCCGGCCGCCACGCCCGTGCCGGTCAGGATTACCGCGTTGGTCGGCGAAACCGGGCAGTTGAATTGGCTGCTGGTGTTGACCAAGACTTCCCCCTGAGCCGCCCCAGCCCCGTTGGGCGTGAAGCTAACGGTCACATCGCGCGACTGCCCGGCGGCCACTCCGATCAAACTCTGGGGTGAAACGGAAAAGACCGTCGGAACGGCCTGGAAGGAGAAGTTGACCGTGCCGGGAAAGCCGGCCGCCACGCTGACCGTGAGGATTTGTGGACTGTTGGCGCCGACGTTGACGTTGCCAAAGTCGATGCTGCTCTTACTAACCGTGCACTGCGCCTGTAGCGCGACGGCGCCTGCCAGCACCAGCACCAGCCCAATAAGCGCCCGTCGCATTAGCGGCTCCTCGCCCTTGGCAGGCGCACGGGCGCGCCGTCGGGCGTGGCCTCCGTCCCGGGATCACCCGGCACGAACAGCACCCGCGCCGGGCCGTCCCCCGCCTCCACCAAATACTGGGGACTCTCTCCGGGGGCCGTCAGGCGAAATACAGCGCTGCCGCGCAGCCGCGCAAGGCCCGTGACGTTGCAGGCGCAAGGCAGCAGCGCGGGCGCTCCGCCCGTGGGATCGAGCAGCGCCACGGTGTTCGACCCGGCGTCGGCGGCCAGCATCCGGCCCCCCGCCACACCCACCGCCACCGGATGCGAAAACCCGTCCCGCTCCCCGGCCAGCAGGCGCGTTTCCGCGGCGCCCGCCACGTCCCGAATCAGGACGACCTCGTTGCGGCCTTCGTCGGCCACCAGGGCGTCGGTCGAGTCTTCGAGGAACGTCACCGCCGCGGCCCGTCCGACCCGCCCAATTTGCCGTGGCTCCGCGCCGGCGCTCAGCAGGAACAGGCTGCCGGCGTCCCCTTCCGAAACAGCCGCCAGCACGAGCCCGCCGCGGTCACTGACGCCCAGCGCCGCGAGTACGCCTGGCAACGCCGCCAGATTGACAAGTTCGCTCGCGGCTGGCGTCTGCGGCAGCCCAGACAGCAACTGGACTGCGCGCCGCTCCCGGTAGTAGAGCGCCGCCGCCCCGCCGCCGGGGCTCATCACGATACGATCGGGACCCGCCAGCGCGCCCGCCACCGGCTTCAGGCCAGCGCCCCCGCTGAGGTCCACCAACAGCACCGCCCCCGACTCCGCCTCCACGGCGAGCGCATAGTCTTGCGAGGGCGAAACCTCGGCGAGCGACACCGTGGCTCCCAGGTCCATCGGGCTGCCCAGCAGCGACGATCCCGGAACCCCCAGGATCGGCCGCAACAGGCGCGCGTCGGGATTCCACAAATAGCCGAGCAGCGGGCCGCTTACCGCGCCCCCCGGCGCCGGCTGCTGCGCCAGAGCAGCGGCGGCCATCAACGGAAGAATCAGGCAGAGACGTTTCATAATGAGAGATCCCCTGCTACCGGGGCGGTCCAAAGGTCGGCGCGCCGGCGCTTACGCTGGTCGGAGTGGGTGGCGGCGGACCAGTCGAAGTGGTACTGGTGCTGCCTCCCCCGCGCGTCGCCGCCACGATGCCGCCCGCGGCCGCGCCACCGAGCACGGCCAGCAGGGCAATGATCTTACCCGTGCTCACGCCGCCCCCGGCTGCTGCCCCCGCTCCGCCGGCGGCATTCGCCTGCGTTATGACGGCGCTGGCGGTGAGCCCCTGATACGAGACGCTCACCTGGATCTGCATCTGGCCTTCGGCGTTATTCGGCCGCAGGCCCACGGCGCGCGCCTGGCCCTGGGCGTCGGTGGTGATGGTCATGCTGCGGGACCCGTTGGCGAAGACGCCGCTAGCACCCCGGTCGGGCAGCGTGAAAATTACGATCGCGCCGGCGATCGGCCGGTGGTTCTCGTCCTCGACCTGCACGATCGGCTCGCGGGCGGTGCGTTGCTTGATGCTGTTGATGGCGCCTTCGCCGTCGAGGATGGTGATGTTCAGGCCGGTCGGCGGCGCTTGCGCCCCCGGCGACGGCAGCGCGCCGAGGAGGAGCATCCAGCCCGACAGCGCCACAGCCAGCCGGCGCCTCGCTCGAGAAATCGGCGTCTGCCCCATGTGTGCCCTCCCGCCGGCTGGTTCAACCGACACCGTATTATGTACCCAAACTGCGCTAAAGTACCAGAATAAAGCGACCCCAATGTCACCCCCGGCGCCGGCCAGGCATCCAATAAGGTACGGCTCCGGGAGGACCAACCGCATGGCGCCAGAGCTACAGCTCGATCCGCAACAAGTCTTCGCCCGGGACGTCCAGGAGAGCCTCGGCCGCTTGCCCCAGCGCGAGCTGCCCTCCCAGTACCTTTACGATGAGGTGGGCTCGGCCCTGTTTGAAGTCATTACCCTGCTGCCGGAATACGGCCTCACGCGCGCCGACGAGCGCCTGTTGTGGCGGCACGCCCACTCCATCCTGGATGGCCTCCCCTCGTCCCTGGTCGTCGCCGAGCTGGGCAGCGGCACCGGCCGCAAGACCCGCTGGATCCTCGAAGCCCAGGCGGTCCGCGAGCCGGTGCAGTATTTCCCGATCGACATTTCGAGCTCCGCGCTCGAGCGCTGCAAGCTCGAGCTCTCGACCCTCCGCGCCGTCGGCATTGTCGGACTGGAGCAGTCTTACCTCGAAGGCCTGCGCGTGGTGGCGTCCCGCCGCCGCCCCGGACAGGCTCTGCTCGTCCTGTTCCTCGGCAGCACCATCGGCAATTTCGAGCGTCCCGCCGCCGAGGCTTTCCTGCGCGAGATCCGGCGCCTGCTCGATCCCGGCGACGCGTTGCTGCTCGGCGCCGACCTGGTCAAGCCGGTGCCGCGGGTACTACTGGCCTACGACGACCCGGCCGGCGTCACCGCCGCTTTCAACCTCAACCTGCTCGCCCGGGTCAACCGCGAGCTGGGCGCCGATTTCGACCTCCCGAACTTTAGCCACGAAGCCCGCTACAATGAGGCCGAGCGTCGCATCGAGATGCACCTGCGCTCGACCCGCCGCCAGACGGTCACCATTCCGGCCTCCGATTTTGCAGTGACGTTCGAGGCCGGGGAGACCATCTGGACCGAGGCCTGCCACAAGTTCGACGTCGCTGAGCTGGCGGCCATGGCTCCCCGGACCGGGTTCGCGTGCCAGGCGCAGTGGGTGGATGGCGAGTGGCCCTTCGCCGAAAGCCTCTGGATCGCGGCCCCGGCTTAAATGAGCGCGATCGTCTCTTTTCGCACCGTCTCCTACCGCATCGGCGAACACGTCATCCTGCAGGATCTGAGCCTGGACGTCCAGCCCGGCGAGACCCTGGTCCTGCTGGGCCGCAGCGGCTCGGGCAAGACGACCGCTCTCAAGATGGTGAACGGCCTGGTCGTCCCCACGGGCGGCGAGGTGCTGGTCGAGGGCCGCCCCACCACCGCCTGGGACCCCATCCGCCTGCGCCGCCGCATCGGCTATGTCATCCAGGAGGTCGGCCTCTTCCCGCACTTCACCGTCGCCGAAAACGTAGCGCTCGTGCCGCGTCTCGAAGCCTGGCCCCCCGAAAAGATCCGTCCGCGCGTCGACGAGCTGCTCCACCAGGTGGGACTCGACCCCGCCGAATTCGGCGCGCGCTACCCCCGCGAGCTTTCCGGCGGCCAGCGCCAGCGCGTCGGCGTCGCCCGCGCCCTGGCCGCCGATCCGCCGCTGCTGCTCTTCGATGAGCCTTTCGGCGCGCTCGACCCGGTCACGCGCCTCGAGACCCAGCAGGTCTTCCTGCGCCTGCGGGAAACGCTCGGCAAGACGGCCCTGTTCGTGACCCACGACGTTCGCGAGGCGCTCCTGCTGGGCTCCCGCATCGCGCTACTGAAGAACGGACACGTGGAAGTCCTGGCGACGCCTGCCGAGCTGGTGCGCGCCCGGGGCGAAGAAGTGGAGTTGTTTCTGGCGTGCCTCGATTGGAAGGCGGGGAGGGAGTATGCCGTCGAGCCTGGGGCGTGAGATTCTGGCACTGACCCTCGAACACCTCGTGCTGGTGCTGATCTCGATGTCCGTGGCCATCGCCATCGGACTGCCGCTCGGCATCCTCATCACCCGGCGCACCGTCCCGCGCCGCTGGGTGCTCGGCTTCGCGAGCGTCATGCAGACCGTGCCGAGCCTGGCCCTGTTCGGATTCCTCATCCCGGTGCCCTTTATCGGCGGCATCGGCCCGCGCACCGCTATCGTGGCCCTCGTGCTCTACGCGCTCCTGCCGATCTTGCGCAACACCCTCACCGGCATCCTCGGCGTGGACCCCGCCGTGCGCGAATCCGCCGTCGCCATGGGCATGACGCCCGCGCAGTTACTGCGCCAGGTGGAGCTGCCCCTCGCCTCCCGCACGATCCTGGCCGGCATCCGAGTCGCGACGGTCACGACTATCGGCACCGCCACGATCGCAGCCTTCATCGGCGGCGGGGGACTGGGCGTCTTCATCCTTCGTGGCGCTGCGACCGTGGACTCCACGCAGATCTTGGCCGGCGCGATTCCGGCCGCCTGCATTGCACTTTTGGCCGACGGAGGTCTCGGATGGGTCGAGCGCAAACTCTCGGCAGCCTGATTGTCGCGCTCCTGCTCGGCGGCTGCTCGGGCTCGCGTCCCCTCACCGTCGCCTCGAAGAACTTCACCGAGCAGGTGATCCTCGGCGAGATCCTGGCCCAGCACCTTGAGAAGCGCCTGGGCCAGCCCGTCAACCGCAAGCTCAACCTTGGCGGCACTCTGCTGGCCCACGGAGCGCTGGTCAGCGGCCAGATCGACCTCTATCCCGAATACACTGGCACGGCCCTCACCGCCATCCTGAAGCTGCCGCCGTCTTCCGACCCGGCCGCCGTCCTCGCCCGCGTCCGCGAGGAATACCGCAAGCGCTGGTCGATCGAGTGGCTCGATCCACTGGGTTTCAACAATACCTTCGTGATGGCCGTCCGGGCCTCCGACGCCCGCCGCCTCGGCCTCGAGACTCTCTCCGACGCCGCCCGCCGCACCCCCGGCTGGACCATCGGCTCCGGCTACGAGTTCCAGCAGCGCCCTGACGGCTACAGTGCTCTGCTCCAGACCTACCACCTGCCGCTCGCCGGCGCCACCAAGTGGATGGACCTGGCGCTGGTCTACAAAGCCATCGAGCAGCAGCAGGTTGATATGATCGTCGCCAATGCCACCGACGGCATGCTCGCCGTGATGGACCTGAAAGTTCTGCGCGACGACAAGAACTACTTTCCCCCCTACGAGGCCGCCGTCCTGGTTCGCCGCCAGGCCCTGGAGGCTCATCCCGGCCTCCGCGAGGCGCTCGCCGCGCTCTCCGGCAAGTTCACGGACCAGATCATGCAGAGACTCAACCACCAGGTCGACGGTGAGAAAAAATCCGTTGCCGAAGTCGCGGCCGGTTTCCTCCGCGTAACCGGATTGTAATAATATTTCATGTCACCTGGCGCGGCTCTGGAGAATCGAATATGGCTATGGACAGAGAGCTACTGCTGCAGAACCTGGAGTCGGCCCGGATGCAGACCGACGCTCTGTTCGGTCTAGTACGTCCCGAGGCCGTTTACGAGCGCCCCATCCCCGAGCGGCACCGGATCGTCTTCTACATCGGCCACTTGGAAACCTTCGACTGGAATCTCATCGGACGCCGCTTCCGTGACCTGCCCGCCTTCGCCCCCGCCCTGGACCAACTCTTCGCCTTCGGCATCGACCCTGCCGTCGGCACCGAGCAGCGCGACCAGCCCTCGGACTGGCCGGTCATGGACGAGGTCCGCCGGTACGTCGCCCAGGTGCGCGAGCGCCTCGGGCCGGTGCTCGCCGGCGCCCCCGAACAAGCGCTCCACGCGGCCCTCGAGCATCGCCTGATGCACGCCGAGACCTTCGCCTACATGCTCCACCATCTGCCGCTCGAGCAGAAGATCCGCCCCGCGCTGCCGAGCGTGGACGCTCCCGCGCCGGCCCTCGCGATGGTCGAGATCCCGGCCGGCTCCGCCGTTCTCGGCCGCTCTCGCGAGCACGGCTTCGGCTGGGACAACGAGTTCGAGGCGCACGCGGAATCCGTCCCCGCCTTCGCCCTCGACAAGTACAAGGTCACCAACGGCCAATTCCTGAAGTTTGTCGAGCAGGGCGCCGCGCCGCCCCGGTTCTGGCGCCGCGAGAACGGCGGCTGGCTCTACCGCACCATGTTCGGCGAGATCCCGCTGCCGCTCTCCTGGCCCGTCTACGTGACCCATGACCAGGCCCAGCAGTACGCGGCTTGGAAAGGCAAGCAACTCCCCACCGAAGCCCAGTTCCACCGCGCCGCCTACGGCGCACCGCACGGCCCCGAGCGCGCCTACCCCTGGGGCGACGAAGCCCCCGACGCCACCCGTGGCAACTTCGATTTCCACTCGTGGGACCCGGCCCCCGTCACGGCCCACCCGCAAGGCGAGAGCGCCTTCGGCGCGTCGCAGATGCTCGGCAACGGCTGGGAGTGGACCTCCACCGTCTTCGGCCCCTTCGAAGGCTTCGAGCCGTTCCCCTTCTACCCGGGTTACTCCGCCGACTTCTTCGACGGCGCCCACTATGTCGCCAAAGGCGCCTCGGCCCGCACCGCCGCCCCACTCCTTCGCCGCTCGTTCCGAAACTGGTTTCGCCGCGACTACCCTTATGTCTACGCCGGCTTCCGCTGCGTAGAGAATTAACCGTTACCGCAGCCGGACATATTCTGAGAGAAATATAACTCTCCATCTTTTCTGGAAAACCGTCTGTATTCTAACGTCGCGGTCAATTTTATAAATTGACTCCTCCCAATTTGTGGTCTATACTCCTGCCTCCCAGCTACCTACTAGGCCTACCAGGCCGAAGGAGAAATTCATGCCTGTCAGCGAAGCTCGCAGCTCCCGCAAGATCGGCGGAGTGAGGGGACGTCTCGCCGAGGCGCCCGCCGCACCGGTTTCCGGCCAGCACGCGCCGGACTTCAAATATAACGGCGGCGCGGTCCTGCGGTGCCCCCAGGTGTATGGCGGCTTCTGGGGACCACAGTGGAGCAACGCCGCTCACGTGACTCGAGCTAACCACTTGGCACAGTTCATGAAGGACTTGCTGGCGAGCAAGTACATGAACGTGCTTAGCCAGTATGGCGTCGGCTTCGGAGCGGGCGTGGCCGGCTCCTATGTAAAATCGACGTTCGTGAGCGGCGCGCCAGCGCAGCTCGACGAGCCCAAGATACATCAGATCATTCAGTCCTGTATCAACGCCGGAGCCCTTCCGGAGCCACCCGCGACCCACTCGAACATCTGCCTCATCATCTTTCTCGATGAGACCATTGCGGTGAAGGATAACGGGATCGGGGTTGCGATGTGCGAACCAACGGGTGACAATGCCTTCGGATATCACTTCGATTTCGTCACGGCGGCGGGGCACGAGTTCTATTACGCCGTGATTCCGGCGCTGTCGGATGCGTGCTTGACGGCGACTTGCGGCGGGGGAGGCTGTTCGCTGTCGCTCGGTCAGCCGCAGGAGCAACGGATCACGCAGGTGACCAGCCACGAGTTCATGGAGATGGCTACCGACCCGAAGTTCACGAAGGGCTGGTTCGGTCCTTCGAGCGATGAGAATGGCGATATCTGCAACGGGCAGACCGCGAGCATTACCGTCGGCCCGAACACCTGGGCCGTGCAGAGGCAGTACAGCAAGGCGGACGACGTGGCGACCAACGGCGTAAAATTCTGCATCCTGGACGCGCCCAATCCGATGCCCGAGCTGGCGGGCGGTCCGGCCGCCACGGCGGGTGTGGCAGGTGTTGCTCGCGTCCAAATGCTGCAGCAGCTTTATCCCTTGCTGCCGCTGCCGGCGTCCCGATTCGATGTCGCCTCGAAGAAATTAACCGTCGATGACGCGGAGCTCGAAGCTTACTCCCAGCGCTTGTTCTCGCCCTTTGCCCCTGAGAATCTGGTGCCGGGACTGTCCGGCATGCTCCGGCAACTGGCGGATCATCTGGACAAGAAGAAGAAATAGCCGTCGCCACGGCGGATCCTTCGGGTTCCGCCGTGGCTCTTCCTGGTCCCGATGTCCGAGGTCTGAGATAGCTGCGCGCAGCACGCCAAAATCTACGACCTCTCGCAACCCTATTTCCTCGGGATGCCCCACCATCCCGTCCACCCGCCATTCCTCTTCGGACTCACCAAAACCCGTACGTCTAAGCCGGCTTCCGCTGCCGGAAAATTGACGGCCGGCGCCTACCGTCACGTCCCCGACTGCTCCCGCAGGCGTCCGGACACGTACTTGTGAAGCAGGCTCGATATGAGCGTTTGATAAGGTAGCCCCTCCTCCAGCGCCCGCTTCTGGAGAGCCTCCAGGTCCTTCCCGGAGATCCGGATGTTGACGCGCCGATCCTTCCGGAAGGTGGCAGCCGCGTAGCGGCCATAGCGTTTCCGCTCCCCCTTCCATCCTCGTACCGGCCGCCACTCCCCTCGCTCGACGGAATCGGCAATTGCTCTTTCCTTCGGATCAAGCTTCATCGATTTCGGCCTCCCTGCGAAGGTACTTCCTGGTCGCCTTGCGGCTCGGGATGATGGTCTTCAGCACCACCTGCTCCTCTTCCTCCAGGAACGGAACCAGCCACACATAATCCTCCATCTGCACCACAAAGATCCGTTGCCCTTCGTACCGCTCCGGGGTCGGGTGCTCCAAAATGTCCAAAACGTCACCGCGCTCGATGTGGAACACGACCGCGTCAAAGGATACGCCCCGTTGGGACTTCAACTTCTCGTTCTTCCCCGCGTCCCACGTGAAATACTTCAACTGCGCAGTTTAGCACGTTGTGTGCCTTTTGGCAACACACTGGTCTGGTTGGGACGCCGTGGCGCGGTCCGAAGCCAGCGGACGATTACTTGTTCCCGCTTCGAAAGATGAGGCTCTTGAACTTCAGCGCGCCCACGCCAAAGCCGCCGATGAGTGCCAGGACCAGGCAGGAGCTCAGGATCGTAGAGGCGTCCAGCTTCAGTTGAAAAACGGAATTGGCCCACGAAACTGCCAGGAACAGTGGCAAGAATAGGCCACAGGCCACTAAGCCGGAAAACGCTCCGAAGTCCTTTTTGTTGGGCTTGGCGAGCCTTTCGAGGTTGTTGATCTGGTTGGAAAGCTGATCGCAAAACCGGATCAGAGTCGCTGTCTGGGGCCCGACCAAGCTCGAGGCGGCGCGCGACGCCGCCTGCGTCTTTTGCCGGAGCGCCATCAGAGCCTTTAGATCGGGCTTGAAGGTGGAGCGAAAGATAGTCTGCATAATGGCGGCAAGCCCGGCGACCGACTCCAGGAGGTTGGTCACCACCTCCGAAAGGTTCCGTACGTTTTGGACGACCACCGTGTTGATAGCGCTCTTGTTCAGCAGTTCACGCGCCTCCCGCGCTTCCCGCGCCAGATCCTCCTCGGAGGCGATGCGGTCATACTCAAACTGATTGAATTGCTGCAGACTATGCACGAACGTGTAGTAGGCCCGGTAGAACCGGGCCAGGCCCTCAAAAAGGTAGCGCTCCGACTGCCCCTCCTCGTAGTAAGTCTTCGCGACCCTTTCCGAGGCCAGCGAGGCCCTCTCCAGGAGGGCTCGTCCGGCGGCGAAGTCCAGCATACTCAGAGCCTGGACCCCGGACACAAACAGGGAATCCGGTTCCATGTGATCGATCAGGATCTCGAATTTTTGGCCAAAATCTCCCGCCTTCTCCAGATATTCCTTAACCTGTGCAAACAACTCCAGGCCTCGTCCGACGTTCATTCTCTGCAGCTCGAGAACGGCCCCGACGTAAACCCGCAGACCAATACTGAGATCCCGGGCTTCTTCCTCGCCGACCCGATTGAACCCTTCCGCCGCCGATTCGAACAGTTCGCCGCCCCTGGCGAAATCGGCCTGCGTCTTCAGCAGCCGAACGGCGGCCGCGAAGTGGTCGAGAGATTGGAGCGCAATCTGCAGCGGCTCAAAAGCCGGTGTGTCGCGTACAGTAGCCAGTTCACGGCTCTTCTGCTCGATGACGGCCCGGGAGTCGTCCAAATCCCCGAACACTTCAGCGACCATTTGTGTCACCAGTTCTCGGACCCCCGGTGGCACCGCGAGAGCTCTCTGGGTTCCTTCGCCGCTTTGATTCTCGGCCATCGCCTGACCTCCTCGATGCATCGATTGAAGCGCTGTCAAAAGATGGCGCCATTATCCGCTCGCGCGGCCGCAAAATCAAGTGTACCTGCCCGCGTGGCGTGGTGGCCCGGGCAGGCAGTTGTCTTCTGTCTTCCACTTCAGATCCCTGCGTCGCCCACGGCCCCTGCGCTAAGCTAACGGGGCCATGAGTCCCCAACTCCTCCAACTCCTCCAGCAAGCCAAAATCTACGACCTCTCGCAACCCTACTTCCCCGGGATGCCCCACCATCCCGTCCACCCGCCGTTCCTCTTCGGACTCACCAAGAAGCACGGCGATTACGTCGCCTCCAATGGACAAAGCTCCGCCGCCGAAGCCCTCACCCTCGGCGGGCATGTCGGCACCCATATCGACGCCCTCTGCCATTTCTCGTGCGGCGGCAAGCTCTATGGCGGCATCGAGGCCGCGCCGATTCAGTCCTACGCCGCGGGCGTCGGGGCGCTCTCGGTCGATACCATCGCGCCCATGCTGCGCCGTGGCGTGCTGCTCGACATCGCCGGCGAGCAAGGCGTCCCGGTCCTTGCCGACGACTTCGTCATCACCCCCGAGCATCTCGAATCCGCGGCCCGCGCCCACGGCGTGACGATTGGACCGGGCGACGTCGTGCTCCTCCGCACCGGCTTCGCCCGGTATTGGAACGACGCCGCCCGCTACATCGCCGAAGTCAAGGGACCCGGCCCCGTCGCCGAAGGTGGACGCTGGCTCGCCGCGCGCCAGATCTTCGCCGCCGGATCCGACACTATCGCCTTCGAGCATGTCCCCGCCAACGGCATGCCGGTGCACGTGCACCTGCTCGTCGAAAACGGCATCCACATCATGGAGGCCTTGAACCTCGAAGAATTGGCCGCGGCGCGGGTTTACGAATTCGTCTTCGTCGCGACCCCGCTCAAGATCCGCGGCGCTACCGGCTCGCCGATCCGGCCGCTCGCCCTGGTATGAACCAAATCGGCCTCGCGATCATTGGGGCCGGCGCGGTCGTCCAGGGACGCCACCTGCCCGCCCTCGCGACCTTGCCCGAAGCCGCCGTCCGTACCGTCTACGACCCCGACCAAGCCGCGGCCGGAGCGGTCGCCCAAGCCACGGGCGCCCGCGTCGCCGCGAGCCTGGCCGACGCCGTCGCGGACTCCAGCGTCCAGGCGGTCCTCATCGCCTCCCCCAACGCCCTCCACCGTGAAGCCGTCGAGGGAGCCGCGGCGGCCGGCAGGCACGTCTTGTGTGAGAAGCCCATCGCCACCACTCTCGCCGACGCCCGCGCCATGATCGATGCCGCCGCGCGCGCCGGTGTCGTGCTCCAGATTGGCTTTCACCATCGCTTCACGAGCGAGTTTCGCCTCGTCCGCCGTCTCCTAGAAGCGGACGTCATCGGACGCCTCCACGCCTTCCAGGCCTCCATCTCCGAGCAGCTTAGCGTCCTTCCGCCCGGCGCCAACTACCGCCTCGATCCCCACCTCGGCGGCGGACTCACCCTCATCGACGTGGGCTCGCACCGTCTCGACCAGCTCCGGGCCCTCGTCGGCGACTTTGACGAGGTAGCCGCCCAGTTCGCCAACGTCAATCCCTCCCACGGCCTCGACGACAACGTCGCGCTCCTCGTCAAGACCACCGCCGGCGCCCTCGGGACCATCGCGTTCGAGCGCTTTTCCCATGGCGCCCTCTCGCCCACCACCCTGGTTGGCGAGCGCGGCGTCCTCTGCTTCAACGCTTACGTGACCAACCCGTTCCACGCCGCGCCCGTGGCGGTCTATACCGAATCCCCGCTCCCCGAGGACGTGCGCGCCTACACCCGTCCCGCCGACTGGTGGAACCCGCCCGCCACCGGCTGGACGGCGCTCTGGCCTCCCATCGAAAACCCCTACGCCGCCGAACTCCGAGCCTTTTTTGATGCCATCCGCGACCACGGCCCACCCGCAGTCACCGGCGACGATGGCTACCGCTGCCTCGAAATCGTCCTCGCCGCCTGCAAGGCCTGGCGCGACGGCCGCACGGTCCGCCTCCCCCTCGACCCCCAGGGAGAAATCCTTGTCCCCACGTTCTCACTGCCCTAGTTGGCCACCCCGGCCACTACACTCCGACGCCAGGATCCGTTCCGCCGCGAAGCTCATGTTAGGATCTTGCCCGTGAGTTCGTGGAGCTCGGTTCCGGTTAACCAGCGATCCGAGCGTGACCGATTGCGGCTGGCGTTGTGGACCTTCGTCCTGGTGATTGCAGCCGGGTTATTGCTTTTCTCTCAAACCCTCGCCGGCTACGCGGATGAGGGCCTCCACCTGATGGCGGCGCAGTTCATCGCCCTTGGTAGACGGCCCTACCTCGATTTCTTTTTTCAGCATCCGCCCCTCTATTCGTATCTGAATGCGGTTTGGCTCCGGTCCTTCGAATGGAGTTGGCGCGGCCCGCACGCTCTGGCGACATTGCTCACCGGCGGAGCCATCCTGCTTATTGCCGACTTCGTTTATTTGCGACTCCAGCTTCATGCCTGGAGAATGGCGGCGGCTATTACCGCCGCGCTCCTGCTAGGCCTTAACAGCCTGGTGTTTCAGTTTGGCACCATTGCTCAACCTTACGGAGCGTGCCTCTTCTTGACTGCCGCGGCATTTCGCCTGATCGTCGCGGCGGCCAGGGAGCGGTTCGGGCTGGGTCCTGTGGGGGCCGGAGTCTGCGCCGGAGCCGCAGCCTCATCGTTAATACTGGCGGCGCCGATCGTTCCGATCTTGCTCGTATGGCTGATCTGGCGGACCGCGCCTGGCCACCGGTCGAGGCGAGGTCTGCAGTTTCTCGCGGGCTGCCTGGTTCCCTCTCTGCCTTTGCTGTGGCTCGCCGTCCAAGGGCCCCGGCAAGTGCTTTTCGATTTGATTCAATTCCACCTGTTCTACCGAGGTTTGGCGTTTCGTCCGCCTTCCGGTATCGCCCGGTGGGATTTATCCGTAATAGCGGGCGGTCTGCTCTCTACCCAGAGTTTGGTTGTGATGGGCCTGGCAGTGATAGGCGTGACCCAGGCGCCAGCTCTCGAAGAGCCGGAGCGCGCTGAATTATATCTCGCTGCGGCGCTGGCTGTGGGCCTGGGCTTACTGGCGGCTGCCTCGCACCCCGTCTTCGAACAATATTTTGTGCTGGCCCTGCCGTTCCTGACTATCCTGGCGGCGCTGGGCTTTTACTCGCTGGGCTCCCGGCTGTGGCCCGCCAGCCCCGTCTCGGTCACCGTAGGAGTAGTAGCGCTATTCAGCCTGCATCTGTATCAGTACCGCGGCTCTGTATACCCGTGCTGGCAACAGATCGAGGAGACGGCCCAGGCCATCAACGCCGTCGCGCCACCCACGGCCGACATCTATTCGGATTACGAAGCGGTCTACTTTGCCGCGCACCGCCTGCCTCCACCAGGACTGGAAAACAGGTTCGCTCCCGTGTTGCGCCTGCCACCTGCCGCCGCTGCCTTGTTCCATGTGGTTCCTCAACCGCTGATCAATGACAGGCTGTCGTCCGGGCGGTTCGCCGCCGCTTTGATCTTGGCCGGCGATGCCAGTATCGATTCCCTGGGGCTCCAGCGGGTCTATCGAAAACAAAAGGAAATCACTTGTTACCGGCGGCGGCATTATCTCTTTTGGGACCCTGTAGTGCCGCCGAAATGATGCCTCCGGCTGTACGTCCCTCTGGCCCTCGTCGAAAGAACTTGCGCCGCTGAATCCCGCGCTTTGGGGACACCGTGTCACCGGCGACGACGGCTACCGCTCGCCCGACCCCGCTGAGAATATCCTGGTCCCTACGTTCCCCGAACGGTAAAGTCTCGTCATTCGTCACCGCGTGCTAGAATCAGCGCAAACCTCGGAAGGGAGAATAGAATGTCCCGCCGCCTTCCCATCGTCTGGATCGCAGTTGTAGGGTGCATACTTGTCGCGCCGTCAGGACGATCTGCCGGGGTCCCCGGCGGGTGCCCGGTAACGGCGCCTCCCAATCCGGCGTACGTGCCGCCCGCTCCGCACCGGCCGAACGCGCCGCTCGGCATGTTCTGGTATGGCACGGACGCTCTCTGGATCCTGCTGGGGGTAGAAGGGCGGGATCCCGGCAAGCTCTTTTTTTGGAGCAAAGACTATGACGCCTGGAAGGAACCGCTGCCGGAATTCTCGATCACCGGGAAACGCCTCGATGGCGAGGCGCCGCCGTACCTCAGCACGTATGCCACCAATGCCATCTTGGGACGCGCACCCTTCGAGTCGGCCATACTGACCGGTCTCTCTCTTCCAGCCGCCGGCTGCTGGGAGCTCACCGCACATTATCGGGGTAACGCGCTCACGTTCGTCATGTGGACGAAGCCTGCCGTAAGCAAACCCGAGTAGGAGCGTTCCTTCCCCCCTAGCGGCTGGTCACTCGTCACTTATCACTCGTCACTGCCCTTATAATTGAGCGAGTGCACCCCACGTGATCGGCCAAACCCTCGGCCACTACATCCTCGAAGAGAAGCTCGGCGAAGGCGGCATGGGCGTGGTCTACCGCGCCCGCGACACCCACCTCGACCGCCTCGTCGCCATCAAGGTTCTCCGCCCTGACACCCTCGCCAACCCCGAGCGCAAGCGGCGCTTCATCCAGGAAGCGAAGTCCGCCTCGGCCTTGAACCACCCCAACATCATTACGGTGTACGACATCAGCAACGACGGCGGGATTGACTACATCGCCATGGAATACGTCGCGGGCCAGTCCCTCGATCGCCTCCTCGGTCTCAATGGGCTGCCGCTCGCCGCCGCGCTCCAATACTCAGCCCAGGTCGCCGACGCCCTCGCCGCCGCCCACGAAGCCGGCATCGTCCACCGCGACCTCAAGCCCGGCAACCTCGTGGTCAGCGACAAGGGCCGCGTCAAGCTGCTGGATTTCGGCCTCGCCAAGCTCACCGAGCGCGGGGACTCCGGCGAGTCCGCCGCCACCGAAACCTTCGGCCCGCAGACCGAAGAGGGCGCCATCCTGGGGACGGTCGTCTACATGTCGCCCGAACAGGCGCAGGGCGCAAAAGTTGACGGCCGGTCCGACATTTTCTCCTTCGGCGCGATGCTCTACGAGATGGTCACCGGACGCCGTCCCTTCTCGCGGCGCACGCCCGTCGAGACCCTGGCGGCGATCCTGCGGGATGAGCCGCCCCCCACCGGCGCCGGCGCCGAGCTCGATCGCGTGATCGCCCGCTGCCTCGCCAAGCACCCGGCCGAGCGCTTCCAATCCGCCCACGATCTCGCCTTCGCCTTGCGCTCGATGCAGCAATCCGGAACCGGGTCCGCGACTCCCCCCGCGGCTCCCCCTCTTAGCCGCCGTCCGAGCCGAGGCCCTCGCGTGGCAGCGGCAGCCGCAGCGCTGCTGCTGGTGTTGGCCGCCGGGGCCTGGTGGTTCGTCGCGCACCGCAGCCAGCCGATCGAGTCCCTCGCCGTCCTGCCCTTCGTCACCGCCGGCGGCGATCCCGACACCGAGTACCTGAGCGAAGGCCTCAGCGAGAGCCTCATCACCAGCCTCTCCCGCGTGCCGCGCCTGAAGGTCAAGTCGCGCGACACGGTGTTCCGCTACCAGGGGCGCGATAAGGACGCCCAGCAAGTGGGCCGGGACCTCGGCGTCCGCGCCGTGCTGAGAGGCCGCCTGGTGCACCGCGGCGGCGGGCTCTCGATCAGCGCCGAGCTCGTGGACACGAGCGATGGCAACGTCCTCTGGCGCGACCAGTACAACCGCAAGACGGCCGACCTCCTGGCCATCCAGCAAGAGATCTCGAATGAGATCTCCCGGCAGTTGCGCCTGCGGCTGACGGGAGAAGACCAGCGCCGCCTGGCCGCCGCCTCCACGCGGAACCCCGAGGCCTTCCAGCTCTACCTGCAGGGACGCTACTGGTGGAATCGCCGGACTGACGACGCCGTCAAGAAGGCCGTCGAATATTTTCAGCAGGCGATCGAGAGGGATCCGGGTTATGCGCAGGCCTGGGCCGGTTTGGCCGATTCCTACGTGGCTCTCACCATCGTAGGCTCGATGCCCGCCGCCGAGTCCTATCCCAAAGCCAAGGCGGCGGCCAACCGGGCCATCGAGTTGGATGAAGCCCTGGCCGAACCGCGCGTTTCCCGGGCGATGCTGAAGACGCTAGAGTGGGACTGGCCCGGCGCCGAAAGAGACTTTCGCCGCGCCCTCGAGCTGAACCCGGACTACGGGACCGCGCACCACTGGTTTGCTCTTCACCTGGTGGCCGTGGGCCGGCTGCCGGAGGCTCTGGCCGAGATACGGCGCGCGCAAGAGGTGGAGCCGCTCTCACCTATCATCAATGCGCATGTCGGCTGGTGCTATTACTTCAACCGGCAGTACGAGCCGGCCGTCGCGGAGCTGCGGAAAACCGTGGAAATGGATCCCTCCTTCGGCCCGTCGCATGAGTTTCTAGGAGCCGCTTACGCCCTCCAGCGGAGGCCGCAAGACGCGGCGGCCGAATTTGAACAGGCGCTCAAGCTGTCGCGACGAGCCCTCCTGGTGCTGGCGTATTCCGGGTCCAGCTTCGCCTTCCTGGGCCGCCGCGCGGAGGCGCTGAAGGTGCTTCAAGAGATGCTGGATCTCTCCCGCCAAACCTACGTGGGACCCAGCCGGCTGGCCATGCTCTATGCGAGTCTGGGAGAGCGGGATCACGCCTTCGAATATTACGAAAAGGGTCTCGAAGACCGCTCTATTTTGCCCTGGTTCCTGCGCGATCCTCTGCTCGACCCCATCCGCTCGGACCCCCGCTTTCAAAGCATGATGCAGCGCATGGGGCTCGCGCCCTGATCGGCGGGCGGGCCGGGGCGAGCCGCTCCGCGTCCCGTTGCGCCCCGGCGGCGGCTTCGGGCGTTTCTCGAAGTAGCACCGAAATGACGCATTTTCGCGTCAAAAAGAGATGAAAACATGCCAAAAAGTGCCTTTCTGGCGCCCCAGGAATTCAAACGGTCGTTTGAATTAGGGCCGGACACTCCCTGCCCCTAGCGGCCATCGTCTGGGAGCGCTTCTGGCTAACCGGACCCGGTCCTCTTACCGTAGAAGAACTTCGAAGCCTTCCTGAGCGAAGTGATAATCGTTCGTCAGGACTGCGGTGATTCCCTCCCTGCGCATGGTACTCATCGAGACGCAGTCCACGAGGCTGTAACCCCTTGTCGGAGCGCCGTTCATACAAGCGCAATCCCGCCAGGAACGATTCACGCGACTGCGGATGAACAGTAACGCGCCCGTCGTCCAGGATCTTACGGACGGCCTGAGCGCCTGCCTCCCGGAACTCCGGACCCCGCTGTGCCAAGCCGTCCAGAAGCTCAGCAGGACCTCGTCCGTCGTGACCAAGCGCGCCTCTCCCAGTGCCTTCCAGGCACGCATCGCCTGACTGCGGTACTGATCCTGCGGATGAAGTATCGCGCCCCAGTAAAGTGTGTCCGCGAAGACCAGTCTCACTTCTTTTTCGGCGCGCCGTGGCGGTAGTGGTCAAGATTGGCGAAATAGTCGGCAGGGACCGTCGCCCACACTCGATCCGGCACCGACTTCCCGATAGCCGCAAGCTTGGCTTCTAACGAGCCGGGAGCGAATTCCACGGCGACGCGTGCACGCGAGCCATTCCTCGGGCCACGCGGCTTAGCAGTCCCCCGTCGTTGTTTGGTTACGGTAGCCATACGCTCACCTCTAACGAGTATACCCTTTTGACCGCTTGCCGGCTGCGGGCCTCGGATGGCAAGGAAGGGAGTTTCGCGGGAGGAATCAAATCCTGGCCGAATCGGTTCTGAGCGGTTGAAAGCGCCCAATTGCGATGAGACGAAGGGCGCCCGACGTCAGCGGGTTTTTCTCACGGGTTTGGGTCCGCAGACCGTGAAAACAGCCGATCCATCGCGATCTCAAGCGGCTCCATCGCAGCTGATGCCAGATGGCGACTCGCATAGATTTGATGTGAATACTTGGGAGACTCCGCCAAAAAGTCGCGGAAAGGCGTCATCCGGTCCTGGCAACTGTCAGAGTAGTCGACCAACGCGTCGCGGAGGCTGAAGTGCTCGAGAGAGACTTCTAGCAATTCAAGGTCTTCAACGGTCATTACGATCGGAACCAGTACTCGAACACGGCCCTTTAACCGCTCGCCGGGTGCTAGTTGCTCATGCGGCCCGAGCGCGCGGTCAAACTCGGAAGCTACAAATGCTCCAAATCCCGGCGTACCCAGAAGCACGTCGTGGACCACAAGGACCGGCACAATCCGATTGACTTGTCTGAATTCATCCGCTGGTCCAAGCCAGTCACAGTTGGCGATCGCGTTGACGACCCTTGCTAACTGGGCTGTGCCCTTTGCTCGCCCGTCAGAAAATCCGTATTGCCTATGAAGGGACTGAAGCAAGCCCGATGAATTCTCGGGCGCCAATTCCGCGTCGCGCAGCCATGTGCCTTTAACCTCGAATAGGATGAGGTCCGTAACGTAGTTGAGGCAGGCGTCAAGCTGAAATTGTTCACCAGTATTACATCTCCCGTGCAAGCCGCAGGTTAACGGATCGAACAAGTCGGCCCCGGGTTTAGGAAAGGCGCGACGTAGAACACCGTGAACATAACGCTCAAAAGCGTCTCCAAAGGCGGCGAAGAGCTGGTTGACTTGTCGGTCACCGCAGATCTTCAAGACGTGGAACAGTGGCCCGACTGCAACCCTATCCATCATGAAGATAGGGTCGATGATGATTGCCCGGCCATCAGCGGCCCGCAACACGGGCCTCTCTCGGATCGGCTTATAGTCATAAGGCGGGAGGGTTTGAGCAAGGACATCGTTCGCTAGGCCGCCCCCCCAAAGCGCTTGCCGAAGCTCAACTAATGTCTGGGACTCCAGAGCCACGAACCGCTGAACCAGATTCGGATCTCGCGTGCTGCTGCCGAGGGTTTTGGCATCGAAGATGGCCGCTTCGGATCCGGGTTTTGTGAAATTGGTGATCAATGCGCACCAACACAGGTAGTATTCTTCTGTAGTCAATCCCGTGGCCGAGTTGAACCGGTCGCCAAATGAAGGATCTATCGACGGAAGCAACTCGTGAAAAATCTGCCAGCCTCGACCTAAGCTATTTGCAAGGTCGGGTGCGACTAGCCCTCCCTCGACTCCCTTTCTAAACGGGCCGATGGAGCGCTCTCGCGCCGTAATGACGCCGTTATCAAGGCTGAGGGATCTTCCATAAACGCGGCTCCCCCAAATGTCGCTGGCAATAAGCGCAACCCTTGCAAACGTTCGTCGAACTTCCGGATTTTCAAAGGTTGTCCCATCGGCGGAATGATCCTCACATAGTAAGACTGCCCATCGGACAATCTCAAGGAGTGAGCCTCTGAAAAAGACGGTCGCTCCTCCACCGTGTTCCTCTACAAAACGAGCGATTAACCTAGCCTCGTCCGGCATGAGGAACTGACGAATGCCAAAGGCTTGCCGCTCCATGTGAGACAGACCGGATGCGCTCCCCAAGACCTGGTTCATGCGGGCGCACCAGAACAAGACATCGGTGCGACTTAGAGTGCCGATCAAGCGCACAAAGGTAGCCATGTCTGCCTGTGTTCCCGGAAACACAGCCGAAACCGGCACGAAGACGCCGATAGTCATCACCTCAACCCGTCTCCCATTCATTATGACGGAACATTGGTATTACCCATCCGGCAGGAGTTGGCCATGCGGCGTGGCGCACGAGGCAGACCCGGCGTGCCCGCGCTGGACCGCCGCCCCATGCCCTCTGCAGCGCTACCCAACCCCCAAGCCCCCGGTCGCCGAAACTAGCGCAAATCTGCGCTACTTTCTCGAGCCCCTGGCATCGCTTTCGGTAACTCCGTGATTCTGCTGGACCGAAAAAGAGTGCATTCCTGCACTCTTTTTTCTTGCCCTGCCCGCGGCCTCCCGTAACGCAGTCCAAACCCGGCAAATTGCCCCCACCCAAATTCCGTCACCCTACGGAACCCGCAGCCGTCGTGGTCGAGAAATCCGACCTAAGCCCACGGGAGCCGCCTCCCCTCCTCCGGCGTCAAAGGTCGCCACCTTGCCCCTCCACCCCCACTCGTGGCAAGATTCTTAGCGTTCCCTGGAGGTCAACGATGCGACGCCTCGCACTGCTCGTACTCGTCCTGCTGCTCGGCCGGGTTCTCCCCGCCGCGCCCCGCAATCTCGACATCTACTTCGTCGACGTCGAAGGCGGCGCCGCGACCCTGATCGTCACCCCGGCCGGCGAGTCGCTGCTCGTCGACACCGGCAACCCCGTGACCGACGACCGCGACGCCCGGCGCATCCACCAGGCGACCCAGTTGGCCGGCCTCAAGCAGATCGACTACCTGCTCATCACCCACTTCCACGGGGACCACGTGGGCGGCGTGCCCGCGCTCTCGAAGATGATCCCCATCCGCAGGTTCTTCGACCACGGCGACTCGATCGAGAAGGCCAGCAACCCGCCAGCCGTCAAACAATGGGACGCGTATGCGGCGGCCTCCGCCGGCAAGCGCACGATCCTCAAGCCCGGCGACAAGATTCCGCTCAAGGGACTCAACGTCCAGGTCGTCTCCTCGAACGGCGAGGTGCTCACGAAGCCCATCAACGGCGGCGGCCCCAACGCCACGCTATGCGCGAACACCAAAGATAAAGATCCCGACCCCACCGAGAACGCCCGCAGCCTGGGCTTCCTGCTCAGCTTCGGGAAATTCCAGTTCCTCGATGTCGGCGACCTCACCTGGAACAAGGAGCGCCTCCTCGCCTGCCCGAACAACATCGCCGGCAAGGTCGATCTCTTTCAGGCCACGCACCACGGGTTCTTCAACGACATGTCCGGACCGGCCGAGCTGATCTGGGCGATCCAGCCGCAAGTGGTGATCGTGAACAACGGCCCGCGCAAGGGCCTGTCGAGCACTCCGGCCCACGACATCCTCGCCAAGAGCCCCGGCCTTCAGGACATCTGGCAGGGTCACCTGTCGCTCTTCGCCAAGGAATACAACACCAGCGAAAACCAGATCGCCAACCTGGAGCCGACCGAGCAGTGCAAGGGAAACTGGCTGAAAGTTTCCGTCGAGCCGGGTGGCCGATACACCGTCACCAACGGCCGCAACAACTTCAGCAAGAGCTATACGGCACGGTAGCGGGAGGTCTTCCCGCTACCGCAGGGCTCGTCTTTAGAACGCCAGTTTCAGCCCGAATTGAATGATCCTCGGATCTCGGGCGCTGGTAATCCGCCCCAGGGCCGAGTTGCCCAGCAGCTTGCCCGGCGGATTCCAGTTAGCGTGATTCACCGCGTTGAAAAACTCCGAGCGGAACTGCACCTTCCACTTCTCGTTGTGGAAGGCAAAGTTCTTGCGCGCCGCGAGATCGATCCCGATCGTCCCGGGGCCGGTGATCACGGACCGTCCCGACGTGCCGTACCGTAAGGGGTTCTGCTGCACGAGGCAGGAGGTGTTGAAGAACCGGTCGATGGTCTGCTGGCCGCGGTCCAGGTTGGGATTGCAGACCAGGTCCGGCCGCAGCGCCTGATTGGTTCCCATCTGAGCAACGTCGCCGGAGAACTGCGGAGTCATCGGCAGCCCCGACTGCAGTTGGATAATCCCATCGGTCGCCCAGCCGTCCAACAACTGCTTGACCAAACCGTGCGTGTTCTTGGCGAACGGCAGTTCGTATATCGACGCGACCGTGAAGCGCTGGCGGTGGTCCAGATCCGCGAGCCCCTTCTCCGCTCTCAGGTTCAGAATGTTCTGCGCTCCGGCGGCCGAAAGCCCCTGGCCTCCGCCGCGCCAGCCCGGGTTGTCGGACATGGCCTTCGCGAACGAGTACGTCGTCAGGAACGTCAATCCCTGGCTGAAACGCTTCTCGACCCGCAGCGTCGCGCCGTTGTAATTCGAAAAGCCGGTGGACTGCTCCTCGAAAACGTTTTGCAGCGGGATGATGACGCCCTTCTCGATCGTCACCGGCACCAGGCGCCGCAGCTGGTTGCGCGAGTCTCCGATGTCACCGCGGATGCTGGTGTTGTTCGTCAGGTCGGGCACCACGGCTTGAGGACCCAGCGGCTCGGCCAGATTCAGCACAATCTGGCGTATCAGGCGGGTCGCCTTCGACCCGGCGTAGGCGACTTCCACGACCACCTGCCCGGGGAGCTGGCGCTGGATCGAAAAGTTCCAGTTCTGAATATAGGCGTTCTTGAAATCGGCGTTGAAGTTGTTCGGTCCGGGCTGGAACTCCGCCACCGACCCCGGACCGCCATTTCCCAACCCCGGATGGCTGATGCGAAAACCGATCAGAGCGTTCTTGACCAGCGGGCCATTCAGACCGAAGGAGAGATTCTCCTGGTCTTCGATGACCTGCGGGTAGTTGATGAGCGTGTCCCCGTTCAAGGAGATCGGGACGGTGTCATAGAAGATCCCGTAGCCGCCCCGGAGGGAGGTCTTGGAGTTGCCGAACGGCTGCCAGGCGAAGCCGAAACGTGGTCCGAAATCCTTCTTGTCGGTGGGAGCGAGCGAGCGGGGCAGGTCCACGCCCGCGATTCCGTAGCGCGTCTGGTAGGGGCTGTTCGCCGGCAGATTCAAATAGTTCGGACCGCAGACCGTGTAGTTGGGGCAATGGTTCGGGTAGAGCCACGACGAGATCGCGTTGCGGTCGTCATAAGGTTGGGTATAGTACATGTAGCGGAGGCCGATGTTGATGGTGAGGTCGCGGCTGACCTTGAAGTCGTCCTGGAAGAACGCTCCCCATTCCCGCGCGGTGTAACCCAGCTTGAAGTCACCCACGATACGGGTCTTCTGCCTCGCCAAACCCTGCAGGAACGCCGCGGCTGTGTTCCCCGTGTTGGGAACTCCCTCGATGCCGGTCCAGCCCGCGTCGTCGTAGCTGAAGCTGCCGCGGGTTCCGCCATCGCGTCCCAGTGGCCCGATGGAGTCGATCTTGACCCACCGCAACTCCCCGCCGGCCTTCATGAAGTGTCTCCCCTTGTTGAAGGATAGGATCGCCATCGGCTGGTAAGTCTTGTTGCGGTAAGTAAACGGCCCCGTGCCGTTGCCCAGGCCGGCGTAGCCTGCGATGGTCACGGCCGGAGACCCCTTATTGCCGGCCGCCCGGACGAAGTCCATGCCGGGTATGTTGAAGATGCTCAGCCAGTCCGTTCCCGCAATGCCATCCTCCGCGCCGCTGGTCTCGTACCAGCCCTGGTGGCCAAAGCGGAACTCCCCCACGACCCGTGGCGAGAACACCTTCGTGTAATTGACGCCGACGTTGATGTTTCTTACGTTCATCTGCGCGCCGAAGGTGGGAAACGTGTTCGGCGAATATTGGCGGGAGTCCTGGAGAGAAAAGCGGCCAAATATGGTTTGGTTCGGGGTGAGCTGGCGATCGATGCGCGCCGTGGCCTGGTCGGTGTCGTTAACGCTCGAGCGGCTGTCGATGTAATTGTTGATGGTGTCGCCGGCGGCGGTCACCTGGCCCGTGGCGTTGGGAAGAGGCATGAAGGTCGGGTTGGCGACCATCTGCAAGGCGACCGGGTCGAAATGGGTCAAGGGAATCTGGTTGTTCAGGTACGGATCCCGCACCCAGCGAAGCTGCCCGTTGGGGGCGGTAACCTGCCGCGAGGTGCGGGGATCGAAAAGCTGCCCGCGCTGCCACGTCCGGCCCAGCGCGTCTTGCGTGGCCGTCGCGGTCTGGAGGTAACGGCTGAAATCGCCATTGCGCTGGGCGGGCGTCAGCACCTGGGTCACCGTGGAGCCGCCGCGCGCCTGCCGGAACTCCTCGACGTTGACGAAAAAGAACGTCTTGTCGCCCCACACGGGACCGCCGAGATTGCCGCCGAACTGATTCTGGTTGTACTGCGGCGCGCACGCCTTCCGGGTGGTGATATTGGGATCGCTCTTGTCGCAGGGGAAAGCCCGCGAGTCACGGTCGAAGAAGTTGCGCGCCTGCAGCTTGTTGTTCCGGTTGAACTCCCACAGGCCGCCGTGGAATTCCTTGGTGCCGGCCTTGGTTATGACGTTGACCTGCGCTCCGGCGCCCTTGCCGAATTCCGCCGAGTAATTGTTGGTCTGAATCTTGAACTCCTGCAACGAGTCGATACTGGGCTTGAAGGTGATCTGGTTACGGACCGGGTCGGAGTTGGAGGTGCCGTCGATCTGGAAGGCGTTCTGATCGGCTCGCAGCCCGTTGGCCGAGAAGCCGTCGGGGCCGGCGTCGCCGCCCTCGGTGCCGGTGGTAACGCCGGGCACCAGGCGGGCGAGTTGCAGGAAGTTGCGGCCGTTCAGCGGCAACGCCAGAATTTTTTGCGTGTCCACCACCGCGCCGAGCGCCGCGCTCGTGCTCTCGATCAGCGGCGCCTGGGCGGTGATCTCGACGGTTTCGGTGGTTTGACCGACTTCGAGCGCCACGTCGATGCGGGCATTCTGGTCGACTTGCAACGTGATGTTGCTGCGCTCGGCCCGGCGAAAGCCGGCGAACTCCACCGTCACGTTATACGAGCCCGGAGTCAGGCCGGGCAGGTTGTATTGGCCTTGCGGATTGGTGATCGTCTGGCGCTGGAAGCCGTTGCCGTTGTTCACCGCGGTCACATTCGCAGCCACGATGACCGCGCCCGAGGGGTCCGTGACGTTACCGGAAATCGTGGCGGTGCCCAATTGTGCGGCCAGCGGCAGAGTCAGCCCCAGCCCGAGAATCGAAACGAAAGCCCAACGAATAGAAAGTGTCATCCCTGCAACCCCCCTCTGCTCTAGGCCGGCGCCACCCCGGTGCGGCGCCTGTTCCGCAACTTGCGACTCGATCCTTAGAACAACACGCCGCAATCCTACCTCAACACCTCCCGCATGTAAACGGAATTTTAAGGAAAGTTCACAAGTCCGACGCCTTCGGCGGCCGGCGGCAACGTCCGCAGGCTTACGCACCTTGACCCCAGGTAACCCCTTGTGTTACAAACTGCTTAACGCCTGAACGGGCCCCGATGTGGAAGCAGGCGCTGGAGGCTGGTTGATGGTCGCTCCAAAGGTGTCCCTTGTGTTCCTGGTGTGTGCCATTCTTGCCTTCGCCCAGGGCGACCCAGGGCAGTTCTTTGAAGCCCGCATCCGTCCCGTCCTCGTCAACAATTGCTACGCCTGCCATACGGACACCAAGCTCGGCGGGCTCCGTGTAGATTCGCGAATCTCTCTGCTGGCCGGCGGCAAATCGGGGCCGGCGATTGTCCCCGGACACCCGGATGACAGCTTGATGATCAAGGCCGTCATGCAGACCGACGAGAAGCTGAAGATGCCGTTCGGCGGGAATAAGCTCAAGGACAACGAGATCAAGGATCTGCGGTACTGGATTCAGGCCATGGCCGCCTTCTGGCCGGCCGAGCAGGCCAAGCCCGAGGCTGCGGCGGCGACGGCGAAACAATTCACCATTCGTCCCGAGCAGCGGAACTTCTGGTCGTTCCAGCCGCTGCGCAAACCGCCGGTCCCGAACGTGAAGAACGCGGGCTGGGCCCAGACGCCGATCGACCGCTTCGTCCTCGCCAAGCTCGAAGAGAAGAACCTCCAGCCGGTGAAACCTGCCGACAAGCGGGCGCTGATCCGCCGGGCGTCTTTCGACCTGACGGGACTGCCACCGACGCCGGAGCAAGTTGACGCCTTCCTTAGCGACAACTCGCCGGACGCTTTCGCAAAGGTCGTGGACCGGCTGCTGGCTTCTCCGCACTATGGCGAGCGCTGGGCGCGCCACTGGCTCGATGTCGCCCGCTACGCCGATGGCGACGGGAGGCCCGACCGCCGCCCGGTGTTCCTCGGCTACGGCATGGCCCGCGATGGATATGCCAACACCTGGCGCTACCGCGACTGGGTGATCCAGGCGATGAACGAGGACCTGCCCTACGACCAGTTCGTGAGGGCGCAGGTCGCGGCCGACCTGCTGCCCGAGAAGGACCGCGCTGCGATGCTGCCG
>JBGPDC010000059.1:0-27498 GCA_041482115.1 Terriglobia bacterium | reverse complement strand
GTGGCCTCAACTCCGGGCCACTTCGCCGCGCGCCCGCGCGCGAGCCGCAGCAGCAGCGTGCCGTCGCCCGCACCGAGTTCGACGATGCGGCGTGGCGGCCTTCCGCGGGTCGCCGCGTCGATTCCTCGGCAGAGGATAGAGCGCGCCGCCATGACCCGGTTGATTCGGCGGAAATCCTGACGTAAGCGGATCGCCCGCGGATCTCCTTTCGGCAGAAGGTCGAGCATTTCCGGCTCGACGCGACGGGGCAGGCGCGTAGCACTCGACATCGGCATGCTTGGCGGTCAGGCCACGCGTAGCAACGCGCCGTGGCAACTGAATCCGGCACCGAACGACGACATCCACCACCATCCCGGTGGTGCCCGGTCGGCCAGCGCCGCCTGTAACACGAAGTAGACGAAAGCGCTGCTCATGTTGCCGTATTCGCGCAACATGGCGGCACTGTAGCCGAGCTCGTTCGGCTTGAGATCGAGTTGCCCTTGCAGCGCCTTCAGCACGTCGCGACCGCCGGCGTGCAGAATCCACGCGGTGATATCCGATTGCGCGAGACCCGCCTCGTCGAGTGCGTCGTCCAGCACCTGCCGCGCATGTTCGGCGGCGAGCTGCGGCACCGGTCGTGTGAGCACATTGCGCAACAGTCCCTGGCGGGATTCGAACCGCAGCGCGTTTCGCTGGGCGGGATTCACGAGCGAGCGTGCGATGGTGAATTCGACCGAGCGTCGTCCCGGCTGCGGCGCGGCCGACAACACGGCGGCGCCCGCGCCATCTCCAAACAGACAAGCACTGATCAACACGCCTGGATCGTTGTCGAGGTACATCGCGGCACTGCTGACCTCGACACAAATCGCGAGCACATGCTGCGCGTCGCGTCCCGCGAGCAATGCTTTCGCAAGACGCCAGTTGGGAAGCGCCGCCGCGCACCCCTGACCGACCAGATCGAAGGGCTGGATATCGCGTCGCAGCCCCAGCCGCTCGACAATGTAGCTAGAGAGTCCAGGGCAAAGGTAACCGGTACAGGTGCTGATTACCACGGCGTCGATGTCAGTTGGAGTCAGTGCAGCATCGTCGAGTGCCTTTGCACCGGCCTCCGCGGCAAGCGCCGGGGCGTGTGTCAAGAAACGGCGATGCAGCGTATCGGGATCAATTTGGAACACCTCGTCGAGCGAGCTGAGCGCGAGCCGGCGCGCCTCGATCCCGTTGTCGCGGAGCAGCACGGTTTGCGCGATGGCGTGAGCGCGACGCTCGAGTCGCCGGAACCAATCCGATGCCCTAAATGCATCCCAGCATTGGGCCTTGGTATAACGTTGCGGCGGGTTGGCGGTGCCCAGACCGTTTAGAAACATGAGGATTCCCGAAGTCGCAGAGCGGAGGTGCGTAGCGTGCAGGGAGAGCAGAGCGACCCGGCGCTATTCCAGGACGAAGTCCTTGTGGAGGGGCACCGCCTTCGAGCACCAGATTGAGCAACAATCCCTAGTCTTGTACGACGATGGTGCCCTTGACCTTCCAATGACCGAGCCCGCAGAAGTGGTCACACCGATAGTCGAATCGACCCACTTTGTCGGGCACCAGCCGAACCTGAGTGGCCTGGCGCGAATTTCGATGGATGAAGAAGAATCGTTTTACCTTAGCTCTTTGAGGTAGGTGATGATGTCTGCGCGTTTTTGCGGGTCATCGATTTTGAAGAACATTTTGGTGCCTGGAACGAGCGCGCTGGGGTTGGTCAGCCAGCGGTCCAAATTGGCATCATCCCAAGTCAATCCGGAATTCTTGAGGGCCGTGGAATAGGAGTAATCCTTAACGCTTCCTGCACGACGCCCGACCACACCGCGATGTTTGGGACCCACATCGTTGGCATCGATGGAGTGGCAACTCTCGCAGCCTTGATACAGCGTCTTACCACGGAGCGGATCGCCCTTGACGCCCGTTGCCGCAACCGCCGTGGATTGCGCGAATGCCCTACCGGAGGTGAGCGATGCTCCGGCGACGAAGATACCCGCGACAACAACGCATGCGACGAGGCCGTTCATGAATGTGTCTCGTTTCATCAGATCGCTCTCACGCTTGGTCCAGGAATTGAAGCGGGCCGGCTCAGGATTTTCAGAGGGAGTCATAAGCTCAAATCTGATCGATCAACCGATCGTCGTATCTGTGAGTGCCAGCAAGCGGGGATGTTTCGCGACCGACACGCTCGTGATGCCGAGCATCTTGGGCAGTTGATCGGCAGGTACCTTCAGGGGCCCGGGGCCAGCGCCTTCGCCGGCGACGGGCTGCGGATACGCCGTGGAGCGTGCAGTGTGAAAGGTGATATTGCCTTCCACCTTCTGAACAATCTGATGGATGTGTCCGTTTAGCACGGTGACCGAACCAAATCGGCGCAACTGGCTCATGAGCTGATCCGCGTCATCCGTACCCCAGCCCCATGGCTCGTAGATGGTCCAGAGCGGCATGTGGGCAAAAACCACAATGGGTGTGCTTGAGGAACGACCTTTGAGGTCGGCTGCCACCCAGGCGAGCTGGTTCGGTCCCAGGATACCTAGACCACCTGCCTTGAAGTCCAACACATTGATCAGCGCGATGAAATGCACGCCGGCATGATCGAAGCTGTAATAGCCCTTGTTGTTGGACGCTTTGCCGAAGCGATTGAAGTATTCGGTGACCGTCGAATCGGCGGTGTCGTGCTCGCCCGGCACCGTGTGCAGCTCGGTGGTGCGCAATTGGCCGAGCATCTGCTGAGCCAGGTCGAATTCAGCGGGCTTCGACAGATGCGTGATGTCGCCTGTGTGGATGATGAGTGCGGGCAGCTCGGACATCCCGTTTACGAGCCCAATCGTCTGGGCGAGGGTCCCGTTAACGTCCGGATTGGCGTCTTTGGCGAAGCCAATATGGGTGTCGCTGATTTGCAGGAACAGCGGCTTGCCCAGCCCCGCGACACGCTGCTTGTCATCAGCGGCTGAGGCCAGATCCACCAGCGTGAACGTGCCGCCCGCCAGGACAAACAGGGTGCCAGCTCCACCGTAAGCCATGCACTTGAGGGCATTGCGACGCGATAGGATCAATTTATCATTCGACATGACGTTCTCCTGGTTGGGGGGTTCATGAGTGCAATACCACGGATCGATCAGCTTTATTCCCAGATTTTTTGCGGCGATCTATGGCCGAGCGTCGCCGGCGCCCAGTCCTGCATGAGTCGCTCCAGCCTCAGCAGCTCGCGCCAGGCCGTAAAGCGCCGCCCGGTACATCCACGTCCGCGCAGGATGGGCGCGGAGCCCTGATCGGTCCAACCGAATATTTGCGTCTAGTTGATCGAAGAAAGCGATCAGCGCGAGAATGCCGGGGACCGTCTGAAGACAACAACTGGTCGATCGCACGATCGAGCTGGACTACGATCGCCGAACTTACTGAGGGTATGTCTGGTAATCGCGATCTTGTTCGTAGACTATTTGCTGGTCCTCGATCTGTCTCCCGGGCAGACGCTCGGTCCCATGTCCATCGGCTTGTTCGGCAACGAGCAGCGTGGACTACACGTGCCGTTTGGCGTCGCGTCCATTGCATTGGTGCTGAGCGCAAAAGCGCTCCTGGTTTCCGGCCGGAAGGGCACAAGCCTCAATGCATCGTCGAGCCTTGCCCAATGTTCTGATAGCGCAGGCGCTCGGTTTCGATGAACTGAGCGAGGAACTGGGCCTGCAATGCGTCCAGTACGGGGTACGCAACGCCCTCTTCGTGAAGCAGCGCCAACTGGGAACCGCTCAGGCCCGCAACCGGCTGCGTGCGGATGGTAAAGGTGGCCCCGACGCCAATCACATTCCTCAAGGGGGAATGGTTGATCTGCTCGATGATCTGAGCTTCCGGCACGCCGTCCTTCGACATCTGCTCGATGTCCGACACCGAGACGAACGCGCCGGACGGGGGCGCTTGCGGATACGGCACCCAATCCGGTGTGCCCATCGGTCGCCCCGCCTGATACCTGCCCGGAGGCGTGGCGGGAACCACGCCATACCCCGACTCCAACTTGTCCACATCAACCGGCTGAGGATAGCACCAGGAGCAGGCGCCGAGACTGGCTTCTCCGGTGACCCAGTAACGGGTTTGCAAGTCGAGGTCATCGACAAAGGACTGCTGCAGGTAATCCAGCACCGGATCCGGCACGCCATCCGCTTTCAGCTTCGCGAAATCGGAGCCGCGCAAGGCGTAGGTCGTACCCGAATCCCGAATGCGCTGAATAACCTGCGCCGGGGATGCCTTGGATTTGCTTAGCGTAACGACGTCCGCGATCGGCAGGGAGTTGCGCGGCGTGTACCATCTGGCGCAGCCACAGAGGCTACGCAAGACGACGAGGGCTAGGGTTCGACGCGGGCTCATTTGCACTGGCGCTCCCAAAGCGGGTGATTTGGTGGATTGATCCGCGAGGATTGTGTCGTTGAAGAATTGCTGGGCGCATCACAGCATCAGGCCAGTCCAATGCCGGATAACCGCGATTGCGAGTTTCATCGTGCGACTCTAATCGGTTGCTACCCTGCAATACCGCGATGTGGCCTGGCGTATTCCCACCCACGGTGGAAAAAATACTGGGAATAAAACAACGCCTCGGGCGGTAGAGCAACTTATGAGGTCGAAAGGCGCGCGCGTGGCGGTAAAGAAGGTGACACACGCGAAAGTCGGATGACTCCAATAACACGGTCATCGCGTACAAGCCTTCGTAACCCCTAGGTTACGGTGCATTCCATCGAACCTTATCGTTCGTCAGACGGCGGGCCGATCGCGAAACAGGACCGCTGCTTTCGGCGTGGAAGGACGTGATTGCGAGGATCAACACCAGACTCATCGATGATCGTTTGACCATCATCGAAGGGGCATGACCAGGATGGGGCTAGATTTCTTAGGCGGGGTTGAACCGGCGTTGCAAGATTGAGGCAATGCCGGGGTCAGCCATCCAACGTGAAGTAGCCCAATGCAATACGAGCAACGCTGGCTCGCGGGTCAACTGAAAACAGCGAACCTGTGAACTCGGTTATGGGATTCACATTCCGTGGCTACTATCAACCCCATTGCTAGAACCTATTTGATCGATCGGTACCCAGACTCCAAACTGGATCAGTAGTTAGGTGCAAACAACCAAAGGAGAGAACCATGTCAACCGAAACGAAGTGCCCGTTCTCGGGCGACGCTCGCAAACACACAGTGGCTGGAGCCCCATCGAATGCAGACTGGTGGCCCAATCAACTGAAGCTGAACATCTTGCACCAGCACTCCTCCAAGTCCGACCCCATGGGCGAGGAGTTCAACTACGCCGAGGAGTTCAAGAGCCTCGACCTGAACGCCGTCATCAAGGCATGGAGGTCCTGGATCACGGCATCCAAGTCGAGGCTCTTGAATTCCTCGGCGTAGTTGAACGCCTCGCCCATGGGGTTGGACAGCGGGGAGTGTTGGTGCAAGAACTTCAGGTTCAGTTGATTGGGCCACCAGTCTGCGTTGGTGGGGGCCCCTGCCAGGGTGTGTTGGCGGGCGCCACCCGAGAACGGGCAGTTGGTTTCGGTTGACAAGTTTTGCTCCTGATTAGCGGGGACAGGCGCCCCCGCTGCGGTGGTGAGTTTTTTCTCCATATGTTCACCTTCCTTCGAATTAGTTAAAAAAACTGTGATGAACTACGAACCCATCCTGGCTTTCCCCTTGCCGCCTAAGCCGATCGCGTTTACGCGCCGGATGGTGTAATAGTAAAAGGTCGTGAATTCGGCGCCTGCCGCGCGCAGCAGCTTATCGGGCAGAGCATCGGCATTCACACGCGCCTGTTCAACTACTGGTCTGGCTACTTTTCCCGTGCGGTGTTCTCCTTTTGAATTTTCCGCGGCTCGCTCCCGCCCGGCAGTTGGGGCACAGCCCCAGGACTTCCACCTGGTAGCGCAGGATGCGAAAGTTCTTGGGGTTCGGCCGGGTCGCGCGCACGCGGTCCAGCCGGTCGTCACAAAAATCCACTACGGCCTTGCAGCGGACGCACACCAGGTGATGGTGCCGGTCGAGATTGGCATCCACCCGGTAGGCGCCCGCCTCCGAGCCCACCTCTTGCAGCAGGCCCAGGCCGACGAAGGTCTTGATGTTCTTGTAGACCGTGGCCAGCGAGATCGTCGGAATGTGCCGCTTGACGCGGCGGTAGACGGCTTCGGCGTCGGGGTGCTCTTCGCTCGCCGCCAGCACCCGGTAGATCACCTGGCGCTGATGCGTCAGAGCCAGTCCCAGTTCCGTGCAGCGGGCCTCGAATCGCTCCAGGCGGCGATCTAGCAGTACCGGCGTCATGTCTATTGGAAAAATATTATTAAACGATAAAAATTCTTCTCAGTCAAGACAAAAATTGGCTGCATCACTGCGACTGCGTGGTTACCGTCCCGCGGACCTGGCCCGGATGTGCGAAATCGACCGCCAGTGCTTCGCAGCGGGCATCGCTTTCCCGCCGCCGGAGATGGCCGCGCTCGCCGGCTGGCCCTCGGCCGTCATCCTGCTGGCGGAGACTCCCGGCGGCCGGCTCGCCGGTTTCGTGCTGGCGCACCGCCGCGCCCTCCACGCCCATTTGATCACGCTCGACGTCCTGCCCTCCTGGCGCCGCCGGGGCCTCGGACGGCGTCTGCTGCTGGCCTGCGAACGCCGCCTGCGCGCCGCGGGCGCGAGCACCGTGTCCCTCGAAACCGCCGTCCACAACACCGCCGCCCAGTCCCTCTACGCCGGGCTGGGCTATACTCGGGTGCGGCGCCTGCCGGGTTACTATCCGAACGGCGAGGACGCCTGGCGGATGAAGAAGGAACTGTGAGCGAACTCGTCGAAATCGGCAAGGTCAACTTCCGCTTCGAGTGCCAGCCGGGCTGCATCAACTGCTGCACGCAGAGCGGACACGTCCATCTGACCGAAGAGGACATCGACCGTATCTCCGCCTACCTGAACCTCGACCGCGCCGTCTTCGAGCAGCGCTACGTCTACCGCACCAAGAACCGCGTGCGTCTCACCATCCCGCGAGCGCACTGGTGCCATTTCCTGACCCCCACCGGCTGCACGGTACACACCGTGAAGCCGATCCAGTGCCGCACTTTCCCCTTCTGGCCGGAGCATGTCAGCGACCGGAGTTCCTGGAAGGATCTGCGCGAGTACTGTCCGGGGGTCGGGGTGGGGCCGCTCGTCGAGATCCGGACCGTGCGGGAAAGCGCGCAATCCTACCGCGACGCGTACCCGAATCTTTAGACGAACAGTTCGCCGACCCGGAGGGAGAAGCCCGGCAGCAACTCCGGCGCCTCGAGGAGATCCCCAGCTTCGAGGATGCGGTCGGCGGCACCCGACTGGAAGACGTGCACTTGCTGGGTTTCGGGATAGACGACCCCGACCGTCCGCGAGCCGTGCTCGAGGTACTGTCGGACCTTACGCATCAACTGCGGAACCGAATCGGAGGGGGAGAATATCTCGACCGCCAGATCCGGCGCGCCCTCGACAAAACTCCTGCGGCTCCCTCGCCCCACGCGTTCTTTGCGGAGAAACGCCACATCCGGCGCCCGCACAATGTCTCTTGCAATCCGGAAGCCGGTGTCTCCACCGTAGACCTTGCCGAGCCGGTGTTGGGTGACGAAGCTGTGAAGCCGGGTAAGAACTGCGACTTCGACATCGCCATGTTCCTCGGAAGCCGGTGCCACAGTCAGCAATTCCCCCTCGTCGAGTTCATGCCGCAGGTCATCGTCGGGCAGCCGCTCGAACTCTTCGACCGAGAGCAGGGTCTTGACGCCCATATCCTGATTATACTGCCCCTCCTGCGGCCTCTAGCGCCGCGTGCAGCACCCGGCGCGTGTCGCGGGGATCGATAATGGCGTCGACGTGGCCGCGCGCCGCCGCGTAGCGGGCGTCGAGCCACCGCTCGTAGTCGGCGCGGGTGCGCTCGATGGCCTCCTGCAGGTCCTTGGGCGGGATCTGGCCGGTCCCGCGCAACTTCTCCAGTTCCGCTGCAAACAGCGCCTGCACGGCCGATTCGCCTTCCATCACGCCCATCCGCCCGTTCGGCCAGGTGAAGCTGAAGCTGGGGTCGAAACCCTGGCCCGCCATGGCGTAGTAGCCCGCGCCGCTGGCATGATTCAGCGTGACGATAATCTTCGGGACCCGCGCGCACGACATCGTCTCGACCATCTCGGCGCCCGCCCGGATGATGCCGCTCTGCTCCGCCTCCGGCCCCACCATGAAGCCCGAAACGTCCTGCAGGTAGACCAGCGGCAGCCCCTGCCGGCTGCAGTTCTCGACGAAGTGCGACACCTTGCGCGCCGATTCCGTGTACAGGATCCCGCCGATCCGCACCTTGTCGCCGTTCTGGAAGAACCCCCGGCGATTCGCGATCAGCCCCACCGGCAGGCCCTCCAGTCGGGCGTTGGCGCACAGGACCTCGGAGGCGAAGTCCGCCATGAACTCCAGGTAGCCGTTCCCGTCGAAAACACGAAAGATGATCTCCTGGATGTCGTAGGGCATCCGATGGTCGGCGGGCAGCACCTCGTAGATCTCCTCCTCGGGGAGCAAGGGCGGCGAGGGTTCTGCTGCGGCCAGGTTTCGCCGCTCGGGATGCGGCGGCAGGTCTCGCGCCAGACGCCGGATCTTCTCGAGGCACTCCGCATCGTCCGCGACCCGGTAGTGCGCCACCCCGCTCACCGCGGTGTGCAAGGCTGCGCCGCCGAGCTCTTCGGCTCCTACCTGCTGGCCGGTCGCACCCTTCACCAGATTCGGCCCGCCGAGTCCCATGAAGCTGGTCTTCTCCACCATCAGGATCACGTCGCTCAACGCCGGCAGGTACGCGCCCCCCGCGATGCACGGTCCCATGACGGCGGCGATCTGGGGTACGCGCAGCTCGCGCCGCATCTTGGAGTTGTAGTAGAAGATGCGCCCGGCCCCATACTGGCCGGGGAAGATGCCGTCCTGGTAGGGGAGATTCACACCCGCAGAATCGACCAGGTAGACGATCGGCACGCGGTGCCGCATGGCGATTTCCTGCGCGCGCAAAATCTTGGTGATGGTCTCGGGCCACCACGCCCCGGCCTTTACGGTGGCGTCGTTCGCGACCACCACCACCGGCCGTCCTTCGATCAAGCCGGTGCCGGTGACAACCCCCGCCGCCGGCGCTTGTCCGTCATAGCGGTCGTAGGCGATGAGCAGCCCGGTCTCGAGGAACCGGCTCTTCGGATCGAGCAGGCGCTCGATACGCTCGCGCGCGGTCCACTTGCCGGCCCGGTGTTGCCGCTCGACGCGCGCCGGTCCGCCCCCGTGGCGCAGTTTTTGCTCGAGCTGCCGCACTTGAGCGACCAGGTGCTGCACGTGCGAGGCGCGGGCCGTGCGCTCCCGCGCGGTGGGCGCGGCGAGTCCCGGCTGCGGCTGAAACAAGGCTTCGGGAGCCCCCATGAGCGTCTCCACTCGGATGGTAGCACGGGGTATCGAACGGGCTTGATAAGATACGGCCATGCGCGGCCTGCTCCTGTGCGCCCTGCTGATCTGCGCCACGTCGCCGCTTGCGGCTCACATGATGAGCATGAGCACCGGCGAGCTTCTCGTCCGCGGCGATCGCGTGGAGTATGCCCTGCGGGTTCCGATTTACGAGATTGGACACCTCCAGGAACCCGAGAAGACGCTCTTCGCGAACTTCCACGTCTACGACGGCACGAAAGAAGCGACGCTAACCAAGCACCTGTGCGACGCCGATCCCGGCGAGGGTTCTTACATCTGCCGCGCCGAATACCAATTCCCGGCCCCGGTCCAGGACCTGCAAGTCGCTTGCACCTTCGCCTCGGTAACGGTGCCAAACCACGTGCACCTGCTGCGGGCCGAGCGCGACGGCGTTTGGGACCAGGCCATCTTCGACCTCAGCCTCACCCGCACCTCGCTGCGGTTCCAGCCTCCCGGCCAGACCGAGATGGCCCTCTCGCAGATCGGCGCCGGTATGAAGCGGGCGGCAGGCGGCTGGGCGCAGTTGTTGTTCCTGCTGGCGCTCGCCATGGCCGCGCGCAGCCGCCGCGAGCTCTATCTGCTGGCGGGCTCCTTCCTCGCCGCCGAGTGCCTCGCCGCGCTCTACATCAACTACGGGGAGTGGACGCCGGCCGCGCGCTTCGTCGAGGCCGCGGCGGCCCTGACCGTCGCCTACCTGGCGGTCGAGATTCTGCTGCTGCCCGACGCGGCCCACCGCTGGGCCGTGGCCGGAGCCCTGGGCGTCTTCCACGGCTTCTACTTCGGACTGTTCTTGCGGGAGTCGCAGTATCACCCGCTGCCGGTGCTGGCAGGCGTCGTGGTGACCGAAGCTGCCTTGCTCGCGCTCTTCGCCTGGCTGCTCAGCCGGATCGAGCGCTTCGCCGCCGCCCTGCGCCCCGTGCGAGTCGGCGCAGGCGCCCTGCTGGCGGTCGGATTGGCGTGGTTCTTCCTAAGGATGCGGGGCTAGGGTTGACACTGGGGGCACTCCCGAGCTATAAAGAAAGGAAGAAATATATCTTTATAGGAAGAAAATAGTGCCGCTCAACATTAAAAATCCCGAAGCAGATCGTTTGGCTCGGGAACTTGCCAGCGCTACGGGAGAGACTTTGACCGAGGCGGTTCTAAATGCCCTTCGCGAAAGGTTGCACCGCGAAAGGAGTGCAAGCCGGAGGCCTCGCGCCAAAGAGATGCTCCGAGAAGCGCGCCTGCGACTCGCCGCTTGTCCCATTCTGGATGGCCGGTCCGCCGACGAAATCCTCGGCTATGACGACCGGGGCTTGCCCCACTGATGGTCATCGACACCTCGGCTCTGGTTGCTGTCCTCTGCAACGAGCCCGATGCCGAGCGATATGAAGAGATCATCGACCGGGGTCCCTCTCGGCTCATGTCAGTCGCGTCGGCGTTAGAGGCGGTGATCGTGCTGGAAAGCCGCTTTGGCGATACCGGCGCGCAGGAACTGGACCTGCTCATTCACCGGCTTCCGATCAAGCTGGTCGCCGTGGACCTCGATCAATTGGAATGGGCGCGCCTCGCATTTCGGCGGTTCGGTCGAGGCCGCCATCCCGCTTCGCTGAACTTCGGCGATTGCTTCTCCTATGCCCTGGCCAAGGTAACGGGCGAGCCCTTGCTGTACAAAGGAAACGACTTCAGCCAGACCGACCTGCCGGGTGCTTTGGGCGTGACCTAAGCCCTATACTTCCGACCAGGCTTGTGCCTTGCACCTTGTTCCCAATTATGGGAACATGCAACCGTGCAGGTTTACGGCCTGGCGACGATTGCGAAGTTCGCCCGGAAGCACGCCGCCTCCCGTAAACCTCTACAGCGGTTCCTGGATATCGTGAAGCAAGCGTCTTGGCGGCATTTCGCTGATGTGAAGAGCACGTTCGGCTCCGCCGACTACGCTGCAGGCCGGCTGGTATTCGACGTCGGCGGGAACAAGTACCGCGTCATCGCGAGCGTGGACTTCGACGAACAGATCCTCGTGGTGGATCAGGTCAGGACCCACGAGGAGTACAACCGGGAGAAACTCTAATGCCTGCTGCTCACAACTACGAGGAGCTTCTCCTCGCAGCTCTTCCCGAAGCGATCGAGACCGAGGAGCAATACGGCTCCGCAGCCGCCCGGCTTGCCGAGTTCGTTCGTAAAGGCCGGCGGCGCACCGCCGATGAGAACCGGCTGATGAAGCTGCTGGCCGTGCTAGTCCGCGATTACGACGAGAGGCATGCCCTTCCGCCGGCGAGCATGACCGTCTCGGAAGCGCTTCGATATCTCCTGGAACAATCGGGAAGGACGGCCGCCGACCTGCTTTCTGTTTTCGGCCAGCGCAGCCATGTGAACGAAGCCCTTAATGGAAGGCGAAAAATCGGTGCGGAGCAGGCTCGTAAGCTGGGGAAGCTGTTCCGTGTAGATCCTGGAATTTTTATTTCTTAGCGAGGTTAGGCTCACCAGCCGGTAGTGGAACCCCTACACTTCCAGAATCACCGGCAGGATCAGCGGCCGGCGCGAGGTTTCCTTGCTGATGAACCTCTTCAGGTCGGCGCCGATCTTGGCTTTGATCAGACCCTGGTCCGTCCGCTCTTCGTCCGTCGAACCTTCGAGCGTCCGCACCACCACCTGACGCGCCCGCGCCACCATCTCAGCGCCGTCTTCGGGCGCCACAAAGCCCCGGGTCACGATCTCCGGCGGGCTCTCGAGTTCCCCGGTATGCCGGTTGATGACAATCACCGTCATGACGATGCCGTCCTCCGAGATATGCCGGCGGTCGTGGATGATCATGTCCTCCACCACCTCGTCGACCGAACCCGAATCGATGCACACGCGGCCGATGGGCACCGATTCGGCGCGGCGCGCCCCGTTCTTGTCGATCTCGAGCACCTGGCCGCTGTCGAGCACGAAACATTCCTTAAGGCCCGAGTCGCGGAGGTGCCCCGCGAGCTTCGCGTGCCGCGACAGTTGCCGGTACTCGCCGTGGACCGGCACAAAATAGCGCGGCCTCACCAGGTTGAGCATCAGGGTCAGCTCCTCCTGGCTGGCGTGTCCGGAAACGTGGATGGGGGGCATGCTCGACCCGTAAATGACCTCCGTGCCGCGCCGGCAAAAGTGGTCGATCATCCGGAAGATCGCCTTTTCATTGCCGGGAATGATGCGCGAGCTGAGCACCACCGTGTCCCCGGGCTCGACCGCCACGTGCTTGTGCTTCGCCACCGCTACTTGCGAGAGCGACGACATCGGCTCGCCCTGGCTGCCCGCCACGAGCGCCACGCGCCGCGAAGGCGCCAACTGCTTCAGCTCGGCCGGCCGCACCAGCAGTCCATCCGGAATCCGCAGCCGCCCCAGCGAGTGACAGATTTCGGCCGTCGACGTCATGCTGCGCCCCACGAACGCCACCTTGCGGTCGTAGTCGAACGCCAGGTCCAGGATCTGCTGCACCCGGTGCGTCGAGGAGCTGAAACAAGAAATCACCAGCGTGCGCTCCGCCCGGTGAAAGATATCTTCCAGGCGGGACCGGATGGCGCGCTCCGAGGGCGTATACCCGGGGACATCCACGTTGGTCGAATCCGAGAGCAGCAGCAGCACCCCGCGCTTGCCGTAATCCGCGAAGGTGTGCAGGTCGAATAACTCGTTGTCGGTCGGGGTCGGGTCGATCTTGAAGTCGCCGGTGTGAATCACCACCCCGAGCGGTGTGGTGATCGCCAGCGCCACGCAGTCCACGATGCTGTGCGTCACGTGGATGAACTCGATCGAGAAGCACCCGATTTTGATGACGTCCTTCGCCCGCACCCGGTTCAGCCGCGGCGGCGTCTCCAGTTGATGCTCCTCCAGGCGGCGCTCGACCAGCGCCAGCGTCAGATCGGTGCCGTAGACCGGCACGTCCAGTTGGCTGAGCACAAACGGCACCGCCCCGATGTGGTCTTCGTGCCCGTGGGTCAGGATCAGGGCGCGGACGTGCTGCCGGTTATCGAGAAGATAGGTAATGTCGGGGACGACGATATCGACCCCCAGCAGCTCGGCCCCGGGGAACATCATGCCCGCGTCGATGACCAGGATGTCATCGCCGCAGCGCAATGCCAGGATATTCATCCCGAATTCCCCCAGGCCGCCCAGGGGAATCACTTGCAGTTTTTGATCGGACAGTTTAATTCCTCGCTCGCTTCCGCACCACTACCGTACCGCTAGCTTTACCGCTAACCGTACCGCTAACCGAGCCGCGACCGTGAGGGAGCGGTCTTGTTCGCAGGCCCCTAGCTTCCTCAATGTAGCACGCCCGCCGGACTTCCCCAGACCCACCCGCGCTATACTTCCCTCCGATGCGTGGTCTCGATAAAGCCCCGGTACTGCTGGAGGATGCTGTTGTCCTCAGCGACCAGGTGCAGGGTTACATCCAGCGCCTGGCAGCCCGCATCCAGCCGGGGATAGTCAAGATCGACTCCCGCTGGCGCCGGCGTCGCGCCAAAGCCGGCATGAAGGGTGATGATCCCCGGCTGCGCGCTCTCGCCGCCATCAATCCCGGCGCCTCGGCGGACCTGCTGAAGGCCGGCAACCTGCCGGACTTTTTCGAGCGCGTCGAGTACAACGGGCGCCGCCTCGCGAAGTTCGATGTTCCGCCCGCCGAGGTGATCGCGTCGCTGCGAGAGTACGAAGAGGCCCTGGCGCCCGACTTGCGCCGCCTTTTTCCGCGCGACCACTCCAACTACCTGTGGTCGCTCGACCACCTCTATTTCTGCATCCTGCTCACCCTCAACACCGCTTACTTTCAGGTCCGCGACCTGGAAGCGCAGGCCTTCTACGACATCTTCCAGAACGAGCTCGAATCGCAGAGCGTCGACGACCTGCTGAACCGCGTCCTCGACAGCCTCATGCGCACCTTCAACGCCCAGGGCGGCGTGGTGCTGCTCTTATTGAGCCAGGGGGAGCTGGTGGTCAAGGCCTGCCGGGGACTCGAGCCGGCGCTGGCCTCCCGCTTCAACGGACCGGTCGGCAAGGGCTTCGCCGGCCGTATCGCCAAGACCGGCCGGCCCCTGGTGGTGCTCGACGCCCGCAAACACGCGCTCATTCGGGCGCCGGAGCTGCGCCAGGCCTTCCATAGCCTGTGGGGCGTGCCCCTCGTCGTCAAAGGCAAGGTCACCGGCGTGCTGCACCTCGACTTCGCCCGCGAGTACAACTGCCTGCCGCGCGAGATGAAGCTGCTCGAGGCGGTGGCCGAACGCTGCGCCATGGCCCTCGAGAAGGCCCAGTTGATGGAGGCCCTGGCCCAGCGCGAGGAGCAGATCCGGCAGCTCGGCGAGCACATGCTGAAGGTCGAGGAAGAGGAACGCCGCCGCATCAGCCGCGAGCTGCACGACGAGGTCGGCCAGGCCATGCTCGTGGTGCGTCTCTACCTGGAGATGCTCCAGCAGGAGCTGACGCGGCAGGAGTCCGGTCTGGCGCCCAAGGTCCACGAGGCGCTCCAGGTCCTCGACGGCACCATTCAGGACATGCGGCGGCTGATCGCGGCCTTGAGCCCCAGCGTGCTCCAGCAGCTCGGCCTGGCGGCCGCCCTGCGCCAGTTTGTTAACAATTTCGGCCGGACCTTCCCCGTCCACGTCCGCATGCGCCTGGCCAGCCTCGGCCGCCTCCCGGCCGACAGCGAAATAATGTTGTACCGTTTGGTGCAAGAATGCTTCACAAATGTGATAAAACATTCTAGGGCCGAAAATGTTTTATTGACCGTCCGCCGGTCCAACGGTCGGCTCCACCTGCGGGTGGAGGACGATGGCGTCGGCTTTGACCTGGAGGCGGCCCAGCAGAAGACCGGCTCCTTCGGGCTTTCCGGGATGAGCGAACGCGTGGCGCTGCTGGGAGGTAAGATAGACATCAAGACCCGGCGCAACGAGGGGACGCAGATTGACATCCGCATCCCCATCTGAACGGAGGTAGTGAACGCAATGGCGAAGATTCGCATCCTGCTGACGGACGACCATACGCTGTTCCGTCAAGGCATCAAGACCCTGCTCTCTGCGGAGGCCGACCTCGACATCGTCGGCGAGGCCGCCAACGGCGCGGAAGCTGTCGAGAAGACCAACGAATTGCGCCCCGACCTCGTGCTCATGGATATCGGCATGCCCGGCCTCAGCAGCTTCGAGGCGACCCGTCAGATCAAGAAGGCCCGGCCCGACACCAAGGTACTGTTCCTCACCATGTACGACGATGAGGATTACCTGGTGCAGTGCATGGAAGTCGGGGCCAGCGGCTACGTGCTCAAGGACAGCCCGGCTCCCCAGTTGCTCGCCGCCCTCCGCGACGTCTACCGGGGCGGCAGCTACCTGAGCCCCCGCATGCTCTCGCAGCTCGTGGACGACTTCCGCTCCCGCATCAAGTCGGCCCATCGCCAGCCGCGATTCGCGACCCTGACCGCCCGCGAAAAGGAAATCCTCAAGTTCCTGGCCGAGGGCGAGTCGGTCAAGGAGATCGCCGCCGGCCTCAACCTGAGCGTGAAGACGGTCGAAGCCCACAAGTTCAACCTGATGCGGAAGCTCGACATCCACAACAAGGCGCACCTGGTCCAGTACGCCATCCAGAAAAAGATCATCAAGATCCCGATCGGCCCGTGAGCTGACGCCAGTTAGTTCTGCCGGCCGTTGGTGCGCGAGCGCAGATATTGCTCGAAAGCCTGCTCCAGCCGCTGATGCTGGACGGCCATTTCTTTGTGCTGCTCCCGCAGCTCTTGAATCTGCGCTTCATGCTTCTTGGACATTGCAGCATTCTCCTGCTGCTGCCGCGTCAACGATGCCTGCGCAGCAGAAAAAGAAGCCTGGTTCTGCGCCACCACCGCCAGCGCGTTGTTGGTCACCTCTAGCTTCTGGTCGATAGCCACCAGACCGGCTGCCACCCGGTCGAGGTTGCTATCTATGGAGCGCAGCCACTCCTCATGCGTGCGTACTTGATCTTCGAAAGACATACCATTACTCGCCCCAAGTCTACCGGAGTGCCGCCCCGCCGGCAACCGTCAGCTTCTGGTAGTGCGCTAAATCCGTGTGGTCCTGGGTCTGCTTAAGTAGAAGACTGGCTCTCCGTAGAGAGGGCCTACTACGTCGCGCAGGGATGTGTGTGTGACGTCCTCAAACGGGCCGATCTTGCTGGTCCATTCTCCAGATGCAAGCTGTAGCGCCGCATGTGTCGGAGTAAGGATGCCATCATTCAACTTTCCAAAAATGGCGACCTTCTCTACGCCTTCCTCAAGCGTGCTGTCGTCGCAGGCCGCGAATCCTCGCGTCCGAAACGCTCGGACAAAGGCTTGTATGGTCATCTCGCGGGGGACACCCTTGGGCCAATAGTTTATGCCCTCCCGTGGGACGGGCCACCACCAGCGGGTATTGTCCCCAGCTGCCCAAGCGATGCAGTTATAGCCTCTGTTTGTATCGCTGGTCTTAGTCCAGTTTTGGTCGTACAGGTTGGGAAGTTCGTGCTGCGGCCAACTACCAGGCATACCCTTCGTGTGCCGCCCATCCTAGCCATGCCTGAGCCATCTTCCGAAAGTTCCCCTCGTCCTCTTCGTCTACAGGGTCCTGTCCCGTGAGCACTTGAAGCGCCCAAAACCACTGATCGGGATCGTCTCCCTCTGCTCGCATCTGGCCAAGGATTAAAGGAATAGCCTTTTCCCCCATAGCGATGATGCTCTGGTAGGACGGGCAGAGCACTATATCGATCGTTGAGGACGTAGCGCCTCGCTCACCGCGCCATTTGGTAACCAGTTGCTCAAATCTAGACCTGTCCTCTACCAGCACTTCGAGGCGGGCCAGAGCGTCCTGAACGACCGGGGGCGACACATCGATGCCCTCCCCTACGGGCCACCAATCAATCTCCTGCTGATCCTGAAAGAAACGACGATACGCCCCTGAAACCACTAAATAATCGAATGGGTATTGTGTTTGTGTTATGAGATGCATTTTAATTAGCCTTGGGAGGTGGCTGCGTCTGTGGCTGTGGCTTGCGAAGATGTTCCGGCGCACTGGCGACCGCCATCGCTTGGCCGCCCTGAATCCCATACATAGGATTCCCCTGGTTATCGTAATGGCCCTCGATTCGCAGAACGGTCATAATGACCGGCTTGACTCGCAAAACTGACCCGTCCTCCAACTTAAGCTCTGTCCATCGTTCTACCGATTCGATGAGTCCCACCTCGGTCGCATCGACTTGGCCGACGTTCGGTAGGTTAACCTTGACCTTGCGCTCAGCCACAGCGACCTCCAACAACCATGATCGTACAAACCGCCCATCCTTTATACACGAGAGGCGGACTTTTCGCTATCTAGCCACGTAAATTGTTGGTTTTACTGCTGTTTTTGCTATTGCCCACCGGGCCGAAACGGCATTTCTAGCACTTTCGCTACGCTGCTCTGGCGTCATGTTGGCAGCCCTTGCGGAGCCGCCCTTCTTGCCGCCCTTCTTCCCAAGTTTGGAAAAATAGGACCGGATCTCTTTCGGCAGCCTCTTTGCCATGCCCACATCTTATACGTAAACAGCCTACGAAGTCAACCGCAAATTTCCCTTGCCTTTACGTAAGCTGTTTACGTATAATGGGACTCGTGAAGCAAAAGACCCCGACCAGCGCGCTACGCCGACCGGGGCCAGAATCCGCACAGCCGAAGCCGTACAGACCCCACAAGTCCATTATCGGCTCCCCGATTTAGCGCACTACCCAGCTTCTTACCACCTGGAGGCCTCGGCCCCGCGGTGTATACTAATCAGCCAGCGAGAGGCCGCGACGATGCATCTTGGATGGTCGAAAGTGAAGACTTGCTGCCTGTTCCTGGCCGCGGCTTCCCTGTGGGCCGCCGACGGCCCGACCGGGAACAACTGGCCCAGCTACGGCGGGACCCCCGCCGCCTGGCGCTATAGCTCCCTGAGCCAGATCCATACCGGTAATGTGGCCAAACTGTCGCCGGCTTGGGTTTTTCAAACCGGCGATTACCAGAACGGCCTGCAAGCGACCCCGATCGTCATCGACGGCGTGCTGTATCTTTCCACCTCCAACAACTGGGTGTTCGCCCTCGACGCCGCCACTGGCCGCCTGCTGTGGGAGTACCACTTCCCGCTCTCCAAGACGATTCCGGGCTACTCGAATCAGAACCGGGGGGTGGCGGTCGCTCACGGCCGCGTCTTCATGGGAACCGCCGACAACCACATGGTGGCTCTCGATCAGAAGACCGGCGAAGAACTGTGGCGCGTCAACGTCGAGGACGCCCGGCAGTGTGGCTGCAACATCACCGCGGCGCCTCTGGTCGTGAAGGACCTGGTCGTGACCGGCGTGACGGGCGGCGATTCCGTGCACCGCGGTTACCTGACGGCGTTCGACGTCAAAACCGGCCGGCTGCGCTGGCGCTTCTACACGATCCCCGCTCCCGGCGAGAAAGGCCACGAGACCTGGCCGGGCGAGAGCTGGCGTTTCGGCGGAGGCTCCACCTGGATGACCGGGTCCTTCGACCCGGAATTGGACCTGCTCTACTGGGGCGTCGGAAACGCCTCTTCGGATCTCAACGCGTCGAAGCGCCGGGGCGACAACCTCTACACCGCGAGCGTCATTGCCCTCCACCCCGACACCGGGAAGCTCCAGTGGCACTTCCAGGAAGTGCCGCAGGATGTCTGGGACTACGACGCCATGGCGGAGGTGATGCTCGTCGACCTCCCCGTCCAGGGTCGCCTTCGCAAGACGCTGCTCCACGCCACGAAAACCGGCTACGTCTGGATGCTCGACCGCACCAACGGCGAATTTCTGAAGGCCTGGCAATTTGTGAAGTACAGTAATTGGGTCTCGGGCATCACCGAGAACGGCAAGCCCGTAGGCCGCCTCGAGCCGGAGATAGGAAAATCGAAGCTCGTTTGCCCCAGCGTCTACGGCGGTAAGAACTGGAATCACGGCGCCTATTCGCCGCGTGCGGGCTTGCTTTATCTGCCGGTGCTCGAAATCTGCAACGACCTGATCGCGCGCGACGAGCAGCCGGAAGAAGGCACTTCCTCGAGCGGAGGGAATTGGCTGATGAAGCCGCCTCCGGGCGGCAAGATGGAGGGCTACCTCGCGGCGTTTGACCCCCTCACGGGCCAGCGCAAGTGGAGCCTGGCCACCCCTACTGTCATCATGGCCTCGATTCTGGCGACGGCCGGGGACCTGATCTTTTCTGGCGACCCGGAAGGAAACTTCTTCGCCCTCGATGCCCGTACCGGCGCCAGACTCTGGAGTTTCCCGACCGGAGGCGGCCACCGCGGCTCCGCGGTCACTTACACCGTGGACGGCCGCCAGTATGTCGCCACGCCCACGGGCTGGGGTTCCTTGATGGGCCGCAGCTTCGGCAGCCTGTTCCCGAATGTCCCGCCTCCCCGCCAGGGCTCGACGCTCTTCGTCTTCGCGTTGCCGCCGGTGCCAAACGACGCCCCATGAGGATTTGCCTCCTGCTGCTGTTGCCCCTCTCCGCGCTCGCCCAGACGCCGGCCGTCACGCGAGGCGCCGCGATCTTTCGCACTACCTGCGCCGTGGCGTACTGCCATGGGCCGGACGGAACCGCGGGCCGGGCGCCCCAACTTGCCGGCCATGGCTTTCCAGCGCGTACCGTGTTCGGTCTCGTCGCGAACGGCAGACCGAACACCTCCATGCCGGGCTTCTCCAACCTGCTCAAGACCGACGACATCGAAGCCGTAGTGACCTACGTGATGACCCTGAAGGGAGACGGTCCCGCGGCCGCCACTACCACACCCAAAGCTGCCGATCTGCCCCCCGCGATTCGCAAAGGACGGGACCTGTTCTTCGATGCCGCCCGCACCGGCGCCTGCGGCGCTTGCCACGAACTCGACAGCCGGGGAATACCGGTCGGCCCCGACCTCCGCACCCGGAAACCCGAAACCCTGCGCGGCCTCCGCCAGCTTTCCGCCCCGCACGTGATCACGGTTCACGCCACCAGTGAGGACCCTTTCCCCGCACTCGTCGTGGAAGAGACGCCGGCGCAGGTCAGCGTCTATGACCTCAGTTCCCCCCTTCCCGTCCGGCGCAGCTTCAAACCGGCGAACGTCACGCTGACGCCGGGCGGCTCCTGGTCGCATCGCGAGGCGGCGAGCCTCTATTCCGACGAGGAATTGGACACCATCGCCGGCTATCTGAAATGGCTCCCGTGACCAGCCCCGACAAGCCCCCCCTTGCCCTTTTGCCGTCCCTTTGCGTACAATAGCTAGTTGCAAGTGAGTTTCATCTAGCGATTCTCCGGTCATGGTGGATTCCTTCATCATCGCCCTGCGCGAAGGGGTCGAGGCGGCCCTCGTCATCGCCATTGCCTTGGCCTACTTGCGCAAGGTAGGCCGCGAGGATCTGCACCGCGTCGTCTACCGCGCCCTCGGCGCGGCCGTCGCTGCCAGTCTCATTGGTGCATATCTGTTTCAAAAGCTGCGCTGGAACCAGGAAGCCTTCGAGGGCTGGACGCTGCTGATCTCCGCCGCCTTCGTCTTCACCATGGTGGTCTGGATGTGGCGCCACGGCCGTCACTTCAAGTCCGAAATCGAAAACCGGCTCGGCGCGCTCTCGGCCCGCACCGGGAGCGAAGGACTGGGCGTCTTCTTCTTCGTGTTCTTGATGGTCTTCCGCGAGGGCGTGGAAACCGTCCTGCTCCTCTCGGCGGTGAACTTCACGAGCGACTCGATCCTCGAAGCCGGTGGAGTTCTGCTCGGCCTCGGCCTGGCCGTCGCCTTCGGCGTGACCTTCATCCGCGGGACCGTGCGCATCGATCTGCGCCGCTTCTTCCGCATCACGACCGTGATCCTGCTGGTGGTCGTCGCGCAGTTGCTCATCACCGGACTGCACGAGCTTTCCGAGGGTCAGATCCTCCCCTCGAGCGAGCGCGAGATGGCCCTGATCGGACCCATCGTCCGCAACGACGTCTTCTTCTTCGTCACGATACTGGCCCTCGCCGGCTGGATGGTGCTGCTCGAATGGCGGCGCCGCCAGGAAACCCCGGCGGTCGCGGTGGCCGAAGGCGCGGCCCGGCGCAAAGCCGTCTGGTCGGCTCGCCAGGAGCGCTTCTGGATGACCGGCGTCTCGGCGGCCTGCGTGCTCTTCATCCTGCTCATCACCGCCGAGTTCATTTACGCCAAGGCCGACTCGCAGCTTTCCCCGGCCCGGCCGCTCGAGGCCATCAACGGCGAGATCCGGATTCCGGTCGCCTCGGTCAGCGACGGCAATCTCCACCGCTTCGGCTTCCAGGCGGGCGTGACCGCCGTGCGCTTCATCGTCATCCAGCGCCCGGACCAGACTCTGGCCACGGCCCTCGACGCCTGCCTGATCTGCGGCGACCACGGCTACTACCAGAAGGGTCCCAACATTCTCTGCCGCAACTGCGCCTCGGCGATCTTCGTCCCGAGCATCGGGACCGCCGGCGGCTGCAATCCCATTCCCATCGCCTCGCGCGTGGAAGGCGGCGACCTGGTGATCGCGGCCGCGGACCTCACCTCCGGCGCCGGACACTTCCGCCACTAACGGGCTGCCTCTATGTTCCTCCGGCTGGTCGGTCAGTCGCTGGCACGCTCGCCGCGCCGCAAGCTGATGACCATCGCCGCGGTCGCCCTGGCCTCTTCCATCGCGACGGCGATGTTCGCGGTCCTGCTTGACATGGGCGATCGCGTGAACCGCGAGTTGCGCAGCTTCGGCGCCAACCTGATGGTGAGCCCTAAATCCGCCGGCCTCGCCGTCGAGATCGGCGGCGTGGACTACCGCCCGGTCAGCGACGCGAGCTACCTGCCCGAGGACCGCGTCCCGCGCCTGAAGGCGACCTTCTGGCAGCACAACATCACCGCCTTCGCGCCGTTTCTCTCCGCCCCCGCGACCGTGGGCGGCGTCCAGAGCGTCGTCGAAGGCACCTGGTTCCGGCGGCGCTACGTGGCTCCCGGCGACAAGGAGGTGCAGACCACCGGTCTGCGCGATTTGAACCCGACGTGGAAGGTCGAGGGCGACTGGATCGACGACCCCGAGCCAAATCCCCAGGTCCGCGAGGCGCTGGTCGGATCGGCGCTGGCCGCGCGGCTCGGCCTCCGGCCCGGTGGACGGCTCCGCCTGCTCGGTCAGGAGTTCCTCGTGCGCGGGTTGCTCGTCACCGGCGGCGACGAAGAGAACCAGATCTTCACGCGCCTCGAAACCGTCCAGGAGCTGACGGCGCGCCCCGGCCAAGTGGGGCGCATTCAGGTCGGCGCGCTCACCAAGCCCGAGGACGACTTCGCCCGCAAGGACCGCTCCAAGATGACGCCCGCCGAATACGACCGCTGGTATTGCACGCCCTACATCAGCTCCATCGCCCACCAGATTCAGGAGCAGTTGCCGATGGCGGTGGCGCGTCCGATCCGGCGGGTCGCAGAGAACGAGGGCCGCATCTTGAGCCAGATTCGGCTGCTGATGATCCTGGTGAGCGTGGGGGCCATGCTGGCGGCGGCGCTCATGATCTGGAGCGCGATGGCCAGCACGGTGCTCGAGCGGCGTCCGGAGATTGCCGTGATGAAGGCCGTGGGCGCGCAGAATAGCCTGATCGCCGCGCTCTTTGCCGCCGAGGTCGGCTTGCAGGGCGCGCTTGGCGGGGCGATCGGCGCGGTCGCCGGCATCGCCCTCGGCCGGTTCATCTCGCTGCGAATCTTTGGCTCGCCCCTGGAACTCTCGCCGGTGCTGGCGCCGCTCGTGATCCTGGCGGCGGTCGCGGCCTCGCTCGCCGGCTCGGCCGTGCCGATGCGGTCGGCCCTGCGGTTCGACATCGCCCCCGTCCTCAAGGAGGCCGATTGATCCTGCGCCTGGTCTGGCGAGCGATGCTCGAGCGGCGCCAGCGCGTTGCCCTCGCCTTCGCGGCCCTCACGGTCGCCGCCACCCTCTCGACCGCGCTGCTCGGACTCTACACGGACATCGAGCGCAAGCTGCGCGGCCAGTTTTCGGGCTACGGCCCGAACCTCGTGCTCGCGCCTACGGCCGGACGCCAGACGCTGCCGCTAGCGGCTCTCGCAGAGGCCGATAAGTACGGCCCCGCGGCGCCCTTCCTCTATACGGTCCAGCCGGTGAACGGCGAGCCGGCGGTGCTCGCCGGCGTGGACTTCGACCGGCTTACGCCGCTGGCGGGCTACTGGCAGATCGAGGGACAGCGCCGTCCCGGACCGGGCGAGTGCCTCGTGGGCGAGCGCGTCGCGGAGCGCTTCCGCCTGCAGCCCGGAGCGACCCTCGAGGTCGCGGGCACTAAGAGAACCGTCGCAGGCATCGTGTCGACAGGCGCCGCCGAGGACTCTCAGGTTTTGCTGCCGATTGCCGGCGAATTCGCGAGCCTGATTGCCATCCGGGCCGATTCGAGCCGCATCGAGGCGGTGCGCGCGGCCCTCGCCGCGGCTTTGCCCGACGTCGAGGTACGGGTCGTGCGGGCGGTCGTCGAATCGGAAGCGAACGTGGTGCTCAAGATCCGCGGGACGCTGTTCCTGCTGACGCTGCTGATCCTCTTCATCACGGCCCTCGCCGTGATGAACAACTTCGGCGCGGTGGTCTACCAGCGGCGTAAGGAAATTGGGATCCTCAAGGCCATCGGGGCGGCCGACCGGCGGATCGCGGCCCTGTTCGCGGCCGAGGTCACCGCGCTCAGCCTGGCCGGCAGCGTGGCCGGCTTTGGGCTAGGATGGATCGTCGCGCGCTGGCTCGGGTGGCGCATCTTCCACCAGCCGGTGCCGCCGCGTCCGGAGCTGCTGCCGGTGGTCGCCGCGCTCACGGTCGCCGTGGGACTTGCCGCCACCATCTGGCCGCTGCGGCAGATGCGGCGGATCGAGCCGGCGGTTATCCTGCGAGGCGAGTGATGCCCTTCATCGAGCTCGACGCGGTCACGAAGAACTACGGCGTGGTGTGCGCGCTCGATCGCGTGACCTTCGGGATCGAGGCGGGCGAGTGGCTGGCGATCATGGGTCCCTCGGGCTCGGGCAAGACCACGCTGCTCAACCTGCTGGGCTGCCTCGACCAGCCCGCCGGCGGCCGCGTGCTGATCGGCGGCGTCGATACCGCGGGACTCGGCCGGCAGGAGCTGACCCGCTTCCGCGCCGAGACCGTCGGGTTCATCTTCCAGCAATATCACCTGATCCCCTACCTGACGGCGCTCGAAAACGTGATGCTGGCGCAATACTTTCACAGCATGACGGACGAGGGCGAGGCCCTGCGGGCGCTCGAAAAGGTCGGCCTCGCGGCGCGCGCGCGGCATCTGCCGTCGCAGCTTTCGGGCGGCGAGCAGCAGCGGGTCTCGATCGCCCGCGCCCTCATCAACCAGCCGAAGATCATCCTGGCCGATGAGCCGACGGGGAACCTGGACGCCGTCAACGAGGAGCTGGTCCTCGAGATTCTGGAGCGGCTGCACGCCGAAGGGCACACCATCCTGATGGTGACCCACGACGAAAAGGTGGGGAGACACGCCGGCCGGCGCATCGATCTCGAACACGGCCGCATCGTCCAGACGACCGTCTTCAGCTTCGAAGAGGAGGAAAACTTCGACGAGATGCTGGAGCACATGTGGATGGCGCAGGAGGGCGGCGACATCACGCACCTCGAAGCGAAGCACTACAGCGACGCTGAGCGGCGCCGCCTGGTCGCGACCATGACCCAGATCGGGCTGCTGCAGCCGGAGACCGAGGGACGGCTGCGGTTCACCTCCGAAGGCCGGGCGCGGGCGGTCAGCGTGATCCGGCGGCACCGTCTCGCGGAGCGCCTCTTTACCGACACGCTCGCCATCCACGACGACACCGAAATTGAAGAGAACGCCTGCACCTTCGAGCACATCCTGAGCCCCGAGGTCACCGAGCGGATCTGTACCTTCCTGGGACACCCCACCCACTGCCCCCACGGCAGCCCGATTCCACCGGGCCCCTGCTGCGGACGGGGCTGAAAACTCCGCTGCAAATTTGCAGCGGAGTTTAAGACCATTATTATCAAATACTTACGAGACTAACCCCCTGATTCCGTCCCGATCGTCTAGCCCGGCCTAGGACATCTTTCACGGCGGTAACGCGGGTTCAAATCCCGCCTGGGACGCCACGGCCTGGGCCCACAGGAGATTGGTTTTCCAAATTCAGCTTGTCCTGTTGACGGATTTTGAGCGCTGTTTCTCCCTAGTAGCCACCCCCCATCAAGTCGCGCAGAACATCCACTTCTGTCATGACGCGGATACCCCGCTCGGCGCAGAAGCTGCGGACCTCCGGCGCCACAAAGTGCCGGATGTTTCGAGTGCAGAGAACGTCGGCCTTGCCGTCCGCCGCCGTGTACAACACGGGATCGTCATCGGGATCTGAGAGCACGATGGGACGTAAGACAACCGGCTCGACCAAGTGAGAAGCGTCCGCAATGCTTCCGGCGAAGCGCGCCGCCTCCTCGGCCGTGATCTGATATCGCACCTGGAGGCGTGGATAGAGCAGCACTCGCTTGACTTCCTCCAGGATAAATCGCGACGAGACAAGCGTGTGAGCGTCGAGGACGACATCAAGAAGGTGAAGCGCCGGTCCGCGCGGGCTGATGACGGCTCGGACCAGAATGTTGGAATCCAGCGTGATTCTCACGCCGGCTTGCGACGGATCTCGGCAAGCGCCTCGTCCACAAGGGCGCCTGCTTCCTCATCCCCGATCTCTGGAGCACGTAAGCCAATCGCACGAGCCTGGGATACGATCTGCCGCCGGAGAGCCTCGCGCTCAGGACCGACCGGGGCGGGATGGAGCTGGTAGACACTAAGACTGACGGTCTCTTCGTCTGAGACTGCGCGGCCAAGCCACCGCTCCACGAGCCGGCGTTCCTCGGCCGCGAGATCCCTTGCCCTGTGTACCCAAGTGTTAGGCATCGACGAACGCCCCGTCGACAGGATACCAGACACGTGCTGAGAAGTGCCAGACTGAAGAGTGGGGCGTGTCCGGCCTGCAAAGGGTATTGACTGATGTAAGCCATTTAGATTGGAAGTGTTAACGACGATCAGTGCCCGAGCAGGCTGTGCTCCGGTTAGCCTTCGCTGGGGGCTGAAACTGGCGGAGAAGAAGTTGGAAACCACGTTTTCTGGGCACGCCACTCAATTGACGGGGGTTGCTGGTTTCGGCTCGGGAAAGGCTGGGATCTCGGTAAACGCCTGGGCAACAGAATTGCCGAGAATGCTGTCGAGCCGCTGCACCGCGTCTGCGAGGAACGCGGGAGAGAGGTGCTAGTTGAGGGGTGATATAGGCATGCTAACGGTTAGAACCGCTTATCCAGGCGCACGCTGAAGAGGACGAGAAGGTCGGGCTGGATAGCAGTACGTCGACCAGCTCCTCAAAGCACCTGGAGCGCGTCGCTAAGACCCTGGAAATCGCCATGGGCCGCGCGGGGGCGCGGGCCTGGGCTAATGGACGATCTCCTTGAGATGTTTGGCGCAAGCTTCAGCGGAGCTTTGTTTTCCGTGGACTGAGTTACGCTTGTGAACCGAATACGCGAAAACGACCTCGCTAGTTTTCAGGTTCGTGACCTTCATAGAAGCCTCTTCGTTCGACCCAGTCTGTCCCATGAACACAACGCGGGACCAGCTGGCTTTGTCCGACTGAGTGGCCGCCGACACTTTGTAATCGGCCTTGCTGCAATCGTCCACGACTGAAACTGGCACGCTCTTTTTGGTGAGGGCGGCCGTCAAGAACGTATCAAACCCTTGGTCACCCTCCACGCAGAACTTCGCCCCGGCAGGAATCGTCTTCTGTGCGGGGTCAACAGCAAATGCACACGATAGAGCAAAGAGCAGAAACGCTGAAACGAACTTCATCATGGTGCAACCTCCAAAGTTTTGGGAATCCGAAGCGGATGCAGGTAGCTCTGAGGGGGGCCGTATTGCACTACGAGCAGGCGACTTGAGTGTATCACTGCTACAGCGCCCTGGCAAGCGTCCCGGCTGGGGACTTGGCCCCTAGTGTCCCGTCTCTAAGATTCGTTTACAATGTCTGACCTTCCGAAGTAGGGAAGGAGCAGTAGCCGTCCAGGTAAAGGGACGGGGAGTTTGATTATTGGCCCGGATGTACGCCAGG
>JBGPDC010000058.1:0-27508 GCA_041482115.1 Terriglobia bacterium | reverse complement strand
TCGCGGACTCTTTTCGCCCGTTTCGGACTCTGCTGACCAGTGCTACCCTTTTTCATGCCGGTCTCCTTTTGCACTTCGAGGGCGTAACCATGGGGAGCTTAACGCATCCCGCCGGGGACCGGCCTTCTCATTCCATCTCGGAAATGAGTCGTGCGGGCGTAATACAATAGCGACGTGGCCGCGTCCCGCGAAAAACCTGAAAAGCCCGAATCGTTCGAAAGCGATCTGGAACAACTGGAGAAGATCGTCAAGGATCTCGAGAGCGGCGATCTGGCGCTCGAGAAGTCGCTCGAGCTGTTTGAGAAGGGCATGGAGCTGAGCGAGCGGTGCCGCAAGCAACTGGGCGACGCCGAGACGCGCGTGGAGATCCTGCTGAAGCGGCAGGGCGGCAAGGTGGAGGCCGCGCCCTTCGAGCTCGAAGACGGCGAGACGGGGAGCCGCTGAGCCGGTGGGGAATTCCGGGTCCTTTGAGGAGCATCTCAGCCGGCAGCAGGCGCGCGTAGACCGGGCGCTCGAGCGCCTCGCGCCGCCCGAGAACGAATACCCGCCTTCCATTCATCAAGCGATGCGGTACAGCCTGTTTGCCGGGGGCAAACGGGTGCGTCCGCTGCTGTGTCTCGACGGCGCCGCAGCGGTGAGCGACGACGCGCCGGGAGTGGAGGCGCCGGCGGCCGCGCTCGAGATGATCCACACCTACTCGCTGATCCACGACGACCTGCCGGCGCTCGACAACGACGATTACCGGCGCGGGAAGCTCACCTGCCACAAGGCCTTCGGAGAGGCCCTCGCGATATTGGCGGGGGACGCGCTGCTGACGCGCGCGTTTCAGGTGGTCGCCGAGGCCGAGGAGATGGACGCGGCGCGGCGGGCGGCCATCCTGGGCGAGATGGCGCGGGCGGCGGGAACGGTGAATGGCATGATCGGCGGCCAGGTGGCGGATCTCGAGGCCGAGGGCAAGCCGGTCGTGGCCGAGCACCTGCACTACATCCACCGGGCGAAGACGGGGGCGCTGATCCGGGGCGCGGCGCGGATCGGGGCGATCGCGGCGGGGGCGTCGCGGGAGCAACTCGAGGCGCTGAGCTGCTACGGGGAGCAGATCGGGCTCGCGTTCCAAATCGTCGATGACGTGCTCGACGTGGTGGCTTCGAGCGAGGGGCTGGGCAAGACCGCGGGCAAGGACGCGCAGCAGCAGAAGGCCACCTTTCCGGCGCTCTACGGGGTCGAGCGGTCGCGGGAATTGGCGGCCGAGGCGCAGCGGCGGGCGGTCGAGGCGCTCGCGATGTTCGGGGCGCGCGCCGAGCGGCTGCGGGAGCTGGCGGCGCTAATCGTTGAGCGCAGCCGATGAAGGCCCGTCTGGACCGCTTGCTGGTCGAGCGGGGACTGGTGGAGACGCGGCAGAAGGCGCAGGCGCTGATCCTGGCCGGGCAGGTGCTGGTGGGGCCGCAGGGCGCGGCGCAAAAGGCGGCGAAGGCGGGCCAGTTGGTGGCGGACGACATGCCGCTGAGCCTGGTGGCGCCACTCAAGTACGTCAGCCGGGGCGGGCTGAAGCTCGAAGCGGCGCTCGACCGGTTCGCGATCGAAGTCAACGGCAAGACTTGCCTGGACGTGGGCGCCTCGACCGGCGGCTTCGTCGATTGCTTGTTGCAGCGGGGGGCGGCGCGGGTCCACGCTATCGACGTCGGAACCGGACAGCTCGACTGGCGGCTGCGGCAGGACCCGCGGGTGGCCGTCCGCGAGCGCACTAATGCGCGGTATCTCGCCTGGGAGACGATTGGAGAGCGGGTCGATCTGGTAACCTGTGATGTCAGCTTCATCTCGGTGACGCTGATACTGCCCGCGCTGGCGCAGTTTTTCCATGCTGGGAGCGGCATCGTAGTGCTGGCCAAGCCGCAGTTCGAGGCCGGGCGGCGCGAGGTCGGCAAGGGCGGCGTGGTGCGGGACCCCGCCGTGCATCGCGCGGTGGTGGAGAAAGTCAGCCGGGCGGTGACGGCGTTGGGATTCGGGCAGGTGGAGTGGATGGAGAGCCCCCTCCCGGGCGCGGAAGGCAACCGGGAGTTCCTGGTGCACGGATGGCACTGGAGCCCATAGGACAGTTTCGCAACATCGGCGTTATCGCGAAGCCGCGCCGGCCGGATGTCCGCGACGTGGTCCCGCCGCTGATGAAGTGGATCGAAAAGCGCGGCCTCGCGGGGCGCTACGACGTGCAGACGGCCGAGGCCCTGGGAACCACCGATGGGCTGACCCGGGAAGACCTGGCGGTGGCGTCGGACCTGCTGGTGGTGCTGGGCGGCGACGGCACGCTGCTGGCGGCGGCCCGGGCGACGGGCGCGCGGAACATTCCTTTGCTGGCCGTGAACCTCGGGGGCCTCGGCTTCCTGATGACCACCGGGGTCCATGAGCTGTTCCCCATCCTGGAGCGGGTGCTGCGGGGCGAGTATCACGCGCAGTGCCGCACGCTGGTGCGCGGCCAGTTGGTGCGCGACCACGAGGTGATCGCTTCTTACGACGCGCTGAACGACGTGGTGGTCAACAAGGCCGCCATGGCGCGCGTGATCGACATGGACGCCTACGTCGACGAGGAGTTCGTCTGCAGCTACCGCGCCGACGGGCTCATCATCGCCACGCCCACCGGCTCGACCGCCTATTCGCTCTCGGCCGGGGGACCGGTGATTTTCCCTTCCGTCTCGGCCTGGGTGGTGACACCGATCTGCCCGCATACGCTGACGAACCGTCCGGTGGTGCTGCCGGACACGGCGCAGATCGAGGTCGTCGTGAAGGGCACCGACGATGACTCCTACATGACCGTGGATGGGCAGGTGGGCATGGCGCTGCGGAGCCACGACCGCATCCGGTGCGTCCGCTCGCCGCACTTGATACACCTGATCCAGCCGGAGCGGCTGCGGTTTTTCGACGTGCTGCGGAACAAGATGAAGTGGGGGGAGCGGTGAGGGAGGTCCGGTGACGCTCATTCGACTGGCGCCGGCGCCGCAGAGTCCGGAAGCGGATTTGAAGAAGGTCTACGACGCCGTGGTGGTGGGCTCGGGGGCGGCCGGAGGCATGGCGGCGCACGTGCTGACCTCGCACGGCCTCGACGTGCTGCTGCTCGAAGCGGGGCCGAAGCTGGAGAATCTTTACCGCGAGATGCAGTCGAGCGCGTGGCCCTACGAGCACGAGCGGCGGGGCGATCTGCCGCCGGACTATCACGGCATCAGTCTCAACGAATACTCGGTGCGGCACCCGCCGTATGCGCAGACGCTGCCGCATCCTCACGTGCAGTCGTACCTGGGGACGTGGGGCAATGCGGATTACACCAAGAGCGTTCCGGTGAATGAGCGCGATCACCCTTACACCGGCACGCGGTACGCCTGGGTGCGGGCGCGCGCCGTCGGCGGCAAGACGCTGATCTGGGGGCGGCTCGGGCTGCGGCTCTCCGACTACGACTTCAAGGCCGCGAGCCGCGATGGCTACGGCCAGGACTGGCCCATCTCCTACCAGGATGTCGCGCCTTACTACGACAAGGTCGATCTTTACCTGGGGATCTCGGGCCAGAAAGAGAACGTCGACTACATGCCCGATGGGCAGTTCCAGCGTCCTTACAAGCTGAACTTCGGTGAGGTCAAGTTGCGGCGGGCGCTAAAAGGTATGGGTCGCATGCTGACGCCCTATCGCGCGGGCGTGACGACCGACGGGCTCCAGCACAACAAGTACCGCACGAAGTGCTACGGGCGCGGGGCGTGCTCGCGGAAGGTGGGAGGGTGCGATATCCATGCCGCGTTCGATTCGCCGACGGGCCTGATCTATCCGGCGATGGACACGGGGCACATGACGCTGCGGTCAAACTCGATCGTCCACGAAGTGACGGTGGATCCGGATACGGGCAAGGCGAGCGGCGTGGCCTTCATCGACGCGGTAAGCCGCAAGACCTACCAGGTGCGGGCGAAGGCGGTGGTGCTGGGGGCTTCGACGCTCGAGACGGCGCGGCTGCTGCTGTTGTCGAAATCGCGGCAGCATCCCAACGGAATCGCCAACTCGAGCGGGCAGGCGGGACACAACTTTTGCGAGCACCTGATGGGGCCGGGCGCGACGGGCTTCGTCAAGGAGATGGTCGGCAAAGCCCCAACCAACGACGATGGGCGTCCCGGCGGGTTCTATCTGCCGCGCTTCCGCAATCTGAAGGAGAAGCATCCGAACTTCATCCGCGCGTACGGGTTCGAGGGGGAGAGCGGCTTCCGCATGTTCCCGGACAGCGTGGAGCAGGCGCCGGGCTTCGGGGCGGGGTTCAAGAAAAAGGTGCGCGACGAGGCCGGGGCGTTCATTTCGATGGGCGGCTTCGGCGAGGTGCTCTCGCGCTACGAGAGCTACATGGATCTCGATCCGCACCTGAAGGACAAGTGGGGCGTGCCGGTGCTGCGGTTCCACTATACGTTTGGGGACAACGAGAAGAAGATGGCCGAGGACATGTCCCAGCAGGCGCAGGAGATGATGGAGGCCGCGGGGATCGAGGTGGTGAGCGTGAAGCGGGGCCTCCGGACCGAGGGGTGGTCGATCCACGAGCTGGGCACGGCGCGCATGGGAAACGATCCGAAGACGTCGGTGGTGAACCGGTTCCAGCAGGCGCACGACGTGAAGAACCTGTTCCTGGTGGACGGCAGCGTCTTCGCGAGCGCGTCCTGCCAGAATCCGACGTGGACCATCATGGCGCTCGCGTGGCGGGCGTGCGATTACCTGGCGGACCAGCTCAAGAAAGCAGAACTGTGATGACTCTAACGACATTAATGCCCCTGGTCCTTGTCACGCCGTTCGCTCGCCCTAGCTGCACCTCCAACGCCGATATTCGGCGATGGACAGCCGCCGCCGGGGCCGTTGAGGCGAAGGGGGATAGTCCCAGTCCCAGGTGAAACTGCGAAGTCCACGTCGGTGGAGCTCGATGCACTCGCTTATGGCACCAAGGAATCGACAAAGAGGTGCCTTGTGTGACGTTGATCGCCGGTCTGGCACCGGGCTGGTTCACGAGGCGCGCCGTTAAGGAGGGCTCAAATGCCGACGTCGATGATCCTTAGATTCAGAGATCTCGCAGGTCCAGTCGGGTCAACTATTGCTCGGCACAATGACATAGTAACAGCGCGTGGGCGAGTCTGGTGGGCGTGGTGGAATAAGCCATCCGAGAGAATTCCCCGGAACCTGTTTGCCCAATTCAAACAGACTTTGGCAGATCATCATCACCTGGATATATATCTTGCTGACTCCGGACAGTATCTACTCTACAAGGGGCGCTTGATTGAGATTCAAGAGGCCGATACCGAGCACCCCATACCATCACCGAACCCCGACCAGACGCCGGAGTATTATCGCACAACCCCCTACAAGGCCTGGTTCGGCTTGACTCACATCGATCAGATCCCGCCTGGCGAAACCGAGACGGAGCTGCGCAAATGGTCCTATGATGAAATCGCGGATTTTACCGATGACCCATTTCTTTTAAGCTATCAAGATAAGCAACTCTTTAATCTTGACGAAATACTTCACCGCCGCCACAGGACGATCTATTTTATTCAGCCTTATAACTTTGGCCACAAAACACATCTGGTAGAGACGTTACCGAAGGTGCAACCGCAAAACTTTATCAGAGAGCCCATCGTCGGTCACTCTTCCTTCATCCTACACCTTTCGGATATCCACTTTGGTGCGAAGCACGGCTTTGCCATCGACGAGAGCCAACCGGGAAAGAGATCCTTGGCACGGCTCCTGATAGACGATTTACGCTACCAGGTAAAAGCAGGAGCTCCGGCCGCTGTAATTATCAGCGGGGATCTCACGTGGCAGGCTAAGCCAGAGGAATTTGAAAGCGCTGCGAGCTTTATCGAACGGCTCAGAAGTGAACTCGGGTTAGAGGCCTACCACTTTGTGGTAATACCTGGAAACCACGACGTGAGGTGGACGGATGACCCTGCTAGCACGGTGCCCGCACTGGTACAATTCCCTGAGGAAGAGGCGAAAAAAGGTTTCAGGGACTTCTATCTCCGTCTGTTTGGCATTCCCCCAAATCAATTTTTCAGCCATGGGCGTCGCCTACTCCTCGCTAACTATGTGACTGTGGATCTGATAGGGTTGAGCTCCTCCGAACTGGAGCAAACCCACTTTGCCGGTTATGGATACGTCCGCAGAGAGCAAATTCAGCAAGCGGCGAGGGAGATGGGATGGGAGGAGAAGGGGCCACGGACCGCCTATCGCGTGGTGACGATGCATCACCATCTCGTGCCCGTGGTCCCGGAGGAGGAGATCGGCAGGCCTGACAAGAACTACAGCATCACGCTTGACGCGGGACAGATGATCCACGAGACTTTGAGTCGCGGCGTCGATTTGATTGTGCACGGTCATATGCACCATCCTTTCACAGGGGCAATAATGCGAGGCCAAACAGGAAAGAAGTTCAGTCCGGCGAGATCCCTCATAGTGAATGCTACAGGAAGTGCTGGAGTCGATAAGGACCACATCCCTTCCGGGATAAATTGTTACACCTTATACAATTTCCACCCCGATGGGGTCAGAATTCAGGTCAGGGCTAAGGGTCCGGCAGACGTGAGTTTCGCAGAAGCGGGGGATTGGGGCTGCGAACTACAGCATAACTCGTACGGAGGATTGGTGTTCAAGCCTTCAACATAGGCCATAACATGGGGCGGATCAAGCTAATTGTAACGGACCTAGATAACACAATCTATAATTGGGTCGATTATTATGCGCCCTGTTTTCAGGCAATGCTTCACAAACTTGTCGAGATGACTGGCATTGATGAGCAGGCCCTTAAGGCTTCGTTTAAGCGAGTGCACCAACGACACCATACTTCTGAGTATGCGTTTGCAATCGAAGAGCTAGACGTGCTTGGGGATAGAGACCGTGAGTTGACACTGGCCCAACGACTGGCCAAATATTATCCGGCTATACAGGCGTTTCGTGATAAACGAGATGAGACGCTCAAAGTCTATCCCGGCGTTGTAGATACGTTGAAGCTGCTGCAAGCGGAAGGTAGGCTGATCGTGGCGTACACCGACGCAATGATGTTCTATGCGATATACCGACTTCAGAGGCAACTGGGGATCGCTCATTTGTTTGATGGTCTGTTCGCGCCAAAAGATCACGGCCTTCCGGCCGGTGCTGTGGAGTCCGACGTCCGCTCTTACCAAGACCCGTCGAAGTATAGGTGCGCTATTCGGATGCAGCGCGAGTTGGGCCCAGGGTTACTGAAGCCAGATTCTCGCGTGTTGGAACTTATTCTGGCAGAATGTGCAGTGGCACCCGGCGAAGCGGTGTGCGTGGGAGATAGCCTACATAAGGATGTGTACATGGCTCAGGCGTGTGGCGTTCACGATGTGCACGCGGCCTACGGGAGGGAATATGACCAAGCGAATTATCGCCTCCTGATCGATATTACGCATTGGACCGATCAGGACGTAGATCGAGAAACCAGACTAGCGGCCGTACAGGTGATACCTAACCATGTGATATATGCATTTTCGGCACTTCCTGAGATTATTCAGGAAATAGAACGGCGCGACAGTCTGCGAGGCATAGGCTCGTCTCGTGCGCCAGAGACGAGGGGTCGCCTCGGCTAAAGGCAGCGGTAAAGTAAAGCTTATAGAAAGGGAACGGTGTGGCCGGGCCGGAGATCGATTTTGCGGGTTCGTAACGGTTTGCTCAAAGGGGCTCCAGGCGGTCGACTTTGTGCCATTGTTCTTGGCAGCTCGTGCTAGAATCCGGCTGGCGTGATGCTGGCGCGCCTGCGATTACCTGGCGGATCAGCTCCAGAAAGGAGAACTGTGATGGCGCAGCCGACACGACGCGAGCTGCTGAAGATCACGGCCGGAGCGGCGGCCGGAGTGCAGGCCTCCGGCGCGCCGGCCGGGCAGGCGAAGCTGCTGTTTTTCACGCCGGAGGAGTTCCGGCTGGTCGACGAGCTGACCGAGATGATCCTTCCGGCCGACGACCGGTCGCCGGGGGCGCGGGGGGCGGAGTGCGCGGCCTACCTCGACAGGCGGCTGGCGGAAGCCTTCGAGGCGGAGACGAAGCAGCAGTGGAAGGACGGTCTCAAGCGGATTGAGGCGCTCGCGCGAAAGATGCACGGCAAGCGCTTTCTCGAGGCCGCGCCGGCCGAGCGGGTGGAGGTGCTGACGGCGATGGCGGCCAACGAGAAATCCCCCAAGACACCCGAAGAACAATTCTTCGCCGAGCTGAAGGCCCGCACGGTCAACGCCTACTACACTTCGAAAATCGGAATCCACACGGAGTTGAAATACCAGGGCAACAAGTATCAAGAAGAGTATGCGGGATACGACGCCAATTACCAGGGGGAACTGTGATGGATCCCTTCATGCAGAAGGCCATCGAAATATCGATACGCAACGTGCGGGAAGGCAAGGGGGGACCGTTCGGCGCGGTGATCGTCAAGGACGGCCAGATTATCGCCCAGGGGGCCAACCAAGTCACCGCTACTAACGATCCGACGGCGCACGCCGAGATCGTCGCCATCCGCGAAGGCTGCCGGGCGCTCGGCCACTTCCAGCTCCATGGCTGCGAGATCTACACGAGCTGCGAGCCGTGCCCGATGTGCCTGGGCGCCATCTATTGGGCGGGAATAGAGCGGGTGTATTACGGGAACTCTCTCGAGGCCGCGGCGGCGGCCGGCTTTGCCGACCTCGATTATTACCGGCAATTGGCGCTGCCGCGGGCCGAGCGGCGGATTCCCCTGATTCCGCTGATGAGCGACGAGGCCTACCACGCCTTCCAGGAATGGCAATGGGCTCCGAACAAAGTGGAGTATTGAAAAGGAGAATCGCATGCAGTTCATCATCACGTACGAGATTGGTCCGGAGAACCGTTCCAGTTCGGGCCAGCGCTTTCTAGAAACCGGGGGACTGCCTCCGAAGGGCGTCACGATGTTGGGCCGCTGGCACAAGGCGGCGGGACTGGGGGGCTGGCTCCTGTGCGAAAGCTCCAACGCCGAGGCGCTCGCCAACTGGGTCTACGGCTGGAACGATCTGCTGCGGTTCGAGATCGTGCCGGTGATCGATGACAAGCAGGCCGGCCGGGTGCTTGGCAAGGTCCTCGGCTAGGCGGCCCGGTGCGGATCTCACGACCGCGCGTGGTTCAAAAAACCGGTTTGATAGAATGAAGATATGAAGCTCGAGGGAGGCGGGACCTGGCGCCGGCGTGGCTGGCTGGCAGGCGCGGGCGCCGCTGGATTGGCCGGTCTGGGCGCCCTTTCGGCCACGCAGAGTCCCTGGTTCTGGCGCTATATGGCGGAAGATTCGCAGCGGCTGATCGTGCCGCCCCCGCACCGTCCCCAGCCGCGCGAGTGGCCGGACCGTGGCCTCTTCGCGGCGTGGCTCGGCCACAGCACGGTGCTGCTTAAGCTGGACGGCTTCACGATCCTCACCGACCCGATCTTCAGCGACAAGGCGGGCGTCCACACCGCGCTCCTTTCGGTCGGGGTGAAGCGGCTGGTGGCGCCGGCGCTCGAGGCGAAAGACCTGCCGCGCATCGACCTGGTGCTGCTCTCGCACGCCCACATGGACCACCTGGACATCCCGTCGGTGCGGAAGCTGGAAGGCAGGCAGACCACGGTGGTGACGGCGTCGCTGACCAGCGACCTCCTGCGGCCGAAGCGCTACCAGGCGGTCCACGAGCTGGGGTGGGACGAGTGGGCGCGGGTCGGACCGGTCGAGTGCCGGGCCTTCGAGGTGCGGCACTGGGGTGCGCGGCTGCGCACCGACACCTACCGTGGGTATAACGGATACCTGATCGAGACGCCGCGCTACCGGGTGGTGTTCGCAGGCGACACGGCGCTGACCGGAAATTTCCGGGCGCTGCGCGCGTCGCGGCCGATCGACCTGGCGCTCATGCCCATCGGGACTTACAATCCCTGGGTCCGCAACCACTGCAATCCGGAGCAGGCCTGGCGCATGGGCAACGACGCCGGCGCGGACCGGCTGCTGGCGATCCATCATCAGACGTTCCAGTTGAGCCGCGAGCCGGTACACGAGCCGATCGAGCGGTTCCAGACCGCGGCGGGCCGCGAGGCGGAACGGATTGTCGTGAGCGAGATCGGCCAGGAAGCGCGGCTGGCGTAGATCACGCGCGGCTGGGGCCGCGCGGAGCACCCACCGGGAGCGAGACTAAACTCATGCCTGATGTCCGTCCGAAAGTAGCGCTGTTCCTGGGTTCTGGGTTTTCAGCCGAATTCGGGCTGCCCACGACCAACCGGCTCCATGAGACGCTGCTAGACATTCCAAACGGTGGCCGGCATGATCGGCGGGAAGCATTCATCAATCTCCAGATCAGCAGATTTTGGAAAGCAGTCTTTGGATGGGTGGATAGAGCTCCCAAACCGTCTCTTGAGGACCACTTTACGCAAATCGACCTTGCCGCAAATTCTGGGCATAACCTCGGATCATGGTACAGCCCTAAAATATTGCGCGCTCTACGGCGCATGACAATCCACCGGATTCTCACAGTCCTTGATGCCCGCGCGATTCCTTCGCCCACGGTCGGCCACTTCCTTCGGCAGATGAGCGACCGGTTTCAGATTGGCGTCGTAACGACAAACTGGGACATCATGGTCGAGCGCAGCCTTAGCGACTTGCAAGTGCTCTCCCATTATGGCGTTGGCGAAACAACTGCAAAAGGGTACCCAGTGAAGCAGGAAGGAATTCCACTCCTAAAACTCCACGGTTCCGGCAACTGGGGGTATTGTGACTGTTGCCGCAACCTGATTGCATTTGACATCGCCCAACTGGGTAAGGCTGCCGTCCATCTCGGTTTGTTCTTGGAACGAGATGACTTCTGTCTGTTCGGTGAAGAAGGCCAAAAGATAGCGGGCGATCTACAATTCCTTTTTCGGAGCTGCTTAGCATGCGGCGGGAGGTGCACTGCTCGTGTGGTCACGTTCAGCTATCACAAGGACCTGTCTGTCCGTGCCTTTCAAACAATTTGGGATCACGCACACGCGCTGTTACGTACAGCCGACCGGTGGTTATTCGTTGGTTACTCCATGCCCGAGGCAGACATTGAGATCCGCCATCTGCTGAAATCAGCCCAACTCGCGCGCCGTGAACCTCGCGAGCTGTCAATCGAAGTGGTGCTCGGAGAAGATGAGAGAGCTGCAGATCGATACGCGCGCTTTTTCGGGCAGAAAGTTATCATGTGTAAGTCCGGCCTACACGCGTGGATTGGGGAGCATCTAAACCGGTATTGCCGCGGCAGAGATGACCGAGCAGGGCCACTCGTCACGGAATAGCTACAAAATCCCCTCGTCAAGAACGATCAAACGTGGGCGCGCTCGGGAGTAGTTACCGGCGATGCGGGCTGGACGGCATGGTCCACCAAGGCTTGGCTGGCCAGTCGAACCGCCTCGGCAATGGCGGCCTTTAAGACGCTACCGCGCCACTCCTTGGCAATCGCGTCCCAAGAGAGCCCGGAGGCCACTTGTTCCAACACATCGGAAACCAGAATGCGGGTGCCCCGAAACGTAGGCTTGCCGTGGCAAATGGAGGGATCTGCAACGATGAAGTGGCCTAGCACTCGCCCAGTATCGGTTCGCCGCGCCGCCATCGAGATTACCTCGCTCCCAATTATAGCCCGCGTGGAGGCTGGCCGAGTCAGGCGCGGCTGGGGCCGCGCAGGATGCGGGCCGGCAGGAAGATGATGGCCTTCACAAGTTCGAGGACCCCTTCGACAGCGATGCCGACGATCCGGAAGGGCAGCAGTATCACCCACACTAAGGGATAGAGCACCAGCGCCGCCAGCGCCAGGGGCCAGCACAGCACCAGCAGCAGGCACCACAGCAATAAGTTCATAACGGCAGCCTCCTGGCTTCCTGTTACAGGATACGCGAGGTGAGGGGTGAAAGTTCCCGGCCACTCCCCAGCACCCTAAGATCTGATATACCCTAGGGACGTTATGGCCTCCGATACCAACCACCTCACCAGCTCCGGCCTGAGCCGGAGGAGCTTTCTCGCTGCGGCCGCTCTCGCGCCCGCCGCCTCCGCCCAGATCCAGCGCGACTGGAGCGGCCGCAACCCGGCACGCTATCCGGACCCGGACGTCGTCTCGCTCGACAAGCGCTTCGACAAGTACAAGATCGGCAACACGCCGGTCCGGCGGCTCCATACCGGCATGCTGTGGTCCGAAGGACCCGCCTGGAACGCCGTGGGCCGGTACCTGGTGTGGAGCGACATCCCGAACGACCGGCAGATGCGGTGGATCGAGGACGACGGCCACGTCAGCGTCTTCCGCCAGCCCTCGGGCAACAGCAACGGCAACACGTTCGATTACGAGGGCCGCCAGATCTCGTGCGAGCACGGCGGCCGGCGCGTGGTCCGCTATGAGGGCAATGGGACCGTCACGGTGCTGGCCGACAAGTGGCAGGGCAAGCCGCTCAACGCGCCGAACGACGTGGTGGTGCATCCGGATGGCGCGGTGTGGTTCACCGACCCCGGCTACGGCACGCTGATGAACTACGAAGGCCACAAGGGGCAGCTCGAGATCAAGAAGGCCACCTACCGGATCGATACGAAGACCGGCAAGATGGACATCGTGACCGACGAGCTGGTCATGCCGAATGGCCTGTGCTTCTCGCCGGATTACAAGAAGCTCTACATCTGCGAAACCGGGGCGACGCACTTCCCCGAGACGCCCAAGATCATCAAGGTCTGGGACGTGGCCGACGGGCGCACGCTGCGCAACGGCAAGCAGTACATCTCGATGGACCTGCCGGGCAAGGGGGCGGGCCTCGCCGACGGTATCCGCGCCGACGTGGACGGCAACATCTGGGTGGGCGCCGGATGGGTGGGGCCGGGCTACGACGGCGTGCACGTCTTTGCGCCGGGCGGGGAGCGGATCGGGATGATCCTGCTGCCCGAGATGTGCGCCAACGTGTGCTTCGGGGGGCCGAAGCGCAACCGGCTGTTCATGGCGGCGAGCCAGTCGCTCTATGCGGTGTACGTGGAGACGCAGGGGGCGGGGATCGCGTAGGGTCTTAAACAAGCGTCGAAAATATTTGCGCAAACCGCTGGCTGACGCGCGGCTCAGCACATTCGGCGCGTAACCGAGCCGCGACCGTGAGGGAGCGGTTGCGCAAGCACTTATGACGTCCTGCTTAAACAGTCGCGAGCTCGGTACCCAGCTATAATCAGGAACAGGCGGGACAACATGTCTCAGGAGTATGTCGAAGCTCGGGAGGGCGGCCTCTATGTCGCCGGTAGCCGCGTGTCTTTGGCCTCGATCATCTACTCGTTTCTCCAGGGGGCCTCGCCGGCGACCATCCGGCAGAACTTCCCCTCTCTCTCGCTGGCCCAAGTGTATGGAGCGATCGCTTTCTACCTGAACCATCCGGCGGAATCGGAAGCCTATCTTCAAGACCTGAAGAAGAAGTGGGAGGAGCTCGAGAGGGCCGGGCAACCGCCGAACGAGGAACTCCAAAAGAAGCTCGATCAGGCGCGCCAGCGTTTGCTTGCCGAGCAAGCGTGATTCGCCTTCATTTCCGCACCGGAGGGCGTAACTCCGGTATGCTACGGTGAAGGTAGCGTCAAGGCACGACCCCAAAAGGAGAAACTTAGTGAAATCCTACGTCTTTACGGTGGTCGTCGAGCCAGATGTAACGGAAGACGGCCAAAAAGCCTACCACGCTCATTGTCCGGCGTTGAAGGGCTGCCACTCGTGGGGACATACCTACGATGAAGCGCTGGCCAACGTCCGGGAAGCGGTTGAACTCTATCTGGAAGATCTTCGCGAATCGGGAGAGCCGATTCCTGTCGATCCTGCGAGGGGAGCCGTGGAGTGGCCCACGCCGGCGGTTGCTGTTAACTTATGACCGAGGTTCCGCGCGGAATCACCGCCCGCCAGCTTATTCGGGCGTTGCATGCTGACGGATTTCGCCTCGCGAGAACCCGCGGCAGCCATCACATCTACCGGCACGTGGACGGCCGAAGGGTCGTAGTAGCCTATCACCGCCTGGGAGAAACCTTCCCCATCGGCACTCTCAAAGGTATGATCGCCGATATCGGCTGGTTCGACGAGGATCTTCGACGGTTGGGTTTAGCTGGATTGTAGTTGCGAAGGCACCTGGCAGACCGAGCCGATGGTAGGGCGCCCAATCTTGGTTGATGTTGCTGGCGGTGTCGGAGGTAGTGGGAGCCACGCCCGGGCACGCGTACTCTGATAGGATGTAGCCGTATTGCCATGATGCTTGGTTTACTCGATATTCTCAGGCTTGAGGGGTTCGACCCAACGCCACCCTCGAAGCTGGTGCGTCATCAGGATCGCCGCTATCCGGTGCAGGAGCTACGTCGCCATGACTGGCTTGAGCTTTACCAAAGCTATCAAGGTAAGCCGAAATTCCATGGCGTCAAGCAAATCGTTTCGTTCTACGGATTGCCTGGCACGCGCGCCGGCTTTTACGGCGTGTACAAAGTCCTCGGTCACCGCCCAAGCACCGAGGGGAGCACCCTGGATTTGTGTCCCTGGTCTCAGAAGTGGAATAGCGAGGCAAAGTTCTTCTATGACTTGAAGCGCGATTCCCGCTTTGATGATCTTCGTGATCGCCTGATCATTGACTGGGGGCCGGGGACGCTCGCATGGGTGCAGAACCTCGATAACAAACCCGCGCTTGAAATCCTGGAGCCGGGCCGCAAGCTTCCTCCTTTCGCAGACTATCTGGAGTTCAGCCTTACCTATGATGAGTTAAAGGACCTCTTCGAGAATGAAGAAGCTCACCGGGACTGGCGGGTACACCTGAGCGCCGTCGGTGGCATCTATCTGATACTCGCTGAAGGGTCTGGAGATATGTACGTTGGGAGCGCGTCCGGCGAGAGCGGAATCTGGGGACGCTGGCGGGAGTATGCGACTTCCGGAGATGGGGGCAACGTGCGGTTGCGCGAGCTGATCCAGCGCGATTCCTCCTACCCGAAGCAGTTCCGTTTCTCTCTGCTTCAAATTCTCCCAAAGACAATGGCGCGGGAAGAGCTCCTAAGGCGCGAAGGGCTGTACAAACAGAAGCTAGGTACGCGCGCCAAGGGCCTCAACTAGACGGCCACCAACCAGCTCTTAGCGCACTACCGAGCCGTTCGAGGGCCTGGCGCGATGGCTTCATGTGACGCCATACCCTTCCTTCTCAACCTCCGCCGGAATGATCTCGGCGCACAAGCTGTGCCGCTCAAAAATCTGACGTACCTGCTCGAGGCACCCTTCGGCGCCGCGCTCGAAGAAGACGAGCACCGCCGGACCGGCGCCGCTCAGGGCGCAGCCGAGCAGTCCGGGCGCGCGCAACGCCAGGATCTCTTCGAGCCCCGGCACGACGCCGGCGCGGTAGGGCTGGTGCAGGCGATCCTCGAGGGCCGTGGGGAAAACGCTCGCGTCGCCGGTCGCAAACGCCGCTACCAGCAGCGCCGTCCGCTGCAGGTTGAAGACGGCGTCGGCGCTCGAGTAGCGGTCGGGCAGCACGGCCCGCATCTTCGAAGTCGGGAGCTGGAAATTCGGCATTACGACGCCGATGCGGAAGCTGTCGGGCAGGTCGAGCCGGAGGGCGTGAATGCGGCCGCCGGAGCCGGTGGCGGTCACGACGACGGCGCCGAGCACGCAGGCGGCGACGTTATCCGGATGGCCTTCGAGGCGCGCGGCCTCGTCGAGCAGGCGTTCCCGGGTCCAGCCGAGACCGGCGGCGTGATCGGCGATGGCGAGTCCCGCGACGAGGGCGGCGGCGCTCGAGCCGAGTCCCTTGCCGATGGGGATCTGGTTGCGGATTTCGATTTCGAGCGGCGGCAGCGAGGCGCCGGCGGCGTCGCGGGCGGTGCGCCAGATCAGGTTCGATTCATCGGCGGGGATCAGGTCGGCGTCGCGGCCGGCGACTTGAATGCGGAGCGCGTCGGAGCGGCGGAAACGGCACTCCAGGTGGATGCTCAGCGCCACGCCCAGCACGTCGAAACCGGGTCCCAGGTTGGCGCTGGAGGCTGGGACCCGCACCCTGTGCCATTCGCTCATGAAGCGCCCATTATAAACGACGCCTCTCGCTACAGATCGAGTTCCCGGTTCTCCGGGGGGCCGGGGTAGGTGACCCGGGTCCCTGCGACGCGCGCGAAGGACGTGAGCTGGTGGGGCTGGCGGCGGGTCGCGCTGAGGATGTGTTCCACCGCGACGCCGCGCGCGTCGAGCGCGTCGCTCACGAGCGAGCGGTGACAGCGCCACGGCACGGCCTCGGCGCACATGATCGCGACCTGGTCGCCGCCGGCCTGGCGGAGCAACGCCTCTAGGTTGGTCTCGAAGGCCGTGGTCTGCATGTAGTCGGCGTAGCCGCGGAAGCTCGGGTTGGTCCAGCCGGTGTTCACGGAGTCGCGCTCGGCGTGGCGCAGCCCGCCGAGGCCCGGCAAGTGCGCGTAGGAGATGCCCGCGGCCGGAAGCGTCTCGGCGAGCGTCTCGCGGTTGAACTGCGGGTTGTGGCGCGACCGCGGAACCGTCCGGATGTCGATCAGGCGGGTGACGCCGTGCGCGCGCAGGCACTCGAGAAACGCTTCAAACGTTCGGTTGGAATGGCCGATCGTGAGGATGCCCGGCCTCAAAATTTAGCCACAATGAGCGGGGTGCTGGTGGGCGCCGGCACACCGGCCGCCGGCTCCTCGGTCACCGCAATCGCTGCGACGGCGCCGAAGTTCACGGGCTGGGGAAACACGTGGGTCGCCTCGCCGCGGGCGTCGGAATTGAACAAGCCGGCGGGCGCCGGAGGTCCGCTCTTGGGTATGACCCACATCTCGTAGATGCGGCCGGCCCGGGCGGCGGGAAGGCGCGAGGCCAGCAGCAGCACGCCGCGCTCGGGATGCACCCAGATGCGTCCGCGCGGCGGTGCGGGATCGGTCGTGCCGAAAACGAGCTGGCGGGATTCGGGGAGGTTCACCAGCGCCAGGGCCTCGCTGAGGACGCGGTTCTGCGCGGTGAGCTCCGTGTTGGTGGTCCGGGCCTGCTCGAGGCGGAAGTTCAGCGCCGCCAGGTCGGCCGCGGTCTGGCGTTCCTTGTTGGCGTACCAAACGACCGCTATGAACATGAGCAGGGCGGCGGTGGCCCAGGCGTGGGTGAGTCCCCAGCCGGCGGAGGCGCGCGGCTCGGGGTCCGGGGAGACCGCGGCCAGCACGCGCCGGCGCAGCCGCTCCGGCGGCTCGGCCGCGGGCGCCGCGAGCGCGATCTGGCCCACAAGCCCGCGCGCCTGCCGCACCCCTGGCGCACACTGCGGGCAGTTGCGTCCCAGGTGCTCGTCCAGCTCCCGGCGCTCAGCCGGGTCGAGCGCGCCCAGGACGTAGAGTTCGTAGAGTTCCCGCAGCTCTTCGCAACTCATGGCTCGACCGACAACTCCTCGCGCAGGCACTTGAGCGCCGCGCGCACCCAGGTTTTCACCGTCCCGAGAGGCTCGCCCAGCCGTGCGGACATCTCGGTCTGCGTGAGACCTTCAAAATAAGCCAGCTCGATCACGCCGCGCTGTTTCTCGTTCAGCTTCGACAGGGCCTCGCGCACGCGGCGGGCCTGGTCGGCGTCGACTAGCACCTTTTCCATATCGACGAAATTGCCGGGGCGCTCGTCCTCATAGGTTTCCCACCTCGAGCTGTCGCGCTTGCCGTCGGCCGAGCGCCTCCAGTCGATGGCGCGGTGGCGGGCGACGGTGAGCAGCCAGGCGGCGACCGAGCCGCGCTCGGGGTCGAGCGCCTGCGCCTGGTTCCACACCCGCAGGAAAGTCTCTTGCACCAGGTCCTCCGCCACGCCCGGATTCTGCACGATGCGGTGGATGAGCGCGTAAACCACGCGGCCGAACTGGTCGTACAGGCGCGCCATCGCCTCGGGGTCCCGCCGGCGGAGACCGTCAATCAGCGCGCGATCATCGGCCGCCGACGCCGGCTGAGCGGCCCACGCCAAGGTCAGAAGCATCGCTCCCACTAGAGTATACGAGTGCCGGGTTGGAAAAGGATTTAATGCCCCGCCATCAGGGCCCGGAGGATCCAGTAGGAGGCGGCGGCGATGGCGGCGGCGGCCGGGATCGTGAAGACCCAGGCCCACAGGATGCTGGTGGCGAGGCCCCAGCGCACGGCCCGGACGCGGTGAATCATGCCCACCCCGACAATGGCCCCGGTGATGGTGTGGGTGGTGGAGACCAGCCCGCCGAAGTGGGCGGCGGTGAGGATGGTGATGGCGCCGGCGGTTTCGGCGCAGAAGCCGCCCATGGGCTTGAGCTTGGTGAGCCGGGTCCCCATGGTCTTGACGATGCGCCAGCCGCCCGTCAGGGTGCCGAGCGCGATGGCGGCGTGGGCCGAGAGGATCACCCAGGTGGGGATGTAGAATTCCTTCAGGTAGCCGGCGGCGAACAGGGCGCCGGAGATGATGCCCATGGTTTTCTGCGCGTCGTTGGTGCCGTGGGCGAAGCTGTAGATGGCCGCCGAGAAGAGCTGAAAACGCCGGAAATAACGATCGAGCAGGCTGGGCGAACTTTTCCGAAAGGCCCACGTCACCAGAAACATGAGGACGAAGGCGCTTGCGAGGCCCAACATTGGCGCGACGACAATGCCGAGCAGGGTCATGGTCCAGCCGGAGGGAATGAGAGCCTCGAAGGCGCGAGTCCAGCCCACGTCGAGCGCGGCCCGGGCCATGGCGGCCCCGGCGTAGCCGCCCACCAGGGCATGGCTGGAGCTGGTGGGCAGCCCGAAATACCAGGTGAGCAGGTCCCACAGGATGGCTCCCAGGAGTCCCCCGAGGATCACCGACTGGTTGACGAATTCAGCGCGGACCAGGCCTTTGCCGACCGTGGAGGCGACCGCGGTGCCGAAGCCGAAGGCGGCGATGAAATTGAAAAAGGCCGCCCAGGCTACGGCGCGCCCGGGCGACAGCACGCGCGTGGCGACGATGGTGGCGATGGAATTGGCGGCGTCATGGAAACCGTTGACATAGTCGAAGGCCAGGGCAATGACAACGATGGCGATGACCAGCGCGGTCGTGAGGTCCATAGGTGCGGGAGGCGCAGGCTAGGTGTTCTTCAAGACCACGCTTTCGATGACGTTGCCGGCGTCCTCGCAGAGGTCGGTGGCCGATTCGAGCATTTCGTAGATTTCCTTCAGCTTGATCAGCTCGATGGCGTTTTTTTCCGTGTCGAACAGCTCGGCCAGCGCCTGGCGGTTCACGCGGTCGGCCTCGTTCTCAAGCTTGTTGATCTCGATGAGGGACTCCATGACGGGCTCATCATGCGACATGGCCACCACCGCCTTCAGCAGCGCCCGGCTGGAGGCCTCGATGATCTCGGCGAGCGTCGTCACGGCGTGCGGCAGCACCGCGACCTTGAAGAGCACCAGGCGGCCCACGGTCGCGTCGATCATGTCCAGCACGTCGTCGAGACAGGAAGCGAGGCGGTGGATGTCTTCCGGGTCGAAGGGCGTGATGAAGGTTTGGTTCAAGCGCGTGATGATGTCGTGCGTGACCTCATCGCACTTGTGCTCGAGGTCGCGCACCTGCGCCATGTAGGAGCCGAGCTGCGCGTTGCCGCCCTGCACCGCCGCCGAGAGCAGCTTCGCCGATTCGGCGATAAACCGGGCCTGCTCCTCGAACAGCGCGAAAAATTTCTCCTCTTTCGGGAGGACGTTCATGGATGATTTCTCTCAGGTGTGAGGGTTATCTTCTCAGATCACCGCCGCAGGGTCAACGCCGATCCGGGTCCGGGGGCGGCACGACAACCTCTTCGTAAGGGTGTTCTCCCGTGAGTCGTTTACTATGCCGAAATACGACCGTAGCCTGATTGTAAAGATCGCGCGGGATGGACAGTTCGCCCTCCCAGCAGCCGACGCGCTGATACCGCAGGACGGCCCCCACCAGGGCCTCTAAGCTGTAGTCAGGAAAGAATTCCGCTTCGGCCCGCGCCACCTGCGAGGCGGTCACGGTCCGGACCCATTCGCGTCCCCGCCGGTAGGCCCGCACGAAGCGGCGTGCCGCCTCGGTCTCGAGGAACTCCCGGGAGGCCAGCAGGCTGCTGAAGGCTACCGGCGGCATCGACTCCCCGACCGAGACCACGACGTGGCCGATACCCTCCTCTTCGAGCTGCTGCGGCGCGGGACCCTGCTGGTGAACGTAGTCGCCCTGCCCGCTGCGAAAGGCGGCGTCGATGGCCGCGACGCTGCCGGCGTCGACGACTTGGATCTTGCTCCAGTCCACGCCGTTGACGTGGGCGGCGTATTGCAGCATGGCGAGGGGCTGCACGCCGTGGTCGGCGAGGAGCGTGGCGCCTTCGAGCTTTTTCCAGCGAAATTCCGAATCGGGCCGGCGGGCGGCGAGGAAGAAACCGTCGCGGCAGTTGATCTGGGCGAAGTGGACCGCCGGGTCGCGCTGGCCCGGCTCGCGCTGCCCCCAACTGGAGGACACGGCCGACTGCACGATATCCACTTGCCCGGCGCGGATCAGGTCGCGAGCGCGCTGGCCCGCGGGGAGCGTGCCGTAGGTGGCCTCCAAGCCTTCTTCGCGCAGGAAGCCGGTGGCAATGGTGGCGATCACAGGGCTGTAGAACACCGCGTGACGCGACATCAGAATGCGAAGGGGCGAGTCCGGCATGGCGGGAGATCAGTTATGATAACGCACACGAAGTTGAAGGAGGGTTTATGAGGCTGCTGGTTGCCGCGGGTCTATTCGTGTCCCTGGGCGCGTCCCTGGCCGTAGCGCAGACGCCGCCGCGCCCGCGCATCACCGGGGTGGCGCACATCGCTCTCTACGTGCACGATATCGAAAAGTCGCGCGCGTTTTACAAAGACTTCCTGGGCTTGGGCGAGCCGTTCCAGCTCGACAATCCCAACGGCAGCTTGTCGCTGACCTTCATCAAGATCAACGACCGCCAGTACATCGAATTGTTTCCCGAGACGGCTCCGGGCACCGACCGGCTGAATCACATCTCGATTGAGACGGACAACGCCGAGGCCATGCGCAAGTATCTGGGGGCGCACGGCGTCACGGTGCCGGAGGCGGTACCCCAGGGCCGCATTCGGAATTCCAACTTCAACGTCAAGGACCCGGACGGCCATACGGTGGAGATCGTGCAGTACGAGCCGGACGGCTGGAGCGTGCGGGAGAAGGGCAAGTTCATGACGGACGCGCGCGTCTCGCGGCGCATGATGCACGTGGGAATCCTGGTGGGGTCGCTCGAGCCGGCCATGAAGTTCTATCGCGACGTGCTGGGGTTCCGCGAGATCTGGAGGGGGAGCCGCGACGGGAAGGTCCTCGACTGGGTGAACCTGCAGGTGCCGGACGGCGACGACTACCTCGAGTTCATGCTGTATAAGGAGCTGCCGGCGCCGACGGCGCGGGGCACGGCGCATCACCTGGCGCTCGAAGTGCCGGACATGGACCAGGCGGTGAAGGCGCTCGAAGCCAAGCCCGCGCGGAAGACCTACACGCGGCCGATCGAGGTGCGGACCGGGACGAACCGCAAGCGGCAGTTGAACCTGTACGATCCGGATGGCACGCGCAGCGAGCTGATGGAGCCGAAGACGGTGGACGGCGTCCCGGCGCCGCCGGCTACCGCGCCGCCGCCGCGCTGAGGAGGATGGAAACAAAGGTAGTTAAGAGGAGAGGACGGTATACGATTTCAATACCGGGCAAATTTGCCCGGTATTGATTTTGGGGATGTGCGGACGAAGGCGGCCGGGCCCCACCTCCTGGGCAGTCGCAAGCACAGAAGTCACGAACTCGCATTCGAACGAGAGTGGGGCGATGCCGGCTTCGCAGATTCCAGGGCGGGAGGCGCCCACCGGCCTGCGAGGACCGGGCAATGCAGGGCAGATCGATGACCTCGGGGGTCAAGACGGAGCGGGAAAGATACCGCTCAATCAGAACCTGACTCTAACCGACTGTCAATTCTCGCGAGGAAGGAGAACCGCTTATGACAAATCTGGTGATCAAGCGTGCCATCATCCGGGACCTTACCGCACCCCAGGAGGCGGATCTATGAAGGAGGTCCGCAGTTCAAAATCCCTGAGCTTCGGCGGCGTGGCCATGATTGCCACGGCGATCGGCGCGGTCGCAGTGGGCGCCTTTGCGATCGGCGCCTTAAGCGTTCGGCGGTTGGCGATCGGCCGCGTCTTGATCGGGAGCGCCGCATTCAAATCCGTTGAGATTCAGGACCTTACCGTGACACGGCTCCGCGCCGCCGAAATTACCGTGAGCGACTCGCTCCAGCTACCCGGAAGCAAGGCCGAGCGCTAGATCTCATCATGAAAGATTTTGACGGAGGAGATCATCTCACCGGTTAGGAGGCCTCACGCCCCTTCCAAACGGCGTTTGAACGATCGGAGCCGGACCGGAGGGGACCGTGGTCGGACCGGGTTCCCACCCCTACGTGGCTGGCACCATCACGCCCAATTGGGGGACCGAAACGTGTAGGAGACAATTGCGAATTGCTCCGCGGGAGCAACTTGCGAAATAATCGCCAGCGGCGAGCGGCCTCGGTCACGCCATCGATGGTCCGCGCGCGTCCACCAAAACCCTGATTCCGACCGTGCCTTCCACCCTCCAGCAGAGTGCTGCCCGGAGGTAACGTGGCGCCACCACGTGCGTTACAACCGGCCCGGACTCGATCTGCTCCACCAGCGCAGCTTGACCTGGCCAGCAGCAGGGCGGATGGAAAACCAAGCGGCACATATTTGCTTGTACTTGATCTTGCCTCGAGCGGAAGAACCATCGCGGGGCGCGGTCGCCGTGGTGCGCTGCATCCTATTCAGTCGGACGATTGATTGAAACCGGGAGGCGCGAAAACGCGCGCAGGAGGGCTGTTTTTGGCGTCCGAAGGCGCGAAAAGAGGCTCAGGAATGTGCGACGCCCGCCGATCTTAGCTCTGCGCCGGAACCTGCGGCGGCGGGATCCGGTAGGCTTCGTGCGCGGGTGAGGGGTGGTTCACTTTGGAGCGCCGTCCTTCCGCGACCATCCGGCGATGCGCCTCGTGCCAGTCCGGGAGGAAGCAACTTTCCTGGGCCCAATGTACGAGGGAGGCTTCGTCGCACCACTCGAGCAGCTTGACCATGGCACGGCGGTGCGGGGGCGCCATCATGAAGGCCCGCATCGAGGCCTCGTCGCTCCACGCGGTGCGCGTCCAAAACGTGTGGTTCGCTTCGCGAACGTTCCGATACTTAGGTTGCCGGGGGCGCGCTTGGCCTGCAGGACCGAGAATATTGTAAAGAAAAGAAATCCTGGCAGGTAGCGAGCTGACCGCACTCGCAGGCGTGTCACGGAAATGAGGGCCCCAACATGGCCTCACTACCAGGACCGCTCCCTGACGGTCGCGGCTCGGCACGAGGTGTCGCGCGTATATAGTGGTCGTACATATAGCGGTTAGGTTGTACGTATAGCGGTTGAGCGTATAGCGGCTGCATACATAGGAACGAATTGTCCGCGACAGGCCGCTAGACGCGCACGACAATCATTAGCCCGGTCGCCCAGGCTAGTTTCGTGACTACAAATCCGGGGCGGCTTTCGAGGTCGGCGAGGAGGGGAGGCACTTTGGGGGCGTGGTCCGCGGGCCAATTGGGCTGGGGGAGAAGATCGTCGATGAAATAGATGCCGCCCGGGCGAAGCAGGGAAAGCGCGAGGTCGAGGTGGGTGAACTTGCCGGGCCAGGTGTCGGCGTAGAGGAAGTCGAAGTGCGACTGGGGGGCGCGGGCGAGGAACAGCGCGGCATCCGCCAGGTGAAAGGTTACGCGCCGGTCCGACCCGAGATGCTGCTGCGCGATCGCCAACGCCTGGGGATCGCTCTCGACCGAGTCGAGCCGGGAGGCGGGGTCCAGGCCGGCGAGAAGCCAGGCCGTGCCGACGCCGGTGCCGGTGCCGAGCTCGAGAAACCGTCCGCCGGGCTTGGAAGCCGCGAGCGTTCGAAGCAACGCGCCGGTCTGCGGCTCGGAGGCCATCGTGAAACCGAGGCGCGCGGTGTCGCGGAGGATCGCGGGGAGGGCGGCGGGGGCGTGCATGATGTTGTGATCGTCCATGTTAGCGCCGCTCCCTGACGCGCGCGGCTGGGAAACGCTCTTACCGGACGGCAGTGACTTCGATCTCAACCAGCAAATCGGGACGCGCCAGGCACGCCACGCCGAGCAGCGTGCTCGCGTAGCGGGCCCCCGCATTGGTCACGCGCTCTTTGATAAGGCCGGAGGCGGCCAGGAAGGCGTGCATGTCGGTGGTGTAAAAATTCAGCCGCACTACATCGGCCATCTGGAACCCCGCCTGGCGCAGAACCGTTTCCAGGTTGTCGAGCGATTGGCGGACTTGGGCCGCCATGTCGCCGGGATGCAGGGACTCGCCCTCCGGACCCATCGACGCCTGTCCCGCCACGAACAGCGTCCGCCGCGCCCCGGTGACCTCGCTCGCCTGGACGAAACCGAAGCGGTCCTGCCACTGCCAGGGATTCACGGCGCGCTTGGTCATGAGAGGTGGCGGCTAGGCTGGCGCCCCGTACAACTCCTCACAGATGCGCGAGATTTCCTGGCAATCCGGCAGCGGGACCCGCGACTGAAACCAGGCGTGGAAATTCGCGATGTCCGGATCGACCTTTTGAAGCAGCTCGAGCCCCCGGGGCGTGATACGGGAGATCGACAGCCGCCGGTCTTTGGCCGAGCGGCCGCGCTCCACCAAGCCGCGCGCTTCGAGGCGGTCCACCAGCCGGGTGACGTCGGGCGCCGGCTCGATCATGCGCCTCAGAATCTCGGAGCGTGGATGCCCCTGCGGCGCCCCCCGCAGTATTCGTAAGACATTGTATTGGCCGATGGTCAGGCCGTGAGCGGCACAGGCCCGATTCACCCGCTGCCGCACGTGGTCGGCAGCCACCAACAGGTTCAATAGAGCCTCCTGCACGGGGCTCTCGATTCGCTCCGATTCGATGCGACGCCGCAGGGCCTCTCCCATAGTCGGTCCCCCTAGAGTTCGACCGGTAAGCCCACTAACATACCAGTTTCGGGGCCAGCCGGGAAGTCTTCCGGGGGCGGAAAAACGCCGCCCGGTGGAACTGGGGGATCGTCTACTGATTCTTGCGGCGGCCGCCACCCGGCGCGGCGCCTCCCTGGATCACGAGCGGGGCGCCCGCATCTACGAAAGCGGCCAAGCCGGGTCCCTGGAAGAACGTGAATCCGGGGCGATCCCGCCAGGCGAAGGGACCACCGAGCCGCAGGCCGGCCTTCAGGGTCGCATCGTGAATGCGGGTGACCAGGGCTTCATAAACCGCGTCGCCTTTCCGCGCTGCCCCCGTATAGGGATGCCCCGAAAAGTTTCCGAGATCACTCGAGGCGGCAAAAATCACATCGACGCCGGGGACGGCTGCGATCTTGTCGGCGGCGTCCACCCCGATGGGGGTTTCGATCATGATCACGATCGCCATGTTGGCGTTGACGGTCTCGCGGTAGTTTTCGCCCCACATGCGGTTACCGCCCTGGCTGCGGCGTCCGTCGGGAGGGAACTTCGCCCATTTGACCGCGGCCTGGGCCTTCTCGACGGTGTCAACCGTGGGAACGATGATCCCCAGGACCCCCAGGTCCGTCGCCTTCTGGATGTCGCCCTCGAGCGCATCGGGGACGCGCAGGAAAGGGATGGCCTTGGGCCGGCCGCACCTCTTGATCATGTCGCCCACCTGGTAGTAGGTCATGGTGCTGTGCTGCATCTCGATCCAGGTGCAATCGGCGGCGGAGTTGGCCACGGCGCAATAGGCGTCCGGGTCGGGCGAGGACACGGTCGAACAGACGACCGGCTTGCCGTCTTTGATTTTCTGCAGCGCCGTGTTGTAGAGCGGGGCCGTCTTCCCCACCTGCGCTGGTGCTGCCGCGGCCAGCGCGAGCGCGCCGATCGCCGCGGCCAAAACCGTACGGGACACCTTCATGAGGTCCTCCTGCTTCGAAGCAACGACCGCAAGTATACACCTGGAGGCGGGGTCGCCGGTCGGGCCGAGCGAGAGGGGGCCTGGCATGCTGTGGGAGCCGGCCGCCACGCGATTTCGCTACGGCGGCTGAACTGCCGGATGACCAAACCTGGCTACCAAGACTTTCTGAACGAACTGGCCCGTGGTTATTGCGGGGGCGTCTTCATTGACGATACAGGATCGCCCGGTTTAGCCACGGCCCACCCGGGCGTTCACCCCGAACGAGCGTCGTGGGTGGCTGTGATCGTCTCGCGCCAGGATATCCCCGAGGTGCTTAGACAACTCCCCTCGGCCCGGGATGAACTCTCCCGACTTGTTCACTCCACAGAATTTCACTGCGCTGACATCTATGCCGGCCGCCAGGAGTTTCGCGCCGGCCGAGGGGCTTGAGTTTGTCGGGAGGCAGCGAGTTCGTATCAGCGCATGAGCCGTGTGCCTAGCGTCACGGGCAGCAGCTTGTCGGAGCCTTGAAGCGGCTTGGTTCTCAAGAGATTCGGATTCGAGGCAGCCACCACTATCTGCGCCATCCAGATGGCCGCACGACTGTGGCGCCAATCCAGGTCGGCGAAGCAATAGGGCCGGGTCTGTTGTCAAACATTCTCCGGGACGCTGAGATCAGCAGGTCGGAACGGAGCGCGAGCCCGGGGTTGAGCGGCGTGGCGCGGGCTCGCGAGGCGTCCCTCGAGGCCGAGACCGACAAGAGCTACCTGGGACCCGCGGCCGGATATCCGGATTCCAAGCGCGCGGACGCGTTCATTCGCGATTTCGGTGAGCGGGCGCAGAAGAGCACGCTGCCGCGCGTCCTGCTGGTGCGGCTGCCGGGCGCGTCCGACATGGCCGATGCCGCGCTCGGGCGGATCGTCGAAGCCATCAGCCACAGCCCGGTGTGGAGCCGGACCGCGATCTTTGTAACCGAGAGCAGCGGCGGGGCGGCGGACCACGTCGATAGCCATCGCACGGCGGCGTGGGTGGTGAGCCCGTACGCGAAACGCGGCGCGGTGGACAACACGCCCTACACCACCGCCTCGATGCTGCGCACGATCGAGCTGATTCTGGGACTGCGTCCGCTCACCCAGTTCGACGCGGCGGCCACTCCGATGTTCGAGTGCTTCGGCGCGACTCCGGATCCGCGCCCGTATACCGCCGCGAAACCGTAGTCCAAAACCGGTCACGGCAATTTCTAGAAAATTTTGGAGCGACATGTGCTGCGGGATGTGAGGGTTAGCGGAGGAGCCCACCTCGCGAGGGGGCAGAATCCTTGGACCGCTCCCCTACACTGGTCTTAGAGGGGTTTTTCACTATGGAAGAGAATACGGCTTTGCCGGCCGGAGGGCCGGAGCGGGAGTTCCATGCCGTCGCGAATCTGTTTCCGCTCATGCAAGGGGCGGCGTTTGAGGAACTGGTCGCGGACATCAAGAAGAACGGGCAGCGCGAGCCGATCCTGTGCGACGCGGAGGGGCGCATTCTGGATGGGCGGAACCGATACCGGGCGTGCCTGGCGGCGGGGGTCGAGCCGCGCTTCGTGACGTGGGACGGGAAGGGGACGGCGGCGGAGGTGGCGCT
>JBGPDC010000057.1:0-27529 GCA_041482115.1 Terriglobia bacterium | reverse complement strand
CAATCTCACGATCCGGCGGGGAGAACGCTGGGCGGTGATGGGACGGAATGGCGCGGGCAAGACCACGCTGCTCAAGATGATCGCGGGGGCGAGCGCGCCCGATGCGGGAACAGTCACGCTGGGCGCCAGCCTGAGCATGGGATACTTCGCGCAGCAATCGCTGGACGTGCTCGATCCGGAGCTGACGATCATCGAGCAGCTTCAGAGGGATTTCCCACAGGACGGCATGGGCTCGCTGCGCACGCTGGCGGGGGCATTCCAATTCTCGGGCGACGATGTAGACAAAAAGATCAGCGCGCTGTCGGGAGGTGAAAAAACGCGGCTCGCTATGGCGCGCATGCTTTACAATCCCCCCAACTTCCTGGTGCTGGACGAGCCCACCAATCACCTGGACCTGGCAACGAAGGAGATGCTGGTGGAGGCGCTCAAGGAGTTTGAAGGCACGATGATCTTCGTGTCGCACGACCGCATGTTCCTGCGGGGCCTGGGCTCCCGGGTCCTGGAACTGGGCGGGGAAAGCGGCACGGATCGCACTCCGCTCGTTTATCCGGGGTCCTACGTGGAGTACGTGCAGAGGATGGGGCACGAGGCGCCGGGGATTTACTCTTGAGGCCAAATGGCGCGTTTTTGCGCAGAAAAGCGGGCTAAAAGCGCGTTTTCGACGGCCTTTCGCGCCCGGAGAATTCAAACGGTCGTTTGAATTGGGCGGCCACCCCTACTTGACCGCAAAGCAGCGGCCGAAGACGGCGTCCTGCGCGAGCAGATGGGCGCGGAAACCGAGTTGCTCGGGGGAGTCGCACTCGCGGCGGAGAAACAGCCGGAGCTGGTCGGGGATCGCCGGCCAGTTCAGCTCCAGCACGGCGTTGTCGGTCACGCGCTCGATGCGCCCGGTGGAGCGAAACAGGCGGTAAAAATGCAACTGGCCCTGGACGACGATCAACTCGCCGTCCGGGTCGGTCTGAATGTGGTCCGCCGGTCGCAGAATCACGGCCTGGCGCATTCTTTCGAGGAGCCGCGGCGTCGGGTCGGGCGGTTCGGGCTTGATGAGGTTGCGGGCGCGAAGGTCCTCTTTGGTAACACCGAACACACCGAGCGCCACCAGGGCCTTTTCGATATTGCGCTTCTGCTTCCACCGGACATCGAGCAGCCAGAGGGCGCAATCCCGGAGGCCGTCGTCGCGCGCCACCGCGCAATACCAGAGGAGGCCCTTGAGCACGTAGCTGCCGGCGACCGAGAGAGGCAGCGGCTCGCCCGAGCGGAAGGGCGCGAACCAAACGTGGATCTCTTCGCGGAAGTCCTCGAGGCCCACGGCGGCCAGGAGCGCCTCGGCCGGGCGCGCCCAGCCGGCGGGCATGCGCACCGGGGCGTTGCCGCGGATATGCTTCAGCAAGGCGCGCCATAGCACGCGCCGGTCTCCGGTCATGGCGCGGAAGTCGCGGCGGATGCACTCGCTCCAGCAGCGCGCCGGGTCGAGCGGCTCCCATTCATCGAGCCACAGCAGCATGTGCAGGCACTGGCGCAGAGACAGCAGGCTGGCCTGGCTGCCGGACATTTCCTCCCGCAAGCTGTCTTGGAAGTGCCGCAAGGCGCCGCAGAGCTCGGGCGTAAGATCGTTGTCCTTGAGATATTCGACGACGCGTTCGACCGGCCCGTCGGGCGCGATCCGGCCGAGCAGCGGGGTGGTGAGGTCGAGCAGCAGGCGCAGGTCCGGCTCGGTGTACGGGGCTTTTATGGTGTAGAGGACGCGCAGGAGCGTAACCAGCCGCAGGCGGGCGCGGTGGGCGTTTTCGAGCTCGGCGTCGTGCTGATCGAGCCACTGCATGCGCCGCAGCACGGCCTGGACCTGGCCGGGAAGCTGGCGCTTGGGCAGCTTCCGCCACGGGGCGACGTCGAACGGCGTGCGGGCGGTGTCGCGCTGCTCTTCGGCGAGCAGGTAGTCGTTCAGGCGGAGATGCGCGGCGTGCAGAGGATCATCGGGGGACAGCAGAAAGCCGTCCGGACCTGGGATGGGGAGGTCCATCCGTCCAGGGGACCGGGCGGTGATCTATCGTCCCGCACCCGAGGAGGTCGGCTTCCCGCCGCCGGCCGGCCCCAGGTTCTCGTACCACTTCAGGTTGGCGGTCTGGCCGCCGACGCAGATGATGTCGAGACGCTTATCGCCGTTGAGGTCGGCGGTGACGCAGCCGGAGGCCGACATGCCGCCGGCGTCGAGCGGTTGGTGCTCCCACTTGCCGCCGATCTCGTCGGGGGCGTACATGACGTGAACCGAGGCGCCTTTGCCGCGGTCGCCGGCCACGATGTCATCGCGGCCGTCACCGTTGAAGTCCCCCACCGCGACCTCGTGACCTTCGACGATCCCGTCGAATAGCACGCGCCGGTCCCAGGCGCCCCCCTTGCCGGCGGTGTAAATGACGATCTCGTTGCCATGCCAGGGTTCTACGGCGGCGAGGAAACGCTTGCCCTTGAACTGGGCGACGGCGACATCACTCGTGCCCAGGCGCGGGGCCTTCTCCTCGTGGCCTTTGGCCAGCAGCTTGACGTCCCACTTCAAGTTCGCGCCGCTGCCGCTCGCCCGGTAGAGCGTGATGCCCTCGAAGCTCGCGGTGAGCAACTGGTCGCGCTTGTTGTTATCCCACTTCACGGCGCGCACGCGGTGGATGATGCCCTGGATGTCATGCGGCACCGTGTAGCGCTTCCACTCGCCTTGGCGGTACCAGACCAGCGGCACCGTGTCTTGGTCGTAGGTCGGTGCGAGGCCCTTCGGCCCGAGCAGCGGCGCGTTGATCAATTCCTTCTTGCCGTCGCCGTCAAGATCGGCCCAGACGATGTGGTGCGAGGTAGTGAGGGCATCGATCTTCTGTTCCTTCCAGCGCTGGCGCGGATCGCCCTGGTGATGCAGCACCCACACCAGGCCTTCGCTCTTCGCCGGAATCATGGCGAAGGAGCTCTCGAAGGCGATCTCGGGGATGCCGTCGCCATCGATGTCGGCCGCGGCGAAGTTCACGATGCCGGAGATGCCGTCCACCATGACGTGGCGCTCCCAGGTGGGGTTCTCGTACCAGGCCAGTTCCTGGACGCGGCTCGAGACGGGGATGACGTCCGGCTTGCCGTCCTTATTCATGTCGATGACGACGACGCCGTAGCCGCCCGGGATCTTGGGCTCGATCACGTGGGGCCGAAACTCGACGGGTCCCGCAGCGAGGCACACGCCAGCCGCTAAAGTGGGCAACAAAGCTTGGAAACGCATGCCGCTATAATGCACCACCTGGGGGGCGGGGGCAAGGGGGACCTTTTGGGGGCCAGGGGGGAGGGGTTAGGGACGCCGTCCTATCGCATTCGATTCCTGCGACGGGCCATGGCGCGGTAGGCGCGGCCGATCTCGGCCGTCCAGACTTCTCCTTTGGGGGCGAAACCTAGCGACGGCTGCCCGGGATTCTGGAGGAACAACTGGAACTGGGTGTCGGCCAGCCTGCGGACCGGTTCAGGAAGCGCTTCATAACACTTCCAGAACGACGGTAAGGCAAATGACTGGATAGCCTACCCCAACTTCTTGAAGTTTCCCCGGTCGATTTGGGCGTCTACTTCTTTGAGCAGCGCCAGGCCAGGTCCGCCGGGTGAGAAGTCGTGGCGGATCTGACCGTCCCATTCCTCGCGCTCGAGATCTGCGAGCCAGGAGGCCAGCGCCGTGCGGTCTTCGCCGGGAAGGTGTTCGATGGCGTCCTTGAGCTCGGCGAGGGTCATCTGAGTACAAGTGTGTCACAGCGCGCGGAGCCGTGTAAAGCAGGCCATTGGCTTCATCCCCGGCTGACGAAGGGGTTCCCCGCGATGCAGAAGCGCAGGGGCCAGTCGGCGCTGCGGGTAATGCCCACGCGGGGGGTGACGGCGATGGGGACGTGCTCCGGGCGGGCCGGGCGGCGGACTACCAGGGGGCCGCGGGTGACGTCCTGGCCGTTGTGGCGGCGGGTGAGGCCCAGGGCCAGGGTCAGCTTGCCGGGGCCGGAGGCGAGGTCCTCGGGACGGCGGGCGGTGGGACGCCGGCGGCGCATCTGCTCGATTCCAGCGATGGGCTCGAGGGCGCGGATCAGGACGCAGCCGGGGTAGCCGTCCGGCTCGGCGACGAGGTTGAGGCACCAGTACATGCCATATATCAGGTAGACATAGGCGTGCCCGGGCGGGCCGAAGATCACCTGCGTGCGCGGGGTGAGGCCGCGCGAGGCGTGGGCGGCGAGATCGTGGACCCCGACATAGGCCTCGGTCTCGACGATGCGTCCGACGCAGGGGCCGTATACCAGATAGGCGCCCAGCAGTTCGCGGGCAACTTCGACCGTGGGGCGGGCGTAGAAACGGCGCGGGAGGATCCTACCCCAGCTTGCGGGTGAGGACTTCATTGACGACCGCAGGATTGGCCTGGCCGCGGGTGGCCTTCATCATCTGGCCGACGAAGAATCCCAGCACGCCCTTCTTGCCGGCGCGGTACTGCTCGACCTGCTTGGCGTTGGCGGCCAGGATCTCGTCGGCGATCTTTTCGAGGGCCGAGGTGTCGTTGATCTGCTGGAGTCCTTCAGCCGCCATGATCTCGGCGGCGGACTTGCCCGACTCGAACATCTTGGCAAAAACGTCCTTGGCGAGTTTGCCGGAGATCTCGCCGGAGGCCACCAGTTTTACCAGCTCGGCGAGGCGCGCCGCCGGGACGGGCGACTCGGCGATGTCGAGGTTGCGGCCTTTGAGGGCGCCGGCTAGCTCTCCCATCACCCAGTTGGAGGCGAGCTTCGGTTCGCCGCTCACGCGGGCGACTTCCTCGAAGTAGGCGGCCGCAGCGGCGGTCAGGGTGAGGACCTGGGCGTCGTATTCGGGAATGCCGTAGTCCTCGACGAAGCGGCGGCGCTTGGCGGCGGGCAGCTCGGGCATCTGGCTGCGGATCTCGGCGAGCCAGCGGTCGCTGACCACGAGCGGCAGCAGGTCGGGCTCGGGGAAGTAGCGGTAGTCGTGGGCGTGCTCCTTCGAGCGCATGCCGACGGTCTCGCCGGTATCGACGTTGAAGAGGCGCGTCTCTTGGTGGATCTGGCCACCGCCTTCAATGATCGCTACTTGGCGAGCGATCTCGTAGTCGAGGGCCTTCTGAAGATAGCGGAAGGAGTTGAGGTTCTTGACCTCGGCCTTGGTGCCGAACTTCTCCTGGCCGCGCGGGCGCACCGAGACGTTGGCGTCGCAGCGCAGGTGTCCTTTTTCCATGTCGCAGGTCGAGACGCCGATGTACTGCAGGATCTGCTTCATCGCGGTGAGGTAGGCGTGGGTCTCGGCCGAGGAGCGCAGGTCGGGCTCGCTGACGATCTCGATGAGCGGGACGCCGCTGCGGTTCAGGTCGACGTAGCTGTAACGGTCGGAATCCTTATAGCCGTCGTGGATGCTCTTGCCGGCGTCGTCTTCGAGGTGGACGCGGGTGACGCCGAAGCGCTTGGGGACGCCTTCGACGCCGACATCGAGCCAGCCGTGCTCGGCGACGGGCTTGTCGTACTGCGAGATCTGGTAGCCCTTGGGGAGGTCGGGATAGAAGTAGTTCTTGCGGGCGAAGCGGGAGGCGGGGCGGACCTCGCAGTTGAGCGCGAGGGCGGCGCGGACGGCGAGGGCCACGGCTTCGCGGTTGATCACCGGGAGCGCGCCGGGGAGGGCGAGGCAGACCGGACAGACCTGGGTATTGGGGGGCGAGCCGAAGTCGGTCGGGCAGCCGCAGAAGAGCTTGGTGTGGGTCAGGAGCTGGACGTGGACTTCGAGTCCGATGACCGGCTCGTAGCGCGCGATGGCGTCCGGAGTGGCGGCTGCAGCCGCGGTGAGACCCATGGGGGAAAGGCTCCTGGGGAGGATTATAGCAAGGGGGGGAGGAGGGACTTTACCGGTGGTCGGGAGCGTTTCCCTGGCAGCTACTCTTTCTTCCACGCGGCCAGTTGGCTTCGTACTCTGGCGGCGTTTGGGTCTTCGATCGCCTCGAGAATCTGAAGTGCAGCCTCGGCGCGGGCCACGGCCTGAGCCCGGTCGCCTAGCTTGTCGAGGGCCCTGCTCGAGTTAAAAAGGTTAATGCCTTCGCCCCGGCGGTGGCCGATCTCGCGGTCGATGACCAGGCCTTGCTCGTAGAACTCGATGGCGCGGCGCGGCTCGCCCAGGTCCGCGTAGCGATTACCCAGGTTGCCCAGGGCGGTGCCCTCCCCTCCCCGGTCGCCGAGTTCCCGAGCAATGATGAGGTGTTGCTCGCAGAACTCGATGGCGCGGTGCGGCTCCCCTAGATCCGCATAGGCATTGCCCAAGTTGCCCAGGGAGGTGCCCTCCTCCCGCCGGTTGCCGAGTTCCCGAGCAATGACTAAGGTGTTGCTCGTAGAACTCAATAGCGTGGCGTGGCTCACCCAGCTCCAAGTAGGCCACGCCCAGGTTGCCCAAGGCTACTCCTTCGCCCCGGCGGTCGCCGATCTCGCGGGCAATAGGGAGGCGCTGTTCATAAGACTCGATGGCGCGGCGCAATTCGCCCAGCTGCAGGTAGGCTAGGCCCAGGTTACCCATAGCATGCCCTTCGCCCCGGCGATCGCCGAGTTCTTGGTAAATGACTCGAGCTTGCTCGTGGAACCCGATGGCGGGGCGCAATTCGCCCAGGGCCGCGTTGGCATTGCCCAGGCTGCCGAGGTGCGCACCTTCTGCATGGCGATCCTTCAGGTGCCGCGCGGCAGAGAGCGCTGCTTCCCGCCACTGGATCTGCTGACGTGGGTGCAGGCGCAGGTTGAGACAATTCACCCCGGCGTTCGGATATGTGCTGCACAGCCGGGCCCCTTCGTCATCCTGGCCGGCGTGCGCGGCCGCCCAGGCCTGCCCCGCCTGGATGTTTCCCCATTCTCTGTCGAACAGCCGCAGACCTTCCGCGACTCCGTCCCCGCCTCTCAAGTAGAGCCCGTCCGCGAGGGCCGCCACGGCCATATAGTGTGCAGCGTGACAAGTTCGAACGGCTTGGCGCTCGTCGACCTTCAGGCGAGCATCGGCAAATACGCGCACCAGGTCGTGCAGCCGGTAGCGGAGGGCTGCTGTGTCGTAGAGCACCATGCTACGGCGCACGAGATCGCTGAGAAGTTTGTGTCTCGGGTCTTCGCAGACGGTCTCCTCCGCCTGGGCGTCGAAGGAGCCGGGGAACACGGCCAATCGGCGGAAGACGCTCCTGGCAGCGGAGGGCAAGCGCGAATAGCTAAGGTTGAAGGAGGCTTCAACGCTTATGTTCACCCCGACGGTCCCAATTGTCTCGAGACGGGTACGTTCGTGGCGCAAGTCCTTGGCGTATGAGGCCGGATCGACGTCCGGAGTCACAGCGAGCAAGCTGCCGGCGGCGCGGAGGGCGAGGGGCAAACATCCGCAGAGCGTGCCGATCTCGTCCGCCAAGCCATCGCTTAGGCGCGGGGCGATTTCCTTAAGCAGACGCCTTGCTTCCGGAGGTGGTAGCTCTTCGAGCGTGACACGCTTCAGGCCCGGAAAAGCGATAGCCTCACGCGAGGTGATGAGAACGGCGCAGCCGATCGGGGGGAGGAGGGGCTCGACCTGCGCCTGGTCGACGGCATTGTCAAGCACGATCAGGGCGTGTTGGCCGTGCAACTTGTCGAGATAGATCGACACGAGGCCGTCCTGCTCTTCGGGCAGCTTCGCATCGGGCCCCACGAAAGCGCGGATGCAGGCGGCAAGGGCGTCGGCGGCGGGACGCGGGTTCGGGTCGGTACCACGCAGGTCGACCCACAGTTGAGCGTCCGGATATTCGTCGCGAAGGCGCTGGGCCACGGTGCGGGCCAACTCGCTCTTGCCGATGCCGCCCAGTCCCTGGATGCCGCTGAGGCCGACGCGGTCCCCAGCGCGTAGGGCGTCCACAAGGATCTGGATTTCGCGCTCGCGACCCACAAAGTCGGCCACCGGGGGGCGGAACTGGTGGAGGGCGGAGAGGGCGGGAGCAGGGGGCAACTGAACGATCTGGTCCCGCCCGATAATGTCGCGGGCCGAGAACTGACCTCCACCGATGTCGACGCCGCCGCTTGCGCCAGCCGCTTTTTCCTTCTCATCCATCAGCGCAGTTTATCGAGAACGTATTTTGTGACGGGTCCGGCGACGCCGCCAAGGATCGGGCTGGCGAAGGCGGTCACCACCGCGCTGACCGCTGCCGGTACGAGGCCGACGATCCCTTCCACGAGCTTGGCCATCACACCGTCGTCGGCGTTTTTGCCCTTCGCCACTTCGCTCTTCAATGCCTCGACCTTTTGGGCGGCTTCGGGCGTGGTGCGAACCGCGTTGAGCAGAGGGGCGAAGATCGGGTCCAGTTGGGTGCTGGAGATCTGCGTGCCCACGATCTTGTCGCGGCCGACAATGTCTCCGCCGGCAGTGACGTTGCCGCCGGTGATGTTGACGCCGCCGCTGCGCCCTGGGGCCTTCTCTTCGTCGTTCATTGCGGCCTCCTAACGAAAGGCGGATTTAGATTAACACCCCATTCGAAGCCAATGTATTCTAAGTATGGTACGCCAACCATGGAATGGCAGCTTGCCGACGCGAAAAGACGCTTTAGTGAACTGTTTAGCCGAGCGCTGACGGAAGGCCCGCAACGGGTCCGCCGGCGTGACGACGTGGTGGTGGTCGTCGCCCAACGAGACTACGAGAAGTTGAGCGGCAAGCGGCCGGATTTCAAGGCATTCTTGAGGGGCAAGGGTCCGAGCCTGGAAAGACTGGATTTGTCTCGGGACCGGTCAGCCATCCCGGAACGTGAACCTGTAGGAGGTTGCTGAGAGAGGCATTTGAAACCGCTTGCTGACGCGCGCGGCTCAGTAACGGTCTTCCAATCAGCGAGCCTCTTCTGAACCGCGACTGACAGCCCCAACCTTGCTATAATTGCTCCGAGGTGTTCCGACAGCTCAAATGCATCTGTAGTGGCCCGACCTCGCGTCGGTGCGTCTGAGTGCATCCTATCCCCCGCCGTTCCCATCCATTCATTGGGGGCGCCCACGAACCGGAGGATTCATGTTTCGGGCCATTAAGGAACACATCGATACCGTCTTTAAGGAAGACCCCGCGGCGCGGAGCACGCTCGAGGTGCTGCTGTGCTATCCGGGCCTGCACGCGACGCTCCTCCACCGGCTGTCGCACCGGCTCTGGGGGTGGCGCATTCCGCTGCTGCCACGGTTCTTGTCCCACGTGGGGCGGTTCCTGACCGGCATCGAGATCCATCCGGGAGCGACCATCGGACGGCGGTTCTTCATCGATCACGGCATGGGCGTGGTCATCGGCGAGACCAGCATCATCGGCGACGACGTGCTGCTCTACCAGGGCGTGACCCTGGGCGGCACCGGCGGCCAGAAGGGCAAGCGCCATCCGACGCTGGGGAATCACGTAGTGGTCGGGACCGGCGCCAAGGTGCTTGGGAATATCGAGCTCGGCGACTACACCAAGGTCGGGGCCGGCTCGGTGGTGGTCCGGTCGGTGCCGGCGCACTCCACCGTCGTCGGTGTCCCGGGACGCGTGGTGAGCATTGCCGGGGTGAGCGTCAGGGAAGAAGACCTGCTCGAGCACGGCCTGCTGCCCGATCCGATCGGCCAGGCTCTCACCACCCTCAACGAGCGCGTGGCACAACTCGAGTCGGAGCTGCGGGCGCTCCGGCAGGAGGCTGCCCGGCTCCCATGATCCTAACCCTCACCGTAAATCCGGCGATCGACCGGACCGTGATCACCGACCGCATCAATTACGAGGACCGCGTGTACGTGCGGTCGTCGTTCGAACAGGCGGGCGGCAAGGGGATCAACGCGGCGCTGGTGGTGCAGGGGCTGGGGGCGCCGGTGCTGGCGCTCGCGACGTCGGGGGGGCCGACCGGCAAGCGCCTGGCGGAGCTGCTGCAGGTCTCGGGGCTGCCGATCGCGCTGATTCCGATCCGCAACGCGATACGCCGTAACCTGACCGTCAGCGACCTGCAGGGGCTGACCATCAAGCTCGATGAGACCGGTCCCGAGATCAGCCCAACGGAGGAGAAGCGCATCGAGCGCGTGACCCGGGAGAAGCTCGACGGAGCGAAGTGGCTGCTGCTGTGCGGCAGCTTGCCGCCCGGCATGAGCCCGGATTTTTACGCGCGGCTGATCCGGATCGCGCGGGAGAAAAACGTCCGGACGCTGCTCGACACGGGCGGCGAGGCGCTGCGGCTGGGCCTCGCGGCGCGGCCGTCGGTAGTGAAGCCCAACCGCCAGGAGGCCGAGCGGCTGCTGGACCGTCCGCTGCTGACCCGGCAGCACTCGCTCGCGGCGCTCCGGGAAATCGCGCGCATGGGCGCCGAGATGGTGGTGCTGTCGCTCGGCAGCGACGGGGCGATGGGCGTGTCGGGAAACGGCAGTTATCACGCCCACGCACCTGAGATCAAAGTAGCCTGCCCGATCGGGGCGGGCGACGCGCTCGCCGCCACCACGGTGTGGTCGCTCGCGCAAGGACACACCTTCCCGGAAGCGCTCCAGTGGGGCGTCGCCGCCGGTACCGCCGCGGCCGCCACGGCGGGGACTTCCTTCGCGTCCTTCACCGAAACGCAGCAACTGCGGGAACGCGTGCGCCTGGAAGAACTCTCTTCCTAGATTCCTATTGACAGCCGTATTGCCCGGCGTTACTCTGACGCCGATATCATTTGGTGGAATACCTGGAGCCTCCGCGGGGGTGCGGGGGTACAGGCCCTTCTCGGAGGTTCCCGATGCGTAACCAAACGCGGTGGTTTTTGGCGGCTCTCTTGCCGCTCCTCTTTTGGACCGGCATCGCCGGCGCTCAGACGGTGTCCGGCGTGGTTACCGGGCGGGTGGTGGACCCGGGCGGGCTGGCGATTCCGGCGGCGTCCCTCACTCTCACCAACGAAGCCACGCGCGACACCCGCCAGGCCACGTCGGCGGAGTCGGGCGACTTCGTGTTTCCGGCGGTCCTGCCCGGCCGGTACACGGTCACAGCGCAGGCGCCCGGGATGAAGCGCCTGGAGAAGAGCCTGACCATCACGGCCTCGGAGCGCCTGTCGATTGGCGACTTGCAGCTTGAAATCGGCGCCGTGAGCGAGTCGGTGACGGTCGCGGCGCAGAGCACTCCGGTGCAAACCCAAAGCCAGGAGCGGTCGGCAGTCTTGACCACTGAACAATTGCAAACCCTGTCCAGCCGCGGCCGGGACTTCCTAAGCCTGCTGCGCGTGCTTCCGGGCGTGGTCAATGAACCGCCCAGTGGACTCGGCACGGCAGACATGCTCGGGATCACTCAAGGCCCGAAGATCTCCGGCCTGCGCGGGGAATTCAATACCTTCAGCGTCGATGGCTTGTTCATGAACGATCTGGGAACCAAGGACACGCTATACAACCCGATCAACCTGGACGCCATCGGCGAGGTCAAGGTGCTGCTCAGCAACTACCAGGCCGAATACGGGCGCGCCGGCGGCGCCATCATCAATGCCGTAACCAAATCCGGCAGCCGGGACTTCCACGGCGGAGCCTACATCTACAAACGTCACGAGGAGTTGAACGCCAACAGCTTCTTCAACAACCTGAACGGGGTCGCCAAGCCGCGCTACCGGTATACGACCGGCGGTTTCTCGCTGGGCGGGCCGATGTATATCCCCGGGAAGTTCAATAAGAACCGCGACAAGCTGTTCTTCTTCTTCTCGAATGAGACGCTGCGCGGGGATGCGCCGCTGGGGCTGATCCAGGTGACCATGCCGACGGCGCTCGAGAGGGCGGGCAACTTTTCGCAGTCGCTCGACACGAATGGCCGTCTGGTGGCGATTCGCGATCCGCTCTCGGGCGGCTCCTTCGAGAACAATGTCATTCCGGCTAATCGGATCAACCCCAATGGGCCGAAGCTGTTGTCGATCTTCCCCTTGCCCAACCAACTGGACCGCAATATCACCAAGGGCAACTACAACTACAACTTCCAGGAGAGCATCCACAGCCCGAAGCAGAACAACGTGTTCCGGGTCGACGCGAACGTCTCGAGCAAGATAAGGATGTACTTCCGCGGTTCGATCTGGGACGAAACCAACGAAGGTCACCGGCTCGGCGGCGGGCAGCCGTCGCCGTCATGGGGCTATTTGCCGGTCCGGGCCGTGTATGGCGATCGCTCCGGCTCCTACAACTTCACCCACGTGATCAGCCCCAGCCTGGTGCACGAGTTCACGGCTTCCGCGCACCATGCCATCGAGGCGTCCCCGGCTCTGCACCCGGAGGACCTCGACCGGCTGAACCGGTCGAAGTTGGGTTTGACGCTGCCGCAGTTCAACCCGCAGTTTAATCCCTACAACCTGGTCCCCTGGGCGACCTATGGCGGCATTCCGAACTCCGCGACCCTGAACACCGACGCCAGGTTTCCCAAGCGCGGCGCCGACACGGTGTTTGGCTTCACCGATAGCTGGAGCTGGATCCGGGGCGCGCATAACCTCAAGTTCGGCTTCTATGGGGAGCGCATTCGCGAATACGAGGGCGAGCAGGGCACCTACCCGGGGCAGTTCGATTTCGGCCGGGACGTCAACAATCCGAACGACTCCAACTACGCTTACGCCAACGCGATTCTGGGCAACTTCACCTCTTATTCGGAATCGACGGCGCGGAACGGCGACCAGCGGCGCGGGTCCACGCTCGAGTGGTACGCGCAGGACAACTGGAAGCTGACCCGCAAGCTGACCCTCGACTACGGCGTGCGGCTCAGCTACTTCGTGCCCGACTATTGGGCGGACAATAAGGCGGTCAATTTCGATCCGACTCGCTACGATCTGAGCAAGCGCGTGCAGTTGTTTGAGCCGGCCCTGAATGCGGCCGGGCAGCGGGTGGCTCGGAATCCCCTCACCGGGGACCTGGCGCCGGTGGTGTTCATAGGCGCGATCGTGCCGAATTCCGGCCAGGTCGTGAACGGAGCCGTGCTGCAGGGCGCCGCGGGCTATCCGAAGGGCTTTCAAGATAGCCGCGGGATTCAGTGGGGACCGCGGCTAGGCTTCGCCTACGATCCTTTCGGCGACGGCAAGACCGCAATTCGGGGCGGCGGAGGCATTTTCTACAACAATCGTTACCGGCCGGGCTCGCTGAACCGGAACCCGCCGTCGCAATTCACGCCATTTCTTTACTACGGCACCTTCGCGGACTATATCAACACCGCCAGCGTTCTTTTCCCGTCGGCCTTCTCGGCTATCGCGCGCAGCGGGGAAGTGCCCACGGTTTACAACCTGAGCTTCGGCGTGCAGCGCGACATCGGCCACCAGACCGTGATCGACGTGGCTTACGTGAGCACGCTCGCCCGGCACTTGCAGCAGACCCGCGACATCAACCTGATTCCTTACGGGGCGCGCTTCCTCCCGCAAAACCAGGACCCCACGGCCGGCCGCCCGCGCCTCGATAACTTCTTCCGGCCCTACGTGGGCTACACCGGCATCGGCTACGTCGAGAGCGCCTCCAGCTCCAATTACCATTCGCTTCAGGTGCAAGCGAACCGCCGTTTCTCGCGCGGGCTGCAATTCGGCGGCGCCTGGACCTGGTCGAAAACGATGGATTTCACCGACACCGACGGCGGCACGGTCGCGACCTACGCCCCCAGCCGCATCTGGGACTACGGCAAGGCCGGCTTCGACCGCACCCACGTCCTCGCAGTCAACTGGCTGTGGGAGGTGCCGGGCGGGAGCAAGCTCTGGAACACCCGCCTTTCGCGGGTGGCGTTCGACCATTGGCAGGTCTCCGGAATCGTTACGTTCATGAGCGGGGCGCCGACGCCGATCATCCTGAGCACCGTAGACGGAGCCGATATCACGGGCGGCGGCGACGGGGTTCGTCCCAACGTGTTATCCAATCCGATCCTGTCCAAGGGCGACCAGACGATCAGCCGCTTCTTCAACCCGGACGTCTTCGCCCGGCCGGCGGTCAGTGACCGCGGCAATGCCCCGAAGGACGTCATTCGCTCGCCGGGTATCAACAATTGGGACTTGACGTTCTTGAAGGAGTTTCCGATAAAGGAACGGGTCCGCTTTACCTTCCGGTGGGAGATGTATAACGCCTTCAATCACACGCAGTTCGTGAGCGTGGATAATACGGCTCGCTTCGATGCCGCCGGCAAGCAGACCAATCAACGTTTCGGGGCCGTGATTGCCAACCGCGATCCGCGCCGGATGCAGGCCTCGCTGCGGCTTGCGTTCTAACTTAAAGAAGGAGGATACCCATGGAGTCGAAGTTTCGCTTGTTCCCGGCCCGAGGTGCCTTCGCGGCCATCACGGCGGCGGTTCTGAGCGTGGGATGGGGGTGGGTCGAGCCGCTCGCGGCGCAGGTCAACACCGCTGACATCGTGGGCACGGTCACCGACGCCACGGGAGCAGTTTTACCCGGGGTCAAGGTCACGGTCGAGAATCTGGCCACCACGCTCGTGCGGTCGGCGGTCACGGACAACACTGGCAACTTCCTGGTGACTCTGCTGCCCGTGGGCCGCTACCACGTCCGGGGCGAGGCCGCGGGGTTCAAGACCTGGAATGTGGCCGAGGTGACGCTCAACCAGGGCGACCGGCTGCGTCTCGATGCCCGCCTGGAAGTGGGCCAGATTGAGCAGTCCATCGAGGTGACGGCCCAGACGCCGGCCTTGCAGTCCGACAGCTCGACGCTGGGTACCCTGGTAAATGAGCGGCTGGTACAGGATCTGCCGCTGAATGGCCGGAACTTCGTGCGGCTGGCGGCGTTCGCCGCCGGCGGCAACGAAGGCACCACCAACGGCCTGGCGACCGGGAACCGCCCGGACGACCGGAGACGCAACTCCTCGTTCCAGGTCAATGGCCAGTCCGACAACCGCAACAACTTCCTCATCGACGGCATGGACAACAACGAGCGATTCATCGGATCGATCATCGTGCGGCCTTCGATCGACGCCCTGGCCGAGTTCAAGGTGCAGACCAACGTCTACTCGGCCGAAGTAGGCCGCACCGCCGGCGGCGTGGTCAACGCCGTCACCAAGTCCGGAACGAACCAGATGCACGGCTCGTTGTTTGAGTTCTTCCGCAATGAGAAGCTGGACGCCCGCAACTACTTCATTCCGGCGACCAGCTTGAAACCCGTCTTCAAGCAGAACCAGTTCGGTGGCAGCCTCGGCGGCCCGCTCCGCAAGGACAAGACCTTCTTCTTTGGCGATTACGAAGGCTTCCGCCTGCGCCAGGGCCTGACCTTTGCCAGCACCGTTCCGACGCTGGGTATGCGCCAGGGCAACTTTGCCGGGATCAATCCCATTTTCGATCCGACCACGAACCGGGCCGACCCCAGCCGGCCGGGCGTGACCCTGCGCGACCGGTTCCTCAACGACCAGATTCCGGCCAACCGGCAAGATCCGGTGGCCGTCAACGTCGTGAACCTCTATCCCACGCCGATCACCGGGGGCTTGGTGAACAATTTCTCACATGCTCCGAACAAGAGCCAGCGTGACGAAACCTTTGATGCCAAGATCGACCAGCAGTTCTCGTCCCGGGACGTCTTCTTCGGCCGCTACTCCTTCAACGACACCAATACGTTTCTGCCGCCGCAGTTGCCGAAAAAAGGCGACATAGAAGCGGGCGGCGATAACAACCAGTTCGCCGGGCCGAGCGGCCAGCGGTCGCAGAGCCTGCACCTGAACTACGTCCATACGTTCAAACCGAATCTGCTGGCGGAGTTCAAGGCCGGCTTTGCCCGGTTCTCGATCAGCACCCTGCCGCCCAACTACGGGCACAACGTGAGCGACCAGGTTGGCATCCGCGGGGCCAATTTCGATGCTGACAGCTCCGGCCTGACGCCTTTCGTGATTGCCGGCTTCCGCGGCCTGGGCGACAGCAACTTCATTCCGATCATCACTATCAACAACGTATTCCAGTATGTGGGGAACCTGACGTATATTCGCGGCGCCCACAGCTTCAAGTTTGGAGGCGATGTCCGGCGGCGGCAGACCTCGCCGTTCCAGAGCCCGCAGGCCAAGGGCCAGTTCACCTTTAACGGGAACTTCACCAACGACCCCTCCGGAGGCACGTCCGGAAGCGGGAACAGCATCGCTTCGATGCTGCTGGGCTTCCCCTCCAACACCGTGCGATCGAAGTACCTCGTGTCTCCGGGCTGGCGCAACACGGAATTCGCCGCCTACGTACAGGACGACTGGCGGGTGAACCGCTGGCTCACTCTGAACCTGGGCGTCCGCTACGATCTCTACACGCCGCAGTACGAAGTCGCCAACCGCATCTCGAATGTGGATCTGAACGCCGGCAAGATCATCATTGCGGGCCAGGACGGCGTTTCGCGCAGTGCGGGCGTGCCGTACGACAACAACAACTTCGCCCCTCGGTTCGGATTTGCAGCCACCGCTACGCCGCGGACAGTGATCCGTGGCGGTATCGGGCTGAATTACTATCCGATCTCGTTCGGCTCCGGGGCGGCCTTGCGGAATCCCCCGTTTGTGAACCTCTACACCATCGACACCACACCCCTCCAGACCCTCAACAAGCTGACCGAGGGTTTCCCCGTCGCCACGGCGACCAGCGCGACCAATCCGACCGGGAGTCTGACGACGGTGGCAACCGATATCGTCAATCCTTACGTGATCCAGTACAACCTGACCGTCCAGCGGGAGGTGCGGTCCGGCCTGGTGTTTAGCGCCGGATACGTCGGGGCCTTGTCGAGAAAGCAGAACTTCGCTCCCAACCTCAACATCGCCCTGCCGGGCGAGGGCGCCATCCAGGCACGGCGGCCCTACTTCTCCAAGTTCCCCAACGTGCAGGGGATCTCGCAGTTGTCGAGCTGGGGAAGCTCCAATTATCACTCCTTGCAGTTGACCCTCGAGCATCGCTTCAAGAGCGGCTTGAACCTCTCGAGCAACTACACCTGGTCGCACCTGATTGACGACTTCACCAACGGCAGCGGCAAGGTGGGCGGCTTCGGGGCCACGCCGCAGATTTCCAATAACCGCCGGCTGGAGCGGGGCAACTCCGACATCGACATCCGGCAACGCTGGGTCATGCTGATCAACTATGAGTTGCCGTTTGGCAAGGGACTCCACGGTTTGGCCGGGCACGCCACGCAGGGCTGGCAGCTCAACGCCAGCGCGGTACTGCAGACCGGGCCGACCTTCACGGTCCTGAACGGCGCGGCTCGCGCTAACACAGGCGGCAACGACCGCCCGAACCAGCTCCGCGACGCCAACCTGCCCGGCGATCAGCGCACGTTGCAGCGCTGGATTGACATCTCGGCGTTCGCGGCTCAGCCGCTCAACACGCCCGGCAGCGCGGCTCGCAATACCGTCTTCGGCCCCGGCCGCGAGAGTCTGGACCTTTCGCTTCTCAAGAACTTTCGCGTGACCGAGACGATGAAGCTGCAGTTCCGGGCCGAGGTCTTCAATGTCACCAACACGCCGAACTTCGAAGTGCCGGGCAATTCGTTTGGCACGGCAGCCTTTGGCGTCATCAGCGGTACGGCTAACACTTTGCCACGCAACGTACAGTTAGCGTTGAAGATTCTGTTCTGAACTCTGCCACGGCCGGACGCGGCGCTCGCCTCCTGGGCGGGTGCCCGGCGTTCGCGGCTCGGAGCCTCCGCCGAACACAACCGCCGGTAGTTGCTCTGCTTCGAGAGACCCCCCGGGCCTCGGCAGCGCTCCGGGGGGCGGGGATCTGGCCTAATGTCTCCTGCAGCCAGCAAGCCTTTTAGGATGTGCCAGTTATAAGCGGAACGAATATTGACAACCGACTCACTTTCGTGCTAACTTTCACACTGTATACGTGTTCGCCGCGGTTCCCACTGGGCGGTGGCCCGCGCTGCGTCGGGAAAACTGTTTGCAGAAGTTCCTGCTGGGAGGGAACGGCATGGGCGTCCGGCAACTGACAATCGCAGGTGGCACCCTGGCGGTGTGTTTTCTGGCGGTGGCGGCAGAGGTGCCTCCCCCGCGGCCCTTCCGGCCCGCGGAGCGCAGCTACTGGGCCTTTCAGAAGATCGTGAAGCCGCCCGTGCCCGCGGTGAAAAACGGCGCCTGGGTGCGCAACGAAGTAGACGCCTTCATCCTGGCGAAGCTCGAAGAGAAGGGCATCCAGCCCAATCCGCGCGCCGATAAGGTCACGCTGCTGCGGCGGGCCACGATCGACCTCACCGGCCTGCCACCGACTGCCGAAGAGGTGCAGGACTTCGTCAACGACAATTCCCCGAACGCGTTCGAGAAAGTGGTCGAGCGGCTGCTGGCGTCGCCGCGCTACGGCGAGCGGTGGGGCCGGCACTGGCTCGACCTCGCCCGGTACGCCGACACGCAGGGATTCAAGGCCGACGAGACGCGTCCCAACGTGTGGCGCTATCGCGACTACGTGATCGCTGCGGTCAACCAGGACAAGCCCTACGATCGCTTCATCAAGGAGCAGATCGCCGGCGACGAGTTGTATCCGGACAATCCGGCCGCGAAAGTCGCGACGGGCTTCAACCGGCTGTGGCCGGACGAGAGCAACCTGGCCAATCCCATCCTGATGCGGCAGGAGATCCTGAACGACATCACCGATACGGTCGGGTCGGTGTTCATGGGCATGACGTACGGGTGCGCGCGGTGCCACGACCACAAGTTCGATCCGATCTTGCAGCGCGACTATTACCGGCTCCAGGCCTTCTTCTCGAATGCGAAGAACGAAGACCGCACCAACCTGCTGACGGGGGCCGAGGCGGCCACGTACCAGGCGAATTACGCCGCGTGGGACTCGAAGACCAAGGACATCCGCGCCGAGATGGATAAGATGCTGGCGGCGGTGCGGCTCGAGACGCTCAAGGACGACATCGGGATGTTCCCGGAGGAGGCCCAGGCGGCCGTATTGATGCCCGCCGAGCAGCGGTCTCCCATGCAGTGGCAGATGTATTACCGCAGCCGCAGCCGGTTACCCCAAGATGCCGCCATGGCCAAGAGGCTCAAGGGCGAGACGAAGGACCGCTACGAGGCCCTCAAGGCGGAGCTCGCGAAGTATGACAGCCTGAAGCCGGCCGAGGCCCCGGTAGGCGAGGCCATGATAGACCACGGGCGGGTCGCGCCGGCGACTTTCGTGCTGTCGAAGGGTGTGTGGGATGCGCCGGAGTACGAAGTCCAGCCGGGATTCCTGACGATTCTCGATCCAGGACCGGCGAAGGTTGTCACGCCCGAGGGCCTGAACTCGACCGGGCGGCGCACGGCGCTCGCCAACTGGCTGGCCGACCCTTCGAACCCTCTCACGCCGCGGGTCGAAGTGAACCGCATCTGGCACTACCACTTCGGACACGGCATTGTCGCCTCCCCGGGCGATTTCGGTTTGATGGGCGACCGCCCGACCCACAAGGAGCTGCTCGACTACCTGGCGGCGACTTTTGTGGAGGGCGGCTGGAGCATGAAGCAGATGCACCGCCTGATCATGCTGTCGAATGCCTACCAGCAGTCCTCCGCGTATCAGGAAAAATCGGCCGAGGCCGATCCGGCCAACAAGCTGGTGTGGCGGTTTGACCGGCGGCGTCTGGAGGGCGAGGTCATCCGCGACTCGATGCTTATGGCCAGCGGCAAGCTGAACACCAAGATGGGCGGTCCCGGCGTGTTCCCGCCGCTTCCCGCGGCCATCAGCATGCCGGGCTCGAAGTACCTCAACTGGAAGCCCGAAAAGGAAGAGTCGGAAGCGAACCGCCGCAGCGTGTATGTCTTCGTGAAGCGGAACCTGCGCTACCCGATGTTCGAGACCTTCGATTTCCCCGACACGCACGAGAGCTGCTCGCGCCGTTACACGACCATCACGCCGACGCAGTCGCTCGCCTTGATGAACGACGACCTGGTTCTCGAATGGTCGCGGGCACTCGCCGGACGGGTGTTGAACGACGGCGGGCTGACGCTCGACGCCCAGATCGAGCGGGCTTACCGGATGGTCCACAACCGGGCCCCGAACGCCCAGGAGCGGGCGGCGATCGCTGACTTCCTCCAGAGCCAGGAAACGATTTTGCGCGACCAGATCTCCCGGAACGAGAAGGTGGCGCTTCCCGATGCGGTGCCGGCCGGGATCGAGCCGGCGCATGCGGCAGCCTTAGTGGACTTCTGCCACACCCTGCTGAACTCCAACGAGTTCGTGTACCTGAATTAAGGAGAAGGCGCCATGAACGAGTCCCATTATCGCCGCGCTGCTACGCGCCGGGAGTTTTTCCAGCGGGCCGGCAGCGGCCTGGCCGGCATCGCCCTGGCCCACCTGTTGAATGAAGATGGTGCGCTCGCCGCCACTGGGGCGCTCGACCCCTTGGCGCCCAAGAAGCCCCACCACACGCCCACGGCGAAGTCGATCATCTGGCTCTTCATGGAAGGCGGCCCGAGCCACGTCGACCTCTTCGACTACAAGCCGAAGCTCGTGGAGCTCGCGGGACAGCCCATTCCCGAGTCGATGCGGCCGAAGTTCACCGCCATGGCCAACACCTCGAAGAATGGCCTGATGCCCAGCAAGCGCACCTTCAAGCAGTTTGGACAGAGCGGCCTCTGGGTGTCGGATTTTTACCCCAACATCGCGCAGCATGTGGATGACATGACCATTATCCGGTCGTGCTGGCAGGACGGCATCAATCACCTGGGCGGCGTGACCCAGATGAATACCGGCTCGATCTTGAGCGGCCGGCCGTCGCTCGGCGCCTGGGTCAATTACGGACTCGGCAGCGGCAACAAGAACCTGCCCTCGTTCGTGGTGCTGCTCGACGACCGGGATCCGATCGGCGGGGCCAAGCAGTGGACCGCCGGTTTTTTGCCGGCCACCTACCAGGGGACGCAGTTCCGCACCGGTGATACGCCGCTGCTCAACCTGAAACCGCCCGAAGGCACCTCGGACGTCCAACAGCGCGGGAAGCTGGCGTTGCTGAAGAAGCTCAACGAGATGTGGTCCGAGGATAAGGCCGAGGATACGGAGCTCGATGCCCGCATTCGCTCCTACGAGCTGGCCTACCAGATGCAAAGCTCGGCGCCGGAAGCGGTGGACCTGTCGAAGGAGTCCGAGGCGACCAAGGCGCTCTACGGTATCGGGGACGAAGCGACGAACGCCTTCGGCACCAATTGTCTGATGGCGCGCCGGCTCGTCGAGCGGGGCGTGCGATTCATCGAGCTCTATTGCGGCTCGGGCAGCGGCTGGGACGCCCACGAGAACGTGGAGCAAAACCACGGCAAGTGGACCAAGGTCTCGGACAAGCCGATCGCCGGCCTGCTGACCGACCTCAAGGCCCGCGGCATGCTGAAGGATACGCTGGTGGTCTGGGGCGGCGAGTTCGGCCGGACGCCTTTCAATGAAAAGGGTGTCGGCCGCGATCACAACCCCTGGGGCTTCACGATCTGGATGGCTGGCGGCGGCGTGAAGGGCGGCCAGTATATCGGGTCGACCGACGAAATCGGCATGCGCGCCCAAGAGCAGCCGGCCCACGTGCACGACATCCACGCCTCGATGATCTGGGCCCTGGGTCTCGACCACGTGAAGACCACTTACCTCCACAACGGCCGGGCCGAGCGCCCGACGATTGTAGCGGGGGAGCTGATCAAGGGGCTGTACGCGTAGGGGCTAGGGCGAGCCGCCAGGCTGTTCGGGCGGCGATTCACAAGCCGGGCCTCGATCCCCGGCTTGCATGCCAGAACGCCAGGACCTCCACGAGTTTGGAAGTCTGCCGAACGCGATAATACAAGTGATAATGGACGCGGCTCAGATATACCCGCCGCACGCCTGCCAGCTTGCTGTTTCTCGCTCGCGCTCCGATGCCTGGCTGTTGAGCGATCAGGGCCAATCCTCGGCGGAGTTCTTCCTCCAGAGCTTCAGAAGCTGCGGGCCGATTGGCCTGCCACCAGTCCCAGGCTTGCCCAATCTCGCGGGCGGCGCGCCGGACAATCTTTACTGAAAGCGCCACTACCGGCGAGGAAATCGCGAGAGAACTTGGTTCGCGTCAAGTAATTCACCGCTGTCCGCTTCAGCGATGGCGCGAAGAAGAGCCGCTTCGTCGTCGGCGCCCAACTCAAAGGAAGCCTCGTCGACGCACAGAACCGTTACGGCGGCCCCTTCCGTCAGAGGTTCACCCTCGACGATGATGCGGCCATCCACGACCTTGCCCTTGGTTATCCTCATGACTTCATTCTACCCACCTATTGGCTCAAGGTCGCCCTTCGGATCCGCTGCCTGCAGCAGCACTACCCGCCGCCGGCAAGCCCTTCGCGAACCCCTCCAGCCCAGCGGTGAGCTGATCGAGAGAGGCCCCGGCGGCCTGTCCTAGCGCTGCCACCACCGCGCTCACCTCGCCCTGACTTACCGTCCCCGACTGCGCCGCCGAGCCGCTCCACACCGTCCGGTTCGCCTTCAGGTCCAGCAGGTCGGCGGAAAGCTCCACGCGCACCGAAACGGTGCCGTTCTCGTCGATCTCCTCCAGGTGATTCAGCCGCCCCCGCAGCAGGTAATCGGTCTTGGTGCGGCCATCGAAGACCAGGACGGTGGAAAATACGCTGCGCGAGCGAAGCCGCTGGACCAGCGCCTCGGTGAGCATGGCGGCGGGGCGCTGGGCCCAGCGGTGATACTCGTAGAAATCCACTTCGACGGCCGAGGGCCGGAAGGCCAGGCGGTCCTGCTGGAGGTAGTCGGGCACGCGGAACGGCATCACCGCCACGGCGTACGCCGCCCCCGCGGCGGGAGCCGGAGCCGCCGCCGGCGGCAGGTTCAGCACATAGTAATGCATCTTCGGCAGCGGTCCCCCGCAGCCGGCGGCAAGCGCCGCCCCCAGTACCAGCAGGCACCTCCACCGTCTTCTCACCATGCCTCCTGTCAAACCAGCCTCCCGTTGAATCACTTGCGGCCCTGCGCTATGCTGCACCGTATTATGACCAATGCGGACGCAACTTGCCACAAGTGCGGCGCGGAAATACGGGTGACGCCGGGGCAGAAGATCCTGCGTCGGGACGCCTGCCCGCAGTGCGGGGCCGACCTGCACTGCTGCTATAACTGCCCATTCTACGACTCCGGCAAGCACAACCAGTGCGCCGAGACGCAGGCGGAGTACGTCCAGTATAAGGACGAAGCCAACTTTTGCGACTATTTTCAGCCGGGCGTCCCGTCCGGACGTCCCGGGCGCGCCGCCGGTCCCCCGGGCGGCGAGGCGCGGCGCAAGTTCGATTCCCCGTTTAAGACCTGAATCAGCGCGCGTGGCCGTTGCCGCGGGAGACGGCTTCGGCCTTGCGGGTGGTCTGGAGGCGCGGCACGAGCTTTTCCAGGTATTCGTTCAGGGTCGCCATCCGCTCCGCCTCCGAGCGCTGGCCGAGCAGCCGCTGCTTGAAGTCTAGATCGGCCGGAACCACTGCGGCGATCTGAAAGCTGTCCAAGGTCTCCTCCTCCCCGGCCACGGCCTCCATCGACGGCAAGTACTCGGCCGCCCGGGCGCACCACTCCCGCAGGCGGGCGATCACTTCCGGAGCGGGGGCCGCGGCCGCCTCGTCGTCGGCAATGAAATGGACCGCGGCCTGGAGGTAGGGCTTCTGATCGTCCAGGAACAGGATCTCGAAGCGGCGCCGGCCGGCCGTGAGGATATCCAGGCGGCGGTCTTCGTAGCGCTTGATGACCCTTTCAACCACCGCCGAGCAGCCCAGGTTCGCGAGGGAGCGCCCGTGGGCCAGCACGATGCCGAACTCGGAACGCCCCTCGATCGCCTCCCCGATCATCAGCTTGTAGCGCTCTTCGAAAATGTGCAGGGGCAGCGTGGCGCCGGGCAGCAGCACGACTTCCAGGGGGAAGAGCGGCAGCAGCAGATCGGAGGCCATGCTACATTATGGCTTCTCACGCGGCAGCGGGCAACGGGTGGACCTCCACGGCAAGGTCGTACTAATTACAGGCGCGTCCATGGGCATCGGCGCCGCCTGCGCGCACGCCTTCGGGCGGCGGGGGGCGCGTCTGGCGCTGGTGGCCCGCTCGGCGGAGGCGCTCGCGCAAGTGTGTGCGGCGGCCGCTCCGGCCGAGGCTCTGGCGCTCCCGGCCGATCTGCGGCGGCCCGAGCAAATAGCGGCGGCGGCCGGGCAGGTGCTCGCCCGCTGGGGCCGGATCGACGTGCTCGTCAACAACGCCGGCGTGGGACTCTATCAGCCGAGCTGGAAGTCCGACCCGGCGCAACTGCGCGAGATGATGGAAGTCAATTTTTTCGCTCCGGTGGAGCTGATCCGGCAGGTGACCCCGGCCATGCGGCAGCAGGGAGGCGGCGTGATCGTGAATGTCAGCTCCATTGCGGGGAAGGTGTCGCTCCCCTGGCTGACGCTCTATTCCGCGAGCAAGGCGGCGCTGAACTTCCTCTCCGACGGGCTGCGGATGGAGCTGCGGCAGGCCGGGATCCGGGTGGTCGCCGTCTGCCCCGGCTACGTTTCGACCGGCTTCCCCGACCACGTGCTGGGAGGCCGCATCCCGGGCGCCGTTTTGAATCGCAAAAATTTCACCATCACGCCGGAGCAGTGCGCGGCGGCTATTGTGAAGGGAGTGGAGCAGGAGAAGCGCACGGTCGTGACGCCGGCGGCGGGCTGGCTGCTGATCGGGGCTGCCCGCCTGTTTCCGCGGGCCGTCGACCGTGCGCTCACCCGCATGCGCGGGCCGGAACCGGAATAACATGCACATCAAGCTGAAGGGGTCACCGGTGATCTGTCTGATCGGGTTCATGGGCTGCGGCAAGACCACGGTCGGCCGGCTGCTCGGCGAGCGGCTGGGCTGGACCTTCGTCGATCTCGACGACGAGATCGAGCGGCGGGCCGGCGTGCCTATCCTGGAGATCTTCGAGCACGAGGGCGAACCGCGCTTCCGCGACATCGAGCATGAAGCGCTGCGCGAGCAACTGACGCTCGCCCACAAGGGACAGGCGCGCGTGCTGGCGCTCGGCGGCGGGGCATTTGTCGAGCCTCGCAACCGCGACCGGCTGGAGTTGGGAGGCTTGTCCATCTGGCTCGATTGCCCGCTCGAGACGCTGTGGGAGCGCGTGTCGTCCTTCGCCACGAGGCCGCTCGCGCGGGACCGCCGGCAGTTTGAGCACCTCTACCAGGAGCGCCTGCCGCTCTACGGTCTGGCCGATTTCACGATCCCGGGAGACCGCAGCCCCGAGCAGATCGTGGACACTATCCTGAAGCTGCCGCTCTTTTGATGCCCCTGCTGCGGACGGTCGACCTGACGCGCGTCTACCGCTCCGGTACCGCCGACCTGACGGTCCTGGCCGGGATCAACCTGGAAGTCGACGAGGGCGAGTGTGTGGCGATCGTCGGAGAGTCCGGCGCCGGCAAGTCGTCGCTGCTGCACCTGCTGGGCGCTCTGGACAGGCCTTCGAGCGGTGCGATATACTTTAAGTCAACGGATCTGTCGCGGTTGACGGATGCGCAACTGGCCGAGTTTCGCAACAAAGAGGTGGGGTTTGTCTGGCAGATCCACTACTTGTTGCCGGAGTTTACGGCTCTGGAAAACGTACTGATGCCCTTGCTGATCAGGGGCAAAGGTCAGCGAGAGGCGGAGCCGGAGGCCTCGGCGTGGCTGGCGGAAGTAGGGCTGGCCGAGCGGGCCTGGCACCGGTCGGGAGAACTTTCCGGAGGCGAGCAGCAGCGCGTGGCCCTGGGCCGGGCGCTCGTCGGCAAACCGAGCTTATTGCTGGCGGATGAGCCGACCGGGAACCTGGACCAGAGGAACGGCGAGATGATTTTCGACCTGATCCGGCAACTCCACCGCTCCCACCGCCTCACGTCCCTCATCGCTACCCACAACCTGACCTTCGCCCGGCGCTGCGATCGGGTGCTACGCTTAGAAGGGGGCCAGTTGCTTCCTCTAGGCGCAGTCGATTAAGGGGGACCCAGGGGTTTTATGTTTGAACGATACACGGAGAAAGCGCGGCGCGTGATTTTCTTCGCTCGCTATGAGGCCAGCCAGTTTGGCAGTCCTTATATCGAGACGGAACACCTGCTGCTCGGCCTGCTGCGCGAGGATAAGGCCCTGGCCAACCGGTTCCTGCGCTCGCACGCCGCGGTCGAGTCCATCCGCAAGCAGATCGAAGGTCACACCACCATCCGCGAGAAGGTTTCCACCTCCGTCGATCTCCCGCTCAGCCACGAGTGCAAACGCGTGCTGGCTTATGCCGCGGAAGAAGCCGAGCGCCTCAGCCACAAACACATCGGGACCGAGCACCTGCTGCTCGGCCTGCTGCGCGAAGACAAGTGTTTCGCCGCCGAGATCCTGCACGAGAGGGGACTCCGGCTTTCGGCCATCCGGGAGGAGTTGCAGCGGTCGCAATCGGAGAAGCTGCTCTCGAACCGTCCCAAGGAGAGTTCGCTGCTGGCCGAGTTCAGCCGCGACCTGACCCAGGCGGCGATGGACAATTCCCTCGACCCGCTCATCGGCCGGGAAGGGGAACTCGAGCGCGTGGTGCAGATTCTGTGCCGGCGCACCAAGAACAATCCGGTGCTGATCGGCGAGCCGGGCGTCGGCAAGACGGCGATCGTCGAGGGTCTGGCCCAGCGGATCGCCGATGGCGAAGTACCGTCGTTCCTGGCCGACAAGCGCATTCTGGCTCTCGATCTTTCCCTCATCGTCGCCGGCACCAAGTACCGCGGGCAGTTTGAAGAGCGGCTCAAGACCATCATGAAGGAGTTGATGGAGAACCAGAACGCCATCATCTTCATCGACGAGCTGCACACCCTGGTGGGGGCGGGCTCGGCCGAGGGGTCCCTCGACGCCGCCAACATTCTCAAGCCGGCGCTCTCGCGCGGCGAGATCCAGTGCATCGGGGCGACCACGCCCGGCGAATACCGCAAGTCGATCGAGAAGGACCGCTCGCTCGAGCGCCGCTTCCAGGCCGTGAAAGTGCCGCCGCCGAGCGAAGAGGACGCGGTCAAGGTCCTGTTCGGCATCAAAGACCGCTACGAAAAATTCCACGCCGTCAGCTATACGGACGAGTCCATCCATTCGGCGGTGTACGCCTCCAGCCGGTATATTCCGGACCGCTTCCTGCCGGACAAAGCGATCGACCTGATTGACGAGGCCGGCGCGCGGGTGAAGCTGCGCCAGACGACCCTCCCGGACGAGCTGGCCGACATTCAGAAGCGCATCAAGTTCATCGTCCACCGGATGGAGAACGCCATCGCGAACCACGAGTTCGAGAAGGCGCGGTTTTATTCCGACGAAGAGCGCAAAGAGCGCGAGAACCTGCGGGTGCTCCGCGAGAAGTACAACCTCGACGAAAGCTCCATCGGCGTCGTGACCAAGGAAGACATTGAGGACGTGGTGGCCCGCTGGACCGGCGTGCCCATGACCGCCATCAAGGAAGAGGAACAGGCCAAGCTGCTGCGCATCGAAGACGAGCTGCACCGGCGCATCATCAGCCAGGAGAAGGCCATCTCGGCGCTGGCGCGGGCCATCCGGCGGTCGCGCGCGGGCTTGAAGTCGGCTTCGCGGCCGGCTGGTTCGTTCCTGTTCCTGGGACCGACAGGCGTCGGCAAGACCGAAGTCGCCCGCGCGCTTGCGGACTTCATCTTCGGAAGCGAGAAGTCACTCATCCGTTTCGAT
>JBGPDC010000056.1:0-27784 GCA_041482115.1 Terriglobia bacterium | reverse complement strand
CAAGGCGACCATGATGTCGTACTGCCAGGAACCGCGCTTGTAGCTCCAAAAAACGGCCGGGCGCAAGACACCCCACAAGCTCCGCAGCATGATCTGAGTGTAACAGACCGGGCCTCTCGACCGCGCCGGGCACCGCAGCGTTTGTGATACTATGCTCGGTTTGCGTTACTCTAGCTCTTGACCTTCTTGTGACCAGCCCATGAAAGTTTACGACGGCAAGGACGTGCGGAATATCGGCGTGGTCGGCCACGGCGACTCCGGCAAGACCAGCCTGGTGGCGGCGTTTCTTTATACCGGCGGCGCGACCAACCGCCTCACCCGCGTCGAAGAGGGCAACACCATCACCGACTACGACGAAGAGGAGCAGGCGCGCAAGGTCACCATCACCACGTCCCTGGCTCACCTGGAGTGGGGCAAGAACAAGCTGAACTTCCTCGACACGCCGGGCTACAACATCTTCATTCATGACGCCAAGTGCGCGCTCATCGCGGCCGATTCCGCGCTCGTAGTGATAGACGGCGTGGCGGGCGTGGAGGTTCAAACGGAAAAGGTCTGGGCGTACGCGGAGGAGTACAGCCTGCCCCGCGCGCTCTCGATCAACAAGCTGGACCGCGAGCGGGCCAGCTTCGAGCGGGCTCTCGGCAGCGTCCAGGAGATGTTTGGCCGCGCGGCCGTGCCCGTCCAGTTGCCGATCGGCGCCGAGCGTGAGTTCAAGGGCATCGTGGATCTGGTCACGATGAAGGCTTACACCTACGCGCCGGGCGGGAACGGCAAGGGGACGGAGGGGCCCATTCCGGCCCCGCTGGCCGAGGCGGCGCAAAAGGCCCGCGAGGCGCTGATCGAGATGATCGCCGAGGGCAACGACGCGCTGATCGAGGAGTTTTTCGAGCAGGGCACGCTCAGCCCCGAGCACATCACGACGGGACTGCGCGATGCGGTCCGTGAGCGCCGGGTTTTTCCGATCCTGTGCGGCTCGGCGTCGCAGAACATCGGCTCGGACGTGGCGCTGAACTTCCTGGCCACCTATATGCCGTCGGGGCCGGAGCGCGGCTCGGTGCCGGGCAAAGGGGCGGACGGCCAGGAGATCAGCCGTAAGGGCTCCGACTCCGAGCCGCTGTCGCTGTTCGTATTCAAGACCGTCGCCGATCCCTTCGCCGGGCGGGTGACGTACTTCAAGATTCTCTCGGGCGTGCTCAAGAACGACGCGACGATCCAGAATTTCACCCGCAGCACTTCCGAGCGCCTGTCCCACATCGGCGTGCTGTTCGGGAAGACGATCACGCCGGTGACCGAAATCCACGCGGGCGACATCGGAGCCGTCGCCAAGCTCAAGGAGACCCTCACGGGCGATACGCTGGGGGACAAGGGCGCGACGATTCTCTATCCGGCCGCGGTGCTGCCGGTGCCGTCGATCGCCTTCGCTCTCGAGCCGAAGTCGCGGCAGGATGAAGACCGCATGAGCGCGGCGCTGCACCGGATTCTCGAAGAGGACCCTTCGCTGCGCTTCTACCGTGACGCGCAGACCAAGGAATTTCTGCTGGCGGGCTCGGGCGCGCAGCACGTCGAGGTAGTAGTCAGCCGGCTCAAGAGGAAGTACAGCGTGGAAGTGACGCTCAAGGCGCCGAAGATCCCCTACCGGGAGACCATCCGGGGACGGGCCGACGTGCAGGGGCGGCACAAAAAGCAGACCGGCGGCCATGGGCAGTTCGGCGACTGCAAGATCAAGGTCGAGCCGCTGCAGCGCGGTGGGGACTTCGAGTTCGTCAACGATATTTTCGGGGGCGCCATTCCGAAGAACTTCATTCCGGCCGTGGAGAAGGGCATTCGGGACGCGGCGGAAAGGGGCTACCTGGCGGGGTACCCCATGGTGGATTTCCGAGTCACTCTCTACGACGGCTCCTATCACGACGTAGATTCCTCGGAGCTGGCCTTCAAGCTGGCCGGGCGCAAAGCCTTCCGAGCCGCGATGGAGCACGCCAAGCCGACGCTGCTCGAGCCCATCATGAACGTGGAGATCGCGGCGCCGCTCGAGTTCGCCGGCGACCTGATGGGGGACCTCAACAGCCGGCGGGGACGCATCGCCGGCATGGATTCCAAGGGCAATACGCAGATTCTGAAAGCACAGGTGCCGATGGCGGAGATGCTGACCTACGCCAACGACCTGACCTCCATGACCCAGGGACGCGCCTCCTACACGATGGAGCTGGCCGGGTACGATTTCGTGCCCGCGGCCATCGCCGAGAAGGTGATCACCGCCGCCAAAGCTGCCCGCGGCGAAGTGGAGGAAGAAGAGGAGTAAAAGCTCCTCGGCGGCTCTGACCACGGCCGGTTCACCAAGCGGCGTGGTAAATAAGACATACGACTCCAGGGCTCTTCGGGCTCTTCAGGCTTGCCTTTTGTGCCGTCCGGCCGATAATTGAGAGGAGGCAACTATGTACATACGATGGTTTCGCGTAGTGATGGTGCTCGGATTGGTTACGGCTCTGCGCGCCGACGTCAAGACGCAGGAGAAGAGCCAGATCCACTTTGAGGGCATGATGGGACGCATGGTGGGTCTGTTCGGCGGGAAGGCCATGCGGGAAGGGGCCATCAACACGGCCGCCGTGCGGGGCAACCGCAAGATGACCGTTAGCGAATCCACCGGGCAGATCATCGACCTCGGCGAGGAAAAGATCTACGAGCTGGACATGCGCGGCAAGTCGTACAAGGTCACGACCTTCGACGAGATGCGCCGGCGCATGCAGGAAGCGCGGGAGAAGGCGGCCCAACAGCCTCGTGGGGAATCGAAGGCCCCCGAGAAGGAGACCGCGCAGAATCAGAACCAGAAGCAGATGGAGATCGACTTCGACCTGAAGGAGTCCGGCGAGAAGAAGACCATCAACGGTTTTGACTGCCACGAGGTCGTGATGACCATTACCGTCCGGGAGAAAGGCAAGACGCTCGAGGAGGCCGGCGGGATGGTAATGACGTCGCACCTCTGGCTGGGACCGGAGATTGCGGCGATGAAAGAGCTGCAAGAGTTCGACCGGAAATACGCGGAGAAGATGTCCGGTCCGTTCTCGTTTGGCGACGCTGCGGCGGCGCCGCAGATGGCCGCCGCCATGGCGATGTACCCGATGATGAAAGACGCGATCGGGAAGTTTCAGACCGAGAACGTGAACATGAAGGGCACCTCCATCCTGACGGTGATGACCAAGGAGGCCGTTCAAAGCGCGGAGCAGGCGGCCGCCCAGCAGCAACAGCAGCAGCGCCAGGAGAGCGGGTCGACGACGGACGTCACTTCGGTACGCGGTATAGGAGGACTAATCGGGAAAAAGATGGCGGCGCGACGCAAGACCGAGAGCGATGCTTCGAACAGCAGCGGTCCTAAGACCCGGGCGACGGTGATGACCATGAACCACGAGCTGGTCAGCGTCGCGACGAGCGTGGGCGCCGGCGACGTGGCGATACCGGCGGGGTTTAAGGAGAAGAAGTAGGCCGGGGGGACGAGGCCTTAATTCAAGAACAGCACCCGATACAGCGTGTCCCGCTGCTTGGGGATGAAGCCGGCGTCGCGGATCAGGCGGCGGAGGTCCTCTTCGGTGGCGTGGTTGTGGGCGCCGGCGGCGCTGACGACGTTTTCCTCGAGCATCACACTGCCCACATCGTTGCCGCCGAAGCGCAGGCCGAGTTGGACCATCTTCAGCCCCTGGGTGACCCAAGAGGACTGGATGTTCTCGATGTTCTCGAGATACAGGCGCGAGATGGCCAGCGTCTTGAGGTACTCGACCGCCGTGCCCTCTTCCTTGACGAACCGGCCGAGTGAGGTGTTCTCGCGCTGGAAAGTCCAGGGGATGAAAGCGGTGAAGCCGCCGGTCTCTTCCTGAATGCGGCGGACGATCTCGAAGTGATTCACGCGCTGCTCGTAGGTCTCGTTGACCCCGAACATCATGGTCGCGGTGGTACGCAGGCCGAGCTGGTGGGCCGTGCGATGCACGTCGATCCACTCGTCGACGGCGCACTTCAGGCGGCTGATGCGCCGGCGGACTTCGTCGTCGAGGATCTCGGCGCCGCCGCCGGGGATGGAGTCGAGGCCCGCGTCGCGGAGCCGCGCGATCGTGTCGCGGATGCTAATCCCGCTCACCTGGGCGATGTTGGTGATCTCCGGAGCCGAGAGCGCGTGCAGGTGGATGGAGTAACGCGACTTGATCGAGCGGAACAGGTCCTCATACCACTCGATCTTCAGATCGGGGTGCAGGCCGCCTTGCATGAGCACGCCGGTGCCGCCGAGGTCCACCGTCTCCTGAATCTTTTCGTAGATGGTTTCCTTCGGCAGGATGTAGCCTTCCGCGTGGCCGACGGGCCGGTAGAAGGCGCAGAAGCTGCAGTATTCGGTGCAGAAATTCGTGTAGTTGATGTTGCGATCGATGATGTAAGAGACCACGCCCTCGGGATGCAGTTTTTTGCGGACGGCATCGGCCGCCATCCCGAGGCCGATCAGGTCGTCGCTCTCAAACAACTCGACAGCTTCTAGCGGGGTGAGCATGGCGGGTCAAATCGCCATAGCCGGCGCGTCCAGCATCTCGAGGGAAGCTTTGCGCGGCACCAGGCCCATCTCGGCGGCGTATTGCAGGAACAAGGTCAAGCCGCGGCGCTCGGGCTCGCCCCAGCCGTGACGCACCTGGCTGGTGAGGTACTCGCGGGCGCGCTCTGGAGAGATTTGACGGCGGGGGGCTTCCTGCTCGGCGATTTCGTCGAGGTGTTCCCGGCCGTATTGGGCCGAGGCCTGGAAGAGGGCCGCGAGGTCGGGGTCGGCCGCCGGCCTCCGCACGGCCCACACGGCGTAGACCATCGGCAGGCGCGTCAGACTCGCCCACTCCTCGCCCAGATCGTAGACCAGCAGACTGGTGGACAACGCCTCGCGGTCGGCGCGCAAGGCCGGATCGCCGATGATCAGAGCGGCGTCGGCGATTTCCAGCATCTCGGGGAGGCGCGGCGGGTAGGGCCGCATCTTGACGTACCGGTTATACTTTCGCGCGAGGAGGATCTGGGTAAGGGCCACCGAGGTCCGCGAACTGGTGTCGGCGGCGACGGTCTGCACCTGGTCGATGGGTTTGCGGGAGACGAGCAGGACGCTGCCGACCGGTCCGAGGCTGCTGATCGAACAGCCGGGGACGATGACGAGGTCGTTCTGCGTGGCGAGCTCAATGGCCGGCGGCAATCCGACTTCCACTTGTCCGGTGCGGAGCAGATCGGCACACTCGGCCGGCACGCGAAACGTCAGGTCGACCAGGCCCTGCTGCGGTCCGTGCAGGAGCCCCCATACCAAAGGCGACGTATTTAAGTAGTCGACGGCGCAAACCCGCGGCTTCGATGGCATAAACTATTCACCTTACATTTTATCAAGAAAAGAGGGCGCGCCCAAGGCCTCTTCGCTACTCGACGGCGAAAGAGATGAGCGCGTGGCCGGCCGCGATGGCAATATGTTGCTTGCCGTCGCTGAGGTAGCTGATGGGGTTGGCGAAGACGGGGCCACCGGCGAGAAACCGCCACAGGGGCTTACCGGTGCGGGCGTCGAGGGCAAAGACATAGCCTTCGTTTGAGGCCCCAAAGACCAGGTCTCCGGCGGTCGAGAGCACTCCCGCCCACGGAGGCGAAGTCAGCGGAAATTCCCACTTCAACCCGCCGGTGGTGATGTCGAGCGCCCGGATCGAGCCGGTCGGCTCCACGCCCGGCACGCCCCGGAAAAAGCCGCCGGTAAAAAGTGCGCCCGGCGTGTAGGTCACGTCGCCTTTGTAAAAGAGAGTCCCCTCTTCCCGGACAGCCACGTAAAGGAGGTTCGTCCGCGGGCTGAAGGATGGGCAAAAGAAGTTGGTGCCGCCGTGCAGGCTCGGGAACAAGGGAGTGCCTTCGGGGGTGGGGGTGACGTTCGCCAGCGGGATCGGGCGGCCGCGGTCATCCAGGCCCTTCGCCCAGGTCTGCTTGGCGTAGGGGACGCCGCGCAGGAAGGCCCCGGTCTCGCGGTCGAGGACGTAGTAGAAGGAATTTCGGTTGGCCAGGACGACGAGCTTCCGCGGGCGGCCCTCGACCGCGCCATCCACCAGTACGGGGATCTGGTTCGAGTCCCAGTCGTGGGTGTCGTGGGGACTGAACTGGAAGTGCCACTTGCGGCGGCCGGTGTCGGCGTCGAGAGCCAGCAGAGAGTTGGAGTAGAGATTGTCGCCCGCGCGGCTGTCGGCGTTGTAGTCGGGGCCGGGGTTGCCGGTGCCCCAGTAGACGACGTTCAGCTCCGGATCGTACGAGCCGGTGACCCAGGTCGTCGCCGAGCCTGTTTTCCAGCTCTCGCCGGCCCAGGATTCGTGGCCCGGCTCGCCGGGGCCGGGGACGGTCCAGAAGCGCCAGGCGCGCTGGCCGGTCTTGGCGTCGTAGGCATCGAGGAAGCCTCGCACGCCGAACTCACCGCCGGCCATGCCGACGACGACCTTGTCCTTGAGGGCGAGCGGGGCGCCGGTCAGGCTGTAGCCGAGCTTGTAGTCGGCGAGCTCGACCTCCCAGCGCGGGCGACCGGTCTGGAGATCGAGCGCCACGAGGCGGCCGTCGAGCGTGCCGAGGAAGAGCAAGTCGTCGAGCACCGCGAGACCACGATTCACCTGGCCACAGCACAGCCGCAGATCCTCGGGCAGGGTGCGCTGGTAGCGCCAGATGGGACGTCCCGTGCGCGTATCGAGCGCCGCCACGTTGTTCGGCGGCTCGGTGAGGTACATGACTCCGTCAACGACCAGGGGCGTGGTCTCAAACTTGTTCAGGTCGTTGACCTGGTACATCCAGACCGGTTTCAGGCGGGCGACGTTCGCGGCGGTGATCTGCTGGAGAGGCGAGTAGTGGTGCGCCTGATAGTTCCCGGAATAGGTGAGCCAGTTGCCCGGCTCGGAAGCGGCCTGGCGCAGGCGCTCGTAGCGCACTTGCGCCGCGACGGAGAAGGCGAAAGCCAGCGCCAGCACCGCGGCCAGGGGCTTCATCGCTCGATCCCCAGTCCGGCCAGGTACGTCACCAGGTCATCGAGTTCCTGCGCGGTGAACGTGTTTCGATAGCTCGGCATCGGGGACTTGCCCTGGTCGCGGTGGAGCTCCACGAGCTCATCCTTCCAGAAGGAGTAGAGACGGCCGGAGGCGTCGCGCAACTGGATCGAGAAGGGGTCCTCGTTCACGCGGACGCCGGTGATGCGCCGGCCGTCCTTGGTCACCACGCGCACCTGGAGGAACATGTCCGGCATGAAGGAGACGGCGCGGTAAATGAAGTAGTTGTTGGGCACGGCCGCTTCGGGATCCACGAGCGACTCCCGGAGGTAAGCGGGGCTGCGGCGGGCGCCGATGTCGGAAAGGTCGGGTCCCGTGGCGCCGCCCGCGCCGCCTACGGTGTGGCACTGCGCGCAGTGTCCTTTGCCGCGGTAAAGTTGCTCGCCCCGGGCCGGGTCTCCCGAGACGGCGCCTGCGGTCGTCCGGCGGAGCGTGTGGAGGAAGGCGATCACGTCCTGGATATCGCGGTCGGTGAGGTGACGGGTGATGGGCATCTCGGTGCCCGGCAGGCCCCGGCGGATCACGTTGAACAGCGCCTGGTCGTCGGGGGCCTTGAGCATCCTTGGACGCGTGAGGTCCGCACCTTTGCCGCCGTCGCCGCGCGGGCCGTGGCAGGGAGCACAGTTGTTGAGGTACAGGCGCTCGCCTCGGGTGAGATCTTGCGCGGGAGCGGCGAGACAGAGGCTGACGAGCAGGCTTCCTACCTGGATCATCCGCCGCACGCCCGGAGTATAGCATCGCGAGGCAGCGTTATAATTCAGGATTACCCATTCGTCCCAATAGGAGAGATCAACCATGAGTACCGCAGCAGTTACCAGCCCCATGCCGATGGTGGCCCAGTTCCTCGAAACGTTCCGCCACGAACACGCCACGACGATGCGAGTATTGATGGCCATACCGCCCGACCAGCTCGCCTTCAAGCCCCACGAGAAGAGCATGTCGTGCGTAGAGCTGGCCTGGCACGTCGCCTATTCGCCGCTCGGCATTGCCAAGGCGATCGCGGCCGGCGACTTTGGAGCCTATCAGCAACCACCGGTCCCCAACGACTTGCAGGCAATCATCGCGGGAGCGGAAACCTACTTCAACCTGGCCAGCGAGACGATCGCCAAATTCACCCCGGAAACGCTCCAGGGGAGCATCCCGCTGCCGAACGGGAAGACGCTGCCAAGCGCGGCCTTCTTCTGGGTCAACCTGTTCCACTTGATCCACCATCGCGGCCAGCTCTCGGTCTACCTGCGGATGACGGGCGGCAAGGTGCCTTCGATTTACGGTCCCTCGGCCGACGTGAACCCGTTTGCCTGAGTTCGAGGATAAGCTGGAGCGGCTGCGCCGCTGGATGGCCGAAGAGCGGTGGGACGCCGTCGAGATCTCCCGCTACACATGGCTCGCCTGGCTGCTGGGCGGGACGGAACCGCGGGTCCTGACGGCGCCCGAACGTGGTAACTGCACGGTGGTGGTCACGGCCGAGCGGGCGGTCGTGGTCGCCAACAACATCGAGGCGCCCCGCTTGCGCGCCGAGGAAATCGGCGCGCTGCCGCTCGAGTGGGCCACGTACAACTGGTGGGAAGCGCCGCCGGTGGTCGTGGCCGCGGGGGCGCGGGTGGCCACCGAAATCCCCATCCGGCTGCGGCTGACGCTGTGCGACGCCGAGATCACGCGCGCGGTGGAACTGGGCCGCCAGGCCGCGGAGGCGCTCGAAGCCGCCGCCCGCAGCCTCGAGCCCGGCCTCGCCGAACACCAGATTGCCGCCCGGATGGCGGAGCAGGCTTTGAACCGCGGCCTCGTTCCCGTGGGCCTGTTCGTGGCCGCCGATGAGCGGGGCAAGCAGTTTCGTCATCCGATCCCTACTTCAAAGATCGCCCGCCGCAACGCCATTCTGAGCTTGGTGGCGCGCCGCGGAGGCTTGCACGTGAGCCTCACGCGCACCGTCTCTTTCGGTCCGGCTTGTGAGGAGATGCTCCGCCGCCACGTCGCGGCGGCCCAAGTGCATGCGGCCATGCTGGCGGCCTCCCGGCCCGGCGCGACGCTGGGCGCGATGCTGGCCACCGCCCAGCGCTCCTACGGGGAGCAGGGCTTCCCCGACGAGTGGCGGCACCATCACCAGGGAGGCCTGGCCGGCTACGAGCCCCGCGAAGTGCGCGCCACACTGGGCGCGACGCACGTGCTCGAAGCCGGCCAGTTGGTAGCCTGGAATCCCACCATTCGCGGAGCGAAATCCGAAGAAACAGCGCTGGTAACAGCCGCGGACCCTCACATACTGACTCGCACCGGCGGCTGGCCTCTGATCGAGGGTCCGATACCGCTGGCCTCGATCGGTGTGGTATAAGAGGGGCCAACAGCGCTTACGGCTCAAGCAGTGAAACACTTCACTTATAGGAACTTGCAGGAACTCGAAGCGGACGCCGAGCGCCTGGGCGCGCGCCACGTGCGCTTCGAGCCTGATCCCGAGTGTGTCCGCGCCATCCTCGCGCGGCCGGTGCAAGTGGGCCCGTTCCGGGTGGGCAATTCCATCGGCATCCATCCGATGGAGGGGTGCGACGGCGACCTGGACGGCAACCCCGGCGAGCTGACCTGGCGGCGCTATGAGCGTTTCGGGCGCAGCGGGGCCAAGCTGCTGTGGTTTGAGGCGACGGCGGTGCGCGCCGACGGCCGCGCCAACACGCGCCAGTTGTGGATCCACCCCGGCACGGTCGACAATCTCGCCCGCATGCTCGACCGCACCCGCGAGCTGCACCGCGAGCTTTACGGGACCGACGACGATCTGCTCGACGTCGTACAGCTCACCCACTCGGGCCGCTACAGCGTTCCCGTGCGCACGATCGCCTGCCACCATCCCTACGTGGACGCCAAGACCGGCGTCCCGCCCGACTATCCCGTTATCTCCGACGACGAGCTGGAGCGTCTCGAAGATGATTACGTTGTCGCGGCGCGCCTCGCCCGGCAGGCGGGATTCCGGGCCGTCGACCTCAAGACGACTCACGGCTACCTGCTGGTGGAGCTGCTGGGCGCGAGACGGCGCCCCGGCCGCTACGGCGGGCTTCTCGAGAACCGCGTGCGTTTTCTGCGCAACGTGATCGGCAAGATCCGCGCGGCGCTGGGCGATTCCCTGCTGGTATGCGTCCGCCTGGGCTGCTACGATGGCGTGCCGTATTACCGAGACCCAGCCACCGGTGTCGGCCTCCCGTGCCAGTACGAGACGCCCTATCCCTACGGCTTCGGCGTCGATTCCGATGACCCGCTCCAGGTCGATCTGACGGAGGTCAAGCAGGTCGTCGCCGGCCTGGCGGCGTGGGGAGTGGCGCTGCTGAACATCTCGGCCGGAGTGCCCTATTACAGCCCGCATGTGATCCGGCCGTTCGAGAAGCCCGACGACGGCAACTACGAGCCGCCGGAGCATCCGCTGCTCGGCGTCGACCGCCACTTCCGCATCGCCGGAGAATTGCAGCAGGCTTTCCCGGACCTGCCCATGGTCGGAAGCGGCTATAGCTGGCTGCAGCGCTATGCCGTGAATGCCGGAGCCCGGAACCTGGCCGAAGGCCGGACCCGCTTCTTCGCCCTGGGGCGCGGGGTGCTGGCGCATCCCGACTTTCCCCGCGAAGCGCTCGAAACAGGCGACCTCGACGAGCGCAAAGTGTGTAAGACTCTAACTTTCTGCACGTTCCTGATGCGCCAAAAGAATCACCCCCTCGGGCAGTTTCCCTGCGGCTGCCCGCCTTTCGACAAAGAAGCCTATGGGCAGATAATAAAGGACGCCCGTCACGCCAAACAGGAAGCGGAGCTACACAAGAGAGGAGCGTAAGGCATTATGTCCGACGTGCTGCAAATCCAAACCAGCCGGATCGAGCCGGACATCACGGTGTTTTCCTTTGCGGGCAAGATCGTCATGGGGCCCGACAGCCTGAGCATCGAGAGCATGGTCGCGGATCTTCTCGCCAAGAACCAGAAGAAGATCATTTTTGATCTGTCGCGCGTCTTTTTCCTGGACAGCACCGGCATGGGCGTGATTGCGAGCTGCTATTCCAAGGCCCGGCGGGCGGATGGGGCGTTGCGGGTGGCGGGGGTAGCCAACAAGGTCCGGGATCTGTTCCGGATCACGCGCCTCGACAACGTGCTGGGCTTCTATGCCTCGGTGACCGATGCCAGCAAGGGCTTCGAGATCCAGAGGCAGCCCGGCGAGCAGAACGTGTGGTAGGCCGGAGGATCAGCCGTTCAAGAACGGAATCCTAGCTTTTCGGCGAGTTCCTGCTGGCGCCGGTCGAGGGTGAGAAACGCAAGCTCTTCCGCACCGGGATCGAGGAACAAGGCGCAAGCCAGGTGCCACAGGTCAGCGCCCTTCAGGTACCCCAGAGATACGATCCGCTCGCATTCCTCGGTCAGCGGCCGGTTGGGATGCACCCACGTAACCCAGCTCAGAATCCGATCGGCTCCGGTACGAACACCCTCCCGAGCCAGGGCCGAACGGACCTCGGCCTCGAGAAGGTTGGAAGACAACAGCCGGTCGAACCGGCGCAGGCGGGCCGCCATCTTGTCAGCATTAGGCTCGCCAAAGGCGATGGCGAGCAGACAGGAAGTGTCGATATAGGCCAGCGTCACTCGCGAGACTCGAGAAATCTAGCGAGAGCACCCGGTTTGTGCGCCAGGGGCTGGAGCCGTCCAACCGGCTTGCCGTGCGGGCTTAGAACGCCCTCGTCCTCCAGGCGCTCGATATTCCGCTGCAAGCTCCCGCCCTTCGATTCCACCGGGCGGATCTCAGCCACCTCTTTGTCGCGATAAGTGACGATAATCCGTTGTCCGGCGCGAACTCTGCGGATTACTTCGCTGAATTTGGCCTTCGCTTCGTAGGCGGAATAGATTTGCGCCATGGGCGGTTACCCCCGCTTCTCATTATAGACCAGTCTGACCGGTCTATGCTTATCGCGCCGGCCGCATCAATTCCTGCACGTCTTTCTTCGCATCGAAAGCCACCTCGAAAAACCCGACCATCATCTCCTCCCAGCTCTGGTCCCCCCAGCGGACCTCGGACTTGGGGTCGGGATTGTAGGGGTTGTTCGGTGAGTTGTCGAAGACCCCGGTGGCTTCGATGCGCGTCCCGGCCGGCAGCAGCTTCCTTACCGCCGGCTCGTAGCGCATCTGCCAGTTGAAATCGTAGCGGGGCACGCGCAGCAGGATCTCCTTCTCCCCACTCGGGTAAATGGCCCGCATCTCCATAGCCTTGCCGCGCAGGTGCATGTGGGGGTAGAGCAGCACCAGCTCGGAATCCGCGTGGAGCGTCAGGGCGCCTTCAATTTTGTAATTAGGTGCGCCAGGTGGGATCACGAAGTCCATGTCGCGCGCGCTGAGCGTCAGCACCCGCTCCTTGGGCGGCTCCTTGGCGAAGATGAAGCCGATCTTGGAGCGGTCCTTGGCCGGCTTGCCGTTGGGCGTGTAGTGGAACTCCAGTATGAGATCCGAGCCGGCCTTGAACAAGCGCGCCCGGCCGTTGCCCAGCAGCTCCGGCGGGCTGCCCGGCGCGTAGCCGCTAAGCCGCGTGTCCCAGGGACGCGTCTCGCGCCCTTGCAGTCCCTTGCCCGGCTGCACAAAATACTCGCCCGCCGGGTAACTCCGCAGATAGTTAGAGCCGGGCTCGCGGATATAAATCGAGATGTGGTGAACGACGGCGCGATTCCCCGGCCGGATCTCGATCCGCTCGACCCATTTGTCCTCGGTGAAGCCGGTCGGAATGATGAGGTCGGTATACTCGATCGTCCCGCCGGCCGGGACATCGTATTCCTTGGGGACCTCGAAGACCACGTCCGGCCGACCGATGCTCCAGCCTGCGACGAACTGCCGGGGAGGCGGGGAGTCTTTCGGATTGCCCTCGCGCGCGCCGGTGTCCGCCCAGGCCGCCAGGGTCCGGATCTCCGCCTCGCCCAGCGACCGGTCGTTGCGGAAATGGCCCACGCTGGGGTCGGCATGCCACGGCGGCATCTTGCGTTTCAGCACCGCTTCCTTGATGGCCTTGGCCCACGGCCGGGTCTCCTGGTAAGAGAGGAACGACATCGGGCCGATCTCGCCGGGCCGGTGACATTCCTGGCAGCGCGCCTGCAGGATGGGAAGGACTTCGCGGTGGAAGGTGACGCCGGGCGGGGCTTCGGCCGCTAGAGCGGCAGCAGCGATCGACAGGACGACAGCGATGCAAATCCCAATCTCATGGCGTAGTTGTCTCCGTCAGTATAGCTGCCAGGCCGTGGGCAGCGCACCGCAGCTAGGAGCTTTCTGACAGGCCAAGACGCTTCAGGATCGGTTCAAACACGCCCGTCCCCAGCCAGCCCCCGACGACGGAGATCACAAAGATGCTGAGGGGGTTGAGAATCGCGGTCCTCGGCAGGGCGCTCAGTCCCAGGAAGAGGAACGACCAGAAAAGGATGACGCCCGTGAGCGCGCCCACGGGGATTCTCCAGCGTTTCGCCCGCGGATGGCGCAGTATGAATACGTAGCCTCCCAATAGCCCGCCGAGAATCGATATGCCAGCCAGGCCGAGCGGCGGATAGACTTCGATCTTGGCTGCGGTCTTCAGCAGATTGGGCGTGCGCGCCGACACCGTGACGTCGCCCCACCACAGCGGAGTGAAAACCACGCGTGCTTCCGAGCCTCCCGCTCCGATCGTGATTTCCTGTTTGCTGAGCGCGCCGCGGCCGGACTCGAGAGCCAACGAGACCGTGCGGGCCTCGTGCGTCTGAAGCGGCTGTCCCGCCTCGCCTACCAGGGTCAAAATCAGGTCCGCTGTATCGACGAGAGAGATGCGGGGCGGGCTGCCGCTGACGTCGAGTCCGGCAATCGGAGGGTCGAAGTGAATCATCAACTCCTTCTCGCCCGCGGGATACATCGCTGGTGAGGCATTCAGGTACTCGACCTTCACGTCGCCCACGTGGTCGTAGGTCAGGGTGGCGCTGCCTTCCTCTGCGCCCGGCGGGACCAGCAGCGGCTTCGGCATGAGAGTCCCGGCGCCGTCGTAAAGATTGATGCGGAATCCCGGGAGGTCGGCAGCCTCGTTCGGCAAGACGAAGGCGTGTACCGTCACGCGATCCTTCCCGTTTGCGAGGAACGCTCGTTGGGGGCTGTAGCGGAGGGCGAGTTGATACTTGGCGGCGGCAGGATACGGCGCAGGGGGCGGCGCCGGGGGCGGAGGCGGCGCGGGCTGGGTCGCGGAGGGAGAGATATCGCCGCCTCTCGGCCGCAACACGCCGGCAACCGTGTCCGGCAAGCGCTTCAGAATCGGAGCCGGCGCCCTTTGCGGCACGGGGGGCGCGGCAGGAGCCTCCGGGCTGATGGCCGCCGCAGGTGTAAGCGGCGATGGGGACGGTCGCAGTGGACCTCTCACCCTAAGGTACGCACCGCCTTCGAGCAATTCCGGGTGCCGGGCCCGGATGTAGAGGAAGCCTTCGGTCTCAGCCGGCGGCAGGCTGACCTGTACGGCAGATTGACCGGCCGGGAGCGTGATAGAGGTGAGCGTCGCTGTGGTATTCGAAGGAAGGCGCGCCAAAATGTCGATCAGAAAGTCTCTTGGCGCGGGAACCGGCTGGTTGTTCACGCCCAGCAGTCTGACCGTCAGGGTAGCCCGCTCCCCGAGACCGATGGCGGCCTTCGGGGCCTCCACCTCGAGCTTCACCGGGCGAGGAGTCTCAGCGCCCAGGCAGGCGCCGAAGATTGAGACCCACAAGCAAGCCACGAGGCCTCTGATCATGACTCCTCTCAACGGCTGCTCCTGCTTCGGAGCGGCCGAGGCCGTTATGCTGTCACGGGCGGCACCAAGGTCTTCAGAAATTCGTGCGCCACGTGGAAGCCGCGCTTGAACTGCTCCGTGAAATTGTCCCCGTCGTAAGCCGGGTAGTAGGACTCGTCCTCGTTCTCGATGTTCATGGCCCCGCTATACCCGACCTCGGCGAGCACCGAGAAAAAACCCTTCCAGTCGACCGATCCGTAACCGGGCACCCGGAAGCGCCACCAGCGCACGTTGTTGACCGGCTGAATGCCCGCGCGCCGCAGGACGTGCCAGAAGATCTCGGTGTCCTTGAGGTGCACGTCGTAGATCTTGTCCGCAAAATCGCGGGCCGCCTGGACCGGGTCCATGAACTGCCACACCAGGTGCGAGGGATCGAATTGCAGCCCGACGTGTGGACTGTTGGGAAACGCCTTGAAAAGCGCCTCCCAACCCACGGGACTGGTGGCGATGTTCGGGCCGCCGGCATACGGCTCCCACAGGATGCGAACGTTGTGCTTCTGGCAGAGCGGGAAATACTTCTCGTTGTAGACGCGGACGATCTGGTCCACCTGTTCTTGCAACGGGCGCCCCACGATTTTGCCGGATTGCCCGCCGATGCAAGGCACACCCAGCTTGCCGGCCAGCTCGATGGACTTCATCGTGCGCTGGTTCTGGCGGTCGCGCGCGGCCGGGTCGGGGTCGATGTGGTTGCCATCCACGGCCAGCGAGGAGACGTAGATGCCGGCGCTCCGGACCTTCTGCTTGATGGACGCGATGACCGCATCGTCCTGCCGGTCGGGGTCGAGGGGCCCGCTGGTCCGGAGCTGCATGCTGGTAAAGCCCTCGGCCTTGACGAACTCCAGGTTAGAGTCGGAATAAATGCCCAGGACGCCGAGCTTCGGCTTCCAATTCAGATAGGTGCGCTGCGCCGGGGCGGCCGCAGCCGCCGAGAGCGCCGTGAGAAGGGTGCGGCGGGTGATGGTCACGCCCTCACAATACTGCGGAGGGGGGCATGGCCGCAAGCTCAGCCTGCGGGGGCCCGCGCCCGGCGGATCACGTTGCTGCCCCGCATGGCAGCTTCGGCCGCTTCCAGGTACTGGCGGGTATTCGAGAAGCCGCGGATCCACTCCAGGTAGCGACCGACGGTCTGCTCAATTGGGACCTCGGCCCGCCACCCGAGCGACTGTAGCGCCGCCACGTCGCTCACGGTGTGGCGCGTGTCGCCTACGCGGAATTCTCCGTTGACCTGCGGCTCGAGTAGGCTCCCGGCGGCCTGCAGCACCACGCGGGCGAACTCCAGCACCGTCATGGCGCGGCCCGGACCTACATTGAACACCCGGTAGTCGGCCTCCGGCGACTCGAGCGCCAGCACGTTGGCGCGCGCCACGTCCGACACGTCGAGGTAGTCCCGGCGCTGCCGGCCGTCCTCATACACCACCGGCGGCAAGCCCGCCAGCACCCGCAGGCAGAAGATGCGGCAGATCCCTGAGTAGGCGTTGTAGAAGGAATTACGCGGCCCCTGCACGTAGGTGTAACGCATGCTCGCGGACGGCAGGCCGTAGCGGCGGCCGAGGTTCAGCGCCAGCAGCTCCACCGCGTACTTCGAGATCCCGTAGGCCGTGTGGGGGCACGAGACGGCTTCGTCGATCAGCAGCGGCTGCATCTCGCGCGAGCAATGGGGGCACTTCAGCTCCCACTCGCTTCTCTCCAGTTGCTCCAAGGGACGCGGGCCGGGGTAGATGACGCCGTGTTCGCCGCACTCGTACTTCCCTTCCCCGGCCACCGCCTGGGAGGCCGCCACCACGACCTTCGCGACCGGCAGCTTCCGCTCCAGGATCAGCTCGTAGAGCAGCGCCGTGCTCTCGGCGTTCACGTGCAGGAAGGTGCTGAAGTCCGGCATGTAGTCCTGGTAGGCGGCCAGGTGGAAGACCGCGTCCACGCCATCGAGCGCGCGGGCGAGATCGTCGCGGTTTTCGACGAAGCCTTGCTGGAATTCGACTTCGGGCGGCAGGTAGGCGGGCTTGCCGTGCGGGTGGACGCGCGGCTGCAGGCTGTCGAGCACCCGGACCTGGTAGCCGCGCTCGAGCAGCAGGTCGACGGTGTGCGAGCCGATAAAGCCCGCGCCCCCGGTGACCAGAACGCGGCGGTATTTCACTGCTTGTTGACCCGGCGGAGGGTCAGGTGGTCCGGGATCATGGTGGTGCGTTCCAGGCGCTTCCAGTCGTCGTGCACGCTGATCAGCTTGCCGCTGATGTGGTTTGAGCGCGGGGAAACCAGGAACAGCGCCAGGGCGATTTGCAGCTCGGGCGGGACCCCGCCGGTGAGCCGCGCCGAGCGCGCCTCCTGGATGGCTTTCTCACCCGCGGTGTCCTCGCCCGCCGTCAGGATCTGATCCGTCATGTGGGTGTAGGTAGCGCCCGGCGCCATGGCATTCACCTGGATGTTCTGGGGCGCAACTTCTTCGGCCAGGGTCTCGGTAAAGCGGACCAGCCCCGCCTTGGCCGCCGCGTATGCGGAAAAGAAGGCTCTCCCCGAGGCCGCCCCGCCGCCGCTGAGGTTGATAATCTTGCCGGACCGCCGCGCGATCATCTCGGGCAGCACCGCATGGCAGCAGTGGAAGACTCCCAGCAGATTCACGCGCAGCGCTTCGGCCCAGGCCACTGGATCGGCTGAGACGGTCGGTCCGATGGGTCCCTGGATACCCGCCGCGCAGACCAGGATGTCGATGGGGCCGAAGCGCCGCCGCACGGCGTCGATGGCTTCTTCCGCCTCACGGCACTCGCCGACATTGGCCGGCGCCACCATGGAAGCGCCTCCCGCATGGGTGATCTCGAGCTGCGTCAGGTGCAGCTCGGGCAGGGTGCGGGCTACGAGACCAATCTTGGCGCCTTCCTGGGCGAAAGCAATGGCCAACCGTTTGCCGATGCCACGGCCGGCCCCGGTGATGACGGCGGTTTTATCCTTTAGCTCGGGCATCGGAACCGGCGATCTTTTCTTTCAGGCAGAAGGTGATGAGGTGCTCCAGCACGAGGTGGAAGGACTCGGTCTGTGGGGTAGAGTTCGCCGGCACGTGGACCCAGACGTTCGACATCTCGCGCAGCGCCCCGCCGTCGAACCCCGTGAACCCGATCACCGTGGCGCCGAACTCCTCTTGCGCCACGCGCACCGCCCGCAGCAGGTTCTGGGACCACGGGCCCCCGCGGTCCTGCCCCGAGCCGCCGTGGACGCTGATCGCCACCAGCACGTCCCCGCGCCGCATAAGGGTGCGCAACTGCTCGCTGAACAGGTGCTCGAAGCCGGAGTCGTTGATCCAGGCGCTCATCAGCGGGATGTTGTCACAGAGCGACACGGCTCGCAGCCGCGGCTTCCCCTCCGCAATTGTGACCTTGGAGAGGTCGCAAGCAAAGTGAGTCGCTGTCGAGGCCGAACCGCCGTTGCCTATCAGGAATATCGTAGCGCCGCGTTTCCACGCCTCGAAAATCGCCTCGATGGCGCGGTCGATCTGCTCGCGCGAGAGCTCACTCGTCACGCGCTGCATCTCGGCCAGGTAGGCGTCAATGAACGGAGCGTTATGCATGGCGCGCCGGAGCCAGTTGCCGCTGCAGGGCGCGATACTGCTCGCCGCTCAGCAGGTCCACGAGTACTTTGGTCCCCTCCAGGTCGAAACGAAAGCGCATCTCGCGCAGGCCCTCGGCTTCGAGCGCCGTCCGGAGCTGCTTCTTGCCCTCTTCGGCGTAGAAGAGGAAGAAGCCCCCGCCGCCGGCGCCGGATATCTTCCCGCCGATCGCGCCATTGGCCCGCGCGACGTCGTAGAGGCGGTTGATGTGGCGCGAAGAAATGTCGTCGCCGAGCTTCTTCTTAGCCCGCCAGTGGTCGTCGAGCAGCTCGCCGAACCGCCGCACGTTTCCCCGCCGCAGCTCAGTCAGGATTTCGCGGCCTATTTCCTTGATGAGGTGCAGGTTGTTGGTGATCTCGTCTTCGTCGGCGGTCAGCCGCTGGCTTTGGGAAGCGAGGATCGTCTCGGTGGAGCGAGTTTGGCCCGTATAGAAGAGCAGAATGTTGCGCTCGAGCTCCTCGACCACGTCGGGTCCCAGGCCCGCCTCGCTCACTGTGACCCGTCCGTCGCGGTCGATCTCGAGCACCGTGAATCCGCCGTAGACCGCCAGGTATTGGTCCTGCTTGCCGATCGGCTTCTGCAACCGGTCGAGCTCGATGTGGCAGGCCTCTTCCGCCAGCTCCTGCCGGCTCACCGGACGCCGGCACAGCGTGTGCAGCCCGTTCAGCAGCCCCACGAGATAACAACTCGATGAGCCCAGGCCAGTGCCTGCCGGCACATCCGCCATCGAGATGATCTCGACGCCGTTGCGGATATTGAAGTGCTGCAATGCTTCCCGGACCAGCGTGTGGCGCACCTGCTCGACGTCTTCCACGATCTCGGATTCGGAATACTTAACCCGCACCAGGTCGTCGACGATGGGGGTGTTCAGGCACACGAACATGTATTTATTCAGGCCGGCGGCGAAGATAAAGCCCCCGTGACGACGATAGTAGGCCGGCAGGTCGGTGCCGCCGCCCCCCAAGGTGATCCGGAAGGGTGTGCGGGTGATTATCATTCCTATAACGAAAACCTATACGGAACCGCCCAGGATAACACGGACGGCGGCGGCCAGATCTGGCACGCGTTGGTCCGCTTCCAGTTCCTTATTGTAGGGCGCATCCAGGAGCAGAAAGGACACTCTTGCGGCCCTGGCAGCCCCCTGGTCGCGTGCTGTATCTCCCACCATCCACGCCCGCTGGAGGTCGATCTCGTGGTCCCGTGCGCCCTGCCATAGCAACCCCGGCTTCGGCTTCCGGCACTCGCAGCCGTCGCGGTCGTCGTGGCAGCAAGCGAGGATCCCATCCACCGGCACTTCTTCCTGCAGCCGGCGGTGAAAATCGGCAAGGAGATCGGCCGACAGGTTGCCCCGGCGGACTTCCGGCTGGTTGGTGACGACGACCACGGCGAGGCCCCCGCGGCGGAGTTCGGAGACGGCGGCCGCGGCGCCGGGGACGATAGCGAAGTCCTCCCAGCGGAGCGGAGCATAGGGGATGCCGTCGCGGATCACCGGGCGGACCAGCACGCCGTCGCGGTCCAGGAACACGCCGGGCCTCAACATGCGATGGACCGCTGCTCGCGCGAGCTGCGGTAGCAGGCCTCGACGGCGCGCAGGACGGCGAGCGAGTCGCGGGCGTCACCGAGCGGCGCGCGTCCCTCGCGGACGGCGGCGACGAATTCGGCCCACTCGGCGGCCCAACACTCGTCCGGGTTCTCGAACTCCAGAGTTTCGACCTGTGGCACGCCGAACTGCTCGGGCCGGCGGATAATCGTGAGGCGCTCCGGTCCGTAGCTGCCTCCGAGACCTTCCACCCGCAAGGCGCCCCGGTCCCCCGTGATCTCCAGTTCGAAGCGGTTCTTCCACTCGAGGAGCGACACGAGCAACGAGCAGGTGACTCCGGAGGTCGTGCGGAACAGGCAGAAGGCGGTATCTTCGAGCGGCTGCGTCGGCCAGAACTCCGTCGCGACCACGGCCTGGACGCTGGCCAGCTCTTCGCCGCTTAACCAGCGGAGCAGATCGACGAGGTGGACGCCCTGGTCGAGCAGTTGGCCGCCGCCGGACTGGCCCGGATCGGCGCGCCACTCCTTTTCAAGCCCCTTCCGTCCGCCGTGACCGTGGCGCGCCGTAAGGTGCCGGACTGTGCCGATTTCGCCCGAGCGCAGCAGGTCCGCGGCGCGGCGGATCGCCGGGTGAAACCGGTAGTTGAACCCCGCTTTGAAGACGACCCGGCGCTGGGAGGCGAGAGCCACCAACGGCTGCAACTCGGCGGCGCTGCGGGCCGCGGGCTTCTCGACCAGCACGTGCTTGCCGGCGGCGAGGGCCGCCTGCGCGGCGGGCGCCAGCAGGTGATTGGGCGTCGAGACGACGACACAGTCGACCTCGGGGTCCCGCACGGCGGCTTCCCAGTCCGTGGCGGTCCGGGCGGCGGAAGGCGCGGCTACGGACTGCGCTCGCTCCAGTTGCGAGTCGACCACCCACCGGACCCGGCTGCCGGAGTCAGCGCGAGCCACGGCCGCGCGCCGCTCCCCCATGCGTCCGGCACCGATGATTGCCACGCCGAGCACATCCGCCTGGGCCAGCGTCTCCGGTGTATCGACGCCGAGCACCGGCGACGAGAGCACGAAGCCGCGTAGGCTGGCCCCGGCCGCGAGAAGCCGGGGGATGACGTCGCGTCCGAAATCGGAAACGCCGTCGGAGAGCCAGCCGAGCAAATCGGGCGAAGCGGCGTAAATGCCGGCGTTCACCCAGTGGCTGAAGCGCTCTTCTGAGGCGGGTTTTTCGATGAAGCGCAGTATGCGGCCATCGGGGGCGAGTTCCGCGATGCCGCTGGACGCCACGTCGTCCTTGTGACAGAGCGCCACGGTAAGCAGCGCTCCCGGCGGGTGCGCCTCCGCCAGCGCACGGTAGTCGCAGGAGCCCACGTTGTCGCCGTAGACCACAAAGAACGGACCTGACGAAAACTCTGTCGCGAGGCGCTGGAGCGCGCCCGCCGTGCCCAGGAGTTCCGATTCCTCCGAGTAACGAATATGCACGCCCCAGCGCCAGCCGTCGCCGAAGTAGTCGCGGATCACTTCGCCCCGGTGGTGCAGGTTAATCCAGATTTCCGTCACCCCGGCGGCCGCCAACTGCTCCACGTGGCGCTCGAGAACCGGCTTGCCGCGCACGCGCAGCATGGGTTTCGGGATCTCTGTGGTCGCCGCGCCCAGGCGGCTGCCCCGCCCGGCGGCCAGCAGCAGCGCCTTCGAAAACATCAATAGTTGCCGAGTCCGATGCAGACGACGCCGGCGAGGATCAGGCCCAGACCCACAATCTTCGAGCGGTTGAATGGCTCGTGAAAGAGAACGCGGGACCAGAGGAGGGTCCAGATATAACTGAGCGAGACCATCGGGTAGAGCACGGAGAGGCTGCCGTGCTTGAGACCGGCCACGAAGAGGACCGAAGAAAGCAGATACAGCAACACCCCCAGGGCAACGCGCCAGCTTAGAAAGATGTGCAGTATCCCGCCCCCCAGCCGGTTCGCGCCCGACTTCAGGCTGACCGCCGCGATGGAGCCGATAATGCCCGCCCCAAACACCAGCAGCATGGAGGAAAACGGCGTCGTCATGAGCGGCTCCCCAGGCCGATGAGCGACACCCCTAAGACGATCAGCGTCACGCCGCTCACCTTGAAGGCGTTCAGGTGGTCGACGAAAAACATCGGCGAAAGGATGGTTACCCACACATAGGTGAGCGCGATGATCGGGTAGAGGACCGAAAGCTGACCGTGCCGCAAGGCCATCACTAGTAATACAGTGTTCACCCCATAGCAGAGGTAACCGGCCAGCAGGGGCACATTAGTGATAATACCTAGCAAGCCGGCGCCGGTGAGGTGATTAGCCCCCTGTTTCATCAGGATCTGGGCCGCCGCGCCGATCACGGTACACAAGAACACTAGGGTGAGAGACTTAGGACTCGCGAGGGGTTTGGGGACCGTTGTTACGGCGTCCGGGATAACGGAACTCGTAGCACTCACAAGGCGAAATTTTATCACAAAAATGGCTCAGGAAAAGCGAATTCTGGCCAGTTCTGCGAGGTTTCGGAGACTGCCGCTAATTGGGCGATACCGCGAATCGGGATCGGCGCGCCACTCGACCGGGAACTCTCCGATCCGCAAGCCGAGTTGGCGGGCGTGTATCAGCGTCTCGGCGTCGAACATGAATCCGTCGATACGAGAGATCCCGAAGAGCTTTTCGGCGGCGGCCCCGGTGAAGAATTTGAAGCCGCACTGAGTATCACTGATGCCTGAGAGTCCCATGACGCCGCGGACCAGGGACCCAAAGACCCGCGAGCCGAGCTGGCGGTAGAAAGGCTGGGCCGCCACGATCTGGGAAGCGGCCAGCTTGCGCGAGCCAATAGCCACGTCACAGCCGCCTTCGAGCGTGGCAAGTCCCTTCCCTGTCTCCGCGAAGGGCACACAGAGGCCGGCGTCGGCGAACATCCGCACCTGCCCGCGCGCCGCCAGCATCCCGGTGCGCACCGCGCATCCCTTGCCCCGGTTGGGACGGTAGCAGATAGCGCGCACGGCGTCCCCGGCACGCGCGGCCCAGGCGGTGAGCCTCTCAGGGGTGTGATCGGAGGAGCCGTCGTCCACGGCGATGAGCTCAAAGGTGTAAGGCTGTTTCTGGAAGTAATCGAGGGCCGCTTGCAGGTCGGCGTCGATTTTCGCCTCCTCGTTAAAAGCCGGGATAATCACCGACAGGAAGGGTTGTGCTATAAACACGATTCAGAATACCGCACCCCGGAAGGGCTTCCCGCCCGCCGGAGGGGCAGCGGCAAATCCGCCGCCGGAGGGTTAGCATGAAGCGACGATCTTTTTTGCACGCCTTAGGAGGAGCCAGCATGCTCGCGGCCATGGGAGAGAGCGCAGCGGCGCAGAGCAGCACGCGCCAGACCCGGATCTACCGGCTCACGTTCTACAACATGCACATGGGCAGCCAGCAGGCCCGCGTAAACGAATTCATCGCCTCCCAGATGCCGCTGCTCACAAAGACCATCGCAGGGCCACTCGGCGTCTTCAACGTGTTTCTGGGCGACCACCTGCCGGGCGTGGTGACGCTGGCCGGCTACCCGAGCCTCGCCGAGATGGAGACCTCGACCCGCAAGTGGATATCCGACACCGGCTATCAGAAAGGGTTGGCGGCGCTCGAACAAGGCCCCGAGCCCCCTTACGACTCCGCCGACAGCATACTACTCGAAGCCACCGACTACTCGCCCGAGATTGTCCCGCTTAAGGAAAAGCCCAAGCCTTCCCGCATTTTCGAGCTGCGCGTTTATCATTCGCCCACCCAGCGGCAAGCGGGCCTCGTGCATGAGCGCTTCTCTGGCGCCGAGATCAAGATCTTCCATCGCTCCGGCATTCACCCGATTCTTTACTCCCGCACCCTGGCCGGCCCCAACATGCCGAACCTGGCCTACCTCACCCCCTTCGCCACGCTGGCGGATCGCGAGAAAGCCTGGGATGCCTTCGGCGCCGACCAGGAATGGGCGAAGGTCCGGAAGGAATCGATAGAGCGGGGAGGCGAGATCGTGAAAGACATCAGGATCACCTTCCTGCGGCCGACGGACTTCTCGCCGATCCAGTAGCCGCGCTGGTTACTCGATCCGCGTGACGCTAGACGCCTGGCGAAAGACGCCGGGCTCGCGTCCCGCGGCCAGAGCGGCGCGGTAGGCCAGCACCTGGACCGGGGCGATGTTCACCAGCGGGGCTAGTTCTTCGTCGACCGGCGCATGACGCCAGTCGCCGACTCCTAGCCGGTCGTCGGCGATGCGCAGCACCTGCGCGCCAAAGCGCTCGAGATCGCGCGCCAGATTTTCCACCAGGCTCGCCGTGGGACCGTGCGGCAGAAAGACAACCGCCTGCAAGCCGGGTCCGGCCATCTCAATCGGACCATGCCGGAACGAGGCGGCCGAGAGAGCTGCCGCGCCGCGTCCGGCCACTTCGTGAGAAAGAAGCGCCGCCTGTTGCGCCGATGCCAGGCTCGCGCCGCGCGCCAGAAACACCAGATGACCTCCGGAGTGGAGGGTGAGATCCGGGTGCGAGAAGCTTTGCGCAAGGAGAGACTCGAGAGCCGCGGCGGCCTGCTCGAGGGCTCGGCCGAAGGACTCCAGAGATTCCTCGAGAGCCGCGTGAGCGAGACCGAGCAGCCACGCCACGCTGTTGACGTAGGTTTGTGTCGTGGGATACGGCCCCGGCTCGGCGCCGAGCTCGACCAACAGATCGGCCCGCCACCCCAAGGTGCTGCCGGCAACATTGGTGATGCCCAGCACCGGCTGGGAACGGGGCAAGCGTTCCAGCAAGGAAACGATCTCTGCGGTTTCGCCCGACTGCGAGACGGCGATCACCAGGGTACCGGCGTCGATCGCGCCCGCGGCGAAGTGGAGCAGTTCAGACGTTTCCCACAGTGTGACGGAGCGGCCCGCTTGCGCCATTCGCAGGTAGGCCGGGTAGCAGGAGTAGAGGCTCGAGCCCATGCCCGTCAGCACGGCCTTCGAGAGGCGCAGCAGCCGGCGGCCAGCCGGGGACAACAACGGATGCGAGGCGCTGGCCACCTGTGGCGCCAGCGCCCGCAGCCGCTCCGGCTGCTCTCGAATATGGCGTTCGAAGCCCATAAACGCAAAAGCCCCGTCCCTTCCGGGACGGGGCCTTGGTCAAACTCCGATGATCAGATCCTACTTCTTCTTCTTAGCGGGCGCTTTCTTCTTCGCCGGCTTCTTCGCTGCTTTCTTCATCGAAACATTCTCCCTAACATCAAAGTTTGTGACGCTGAGCGCCACGATGTTGCCTCCATGTATAAAGTTGCCCGGAGAAAAAGTCAAGAGAAAAATGAGGTTACGAGCGGGCGCGCGGCCGGGGCCGGAGGGGGCGATACGGCCCGCAACAGCGACTCGCTGAAATGTTTTCATCGCGCAACGCCCGCCAGCCGTGGGTTTGGAGCCCACGCGGCCCCGCAACTTTTCCCGCGCGGAGGGGTTGTAGGAGGTAACGGCCATGCAAAAAAAATTCTCCCTGCTCGCTGCCTTACTGATTCCAGCGGCGGCCGTGTCGCTCGGGGCCGCCCGCGGGAATCCCTTTCAGGTCCGGCTCTCGCCGGACCGCAAGATCGTCCACGCCCTGTGGCGCCTCACCTTCGGGCCGCGTCCCGGCGACGTGGAGCGGGTCCGCTCGCTGGGCCTCGAGAAGTGGATCGACCAGCAACTCCACCCCGAGCGAATCACCGAGAACCCGCTGCTCGCGGGGAAGCTCGCGCCTCTCGAAACGACCCGCCAGAGCGCCACGGAAATGGTAAGGAACTATCCACCGCCGCAGCTCCTGCGGGCCATGGCCGCCGGACGTATACCCTACCCGAGCGATCCCCAGAAGCGCCAGGCCTTCGAGCAGATGGCCAAGCGATTCCGCCAGGCCCAAGGCCAGGGCACGCCGGCGGAAGAGCCGGCCTCCGAGCCTGGCGCCCGCGCAGCGTTAGGCCGTTTGCTCACCCAGCACCAAATTGCAGTGCTCCGCAATGGCTCGCCGCAGGAGAAGCAGCGCCTCTTTGGCTCGTTCAGCGCGGCCCAGCAAGAGGCGCTGCTCGCCGCGGCGCCCGGACCCGCACGACGAATGATGCTCGCGGCCGCGCCGACCGAGGTACGCCGCCAGGCGCTCGCCTCAATGGCGCCGGTGCAGGTAGTCGCGCAGGATCTGCAGGAAGCCAAGCTCTACCGCGCCATCTACAGCAACCGCCAACTGGAAGAGGTCCTCACCGACTTTTGGTTCAACCACTTCAACGTCTACCTGGACAAGGGCGCCGACCGTTACCTGGTGACCTCCTACGAGCGCGACGCCATCCGGCCCCACGTTCTCGGTAAGTTCCAGGACCTGCTCGTCGCGACCGCCGAACATCCGGCCATGCTCTTCTACCTGGATAACTGGCAGTCGGTCGATCCGCAGGCTGCCGAACAGATTCGCCAGCGGCGCGGCGGCCAGGGTGGACGCCGGCGGGGCCTCAACGAGAACTACGCGCGGGAGCTGCTGGAACTACACACGCTCGGCGTCGACGGCGGTTACACCCAGCAGGATGTGATCGAAGTGGCGCGCTGTTTCACCGGCTGGACTATTCGCGAACCCCGGCGCGGCGGCGGCTTCGAGTTCAATGCGCGGCTCCACGACCAGGGCGAGAAGGCGGTGCTAGGCGTGAAGATTCCCGCCGGCGGCGGGATGGAAGACGGACTGAAGGTGCTCGACGTGCTGGCGAACCATCCTTCGACCGCCCGGTTCATCTCGACCCAACTCGCCCAGCGCTTCGTCTCCGACCATCCGCCGCCGGCGCTGATCGAGAAGATGGCGAAGACCTTCCGCGCGAGCGGCGGCAACCTTCGGGAAGTGCTGCAAACGATGCTGGCAGCCGGCGAGTTCTGGTCCGAAGGCGCATACCAGGCGAAGATGAAATCGCCGCTCGAGATGGTGGCGAGCGCGGTGCGAGCGCTCGACGCTAACGTCACCTCCGCGCTCCCGCTCGCCTTCCAAGTCGGGCAACTCGGCCAGCCTCTTTACCGAAAGGAAGAACCGACCGGCTATCCGAACACTGGCCAGGAGTGGGTCAGCTCGGCCTCGCTGCTCGGACGGATGAATTTCGCTTCGGCGCTGGCGGCCAACCGTGTCCCCGGCGTGCATGTCGATACCGCCCGGCTGGCGGCGCCGGACCGCTTGCCGAGAACGTTGCTGCTCGCTAATCCCTCCGAGCCAACGCGAGCGGCCATCGCCCAGGCCCTCGCGGACCACGCCAGCGGCGGCGACCAGCCGGCGGTGATAGCAGGACTCACGTTAGGCTCACCGGAATTTCAGAGACGCTAGGAGTAGCGCATGCCAACACGCCGTGTGTTCCTTCGCAATGCGGCCCTGGCCATGGTCGGGGCTGGCTCGGCTCCGGCCTGGCTCTGGCGCGCGCTCGAGGCGGCGCCCTCCTCCGCGGGCCGCAAGAGGACCCTGGTGGCCATCTTCCAGCGCGGGGCGGCCGATGGCTTGAACATCGTGGCGCCGTTTGGAGAGAAGCGCTACTACGAGCTGCGGCCGACCCTCGCCGTGCCCAGTCCTGCTTCGTCGCGCGAGCACGCCGCCCTCGATCTGGACGGCTTCTTCGGCCTGCACCCTTCGCTCGCCCCGCTGAAGCCGCTTTACGACGGCCAGCATCTGGCGATCGTCCACGCGGTAGGCTCGCCGGACCCCACCCGCTCCCACTTCGACGCCCAGGACTACATGGAGTCGGGGACGCCGGGCGTCAAGAGCACCGCCGACGGCTGGCTCGCGCGCGGGCTGGCCGGGATGCCGGCCCGCGCGCCGGCCTCGCCCTTCCGGGCCGTCTCGCTGGGGCCGGTCCT